>CAYYZH010000158.1:0-10191 GCA_964475765.1 uncultured Limibaculum sp.
CAGCGGATCGTCCTTCGTCGCGGCCACGGTCTCATACCCGTAAGTCAGTTCCGCAGCCTCGCGGCAGGTATGGCAGAGAATCACTTGCTCGAATTTCGCGTAAGTCTCTGGATCACGCATCACACTCGCAAAGGGAGCAATGCCCGTCCCGGTTGAGAACATGTAGAGCCGTTTGCCCGGGATCAGCGCATCGTTCACCAGTGTGCCGACGGGTTTCTTGCGCATCAGGATAACGTCGCCGACCTTGATCTTCTGCAGATGCTCCGTGAGCGGGCCGTCTGGCACTTTGATGGAGAAGAACTCGAGCTCTTCGTCCCAGCTCGGCGACGCGATCGAGTAGGCGCGGAACACCGGCTTCTCGGCGTTTGGCAGTCCGATCATCACAAACTCGCCCGAGCGGAACCGGAAAGATGCCGGGCGCGTGATCCGGAACTGGAACAATCGGTCCGTGTAGTGATTCACCGAGGCGACGCGTTCGGCAAACACACCTGCGGGGATGGGGAACTCGGTCTCAAGCGGCGTTTCGGCATCGGTCATCGCGGCGGCCATGGTCATGTCTGAAGGTCCTTCCGACCGGCAATAATGTGGTGCGATCCATTTTACAACGCCGATCTATATCGTTAGCATACAAAGGAACTTCAAGTGGTAAATATCGGAACCACGGCAAGGTGGCAGCGAGGGTCTGATGGGTGGCAAAGGCTTGGTGGCCGGGATCGATGTCGGGGGCACGTTCACCGATCTGGTGCTGCTTGACCCGGTCGCGCGCGCCGTGCGTCTCGCGAAGGCGCCGACGACCCTGCAGAATCAGGCGTTCGGCGTGCTGGCGGCTCTCGATCAGGCCGATGTGGATCCGGCGGCGCTGGACCTGATTGTTCACGGCACAACGACGACCACGAACGCGGTTCTGACACGCAAGCTGGCGCGCACCGGGCTGATCACCACCGAAGGCTTTCGCGACGTGCTGGAGCTTGGTCGGCGAACCCGTCCGGCGCCATATGGCATGACCGGCGTCTTTCGGCCCGTGATCCCGCGCGAATTGCGTCTTGAGGTGCCGGAGCGGATGGATGCTGCCGGAGCTGTTCTGACGCCGCTCGACGAAGCCGCTGTGCGCCGCGCTGCCGAGGACCTGTTGGCCGCGGGTTGCGAAAGTCTGGTGATCCACTTCCTGCACGCCTACGCCAATCCCGAGCACGAGCGCCGCGCCGGGCAGATCGCGGGCGAGATTTGGCCGAACCGGTACATCACGATGGGACATGCCCTGCTGTCAGAAAGCCGCGAGTTTGAGCGGGGCGTGACCGCCGCCGTAAACGCCTCGGTTCAGCCCTTGTTAGAGCGCTACGTCGCCCGGCTGCGTGATGAGCTGGCTGGCAAAGGCTACGCAGGCGACGTGCTGGTGATGAACGGCAATGGCGGCATGGTGTCGTCCGGCTCGGTCGCTCGGGAAGCTGCGAAAACCGTGATGTCGGGGCCCGCTTCCGGTGTGATGGCCGCAGCTTTTACAGGTCGCCGTGCGGGGATGCCCGATCTGGTCACATATGATATGGGCGGCACATCGACCGATGTCGCTCTGATCCGCGGGGCTGAGCCCGCCGTCTCCAACGAGATCGAAGTCGAATATGCCATGCCGATCCATGTGCCCATGGTGGATGTCCGTACCATCGGGGCAGGTGGCGGTTCGATTGCGCGGGTGGATGCGGGTGGCTTGTTGCAGGTCGGACCGGAAAGCGCCGGCGCCGATCCCGGGCCGATCTGCTATGGGCGGGGCGGAAGCGAGCCGACGATCTCGGACGCCAACCTGCTGCTTGGTCGATTGAACCCGGAGAAGCTGCTGGCGGTGGACGCACCTGTGGTACGCGCTGATCTCGAGAAGGTCTTTGCCGACCGTCTTGGGGCGCCGCTGGGCCTTGATCCCTACGCTGCAGCGGCTGCGGTCCTGATGGTTGCGAACACCAAGATGGCCGGGGCGATCCGTATGGTTTCAATCTCGCTTGGCGCCGATCCGCGCGACTTCGCGCTCTTTGCCTTTGGCGGAGCAGGTCCTTTGCATGCAACGGCGTTGGCGCGCGAGCTTGCGATCCCGCGCGTTCTCATCCCGGCGCGTCCGGGCATCACCAATGCGCTGGGATGTGTGGTTGCCGATCTGCGCCACGACTTCGTCCGCACTCTGAATATGCCGCTCGATACCGTTGATATCGAGCGGGTGCATCGGATCTTCGAGAAGCAGTCATCCCATGGCCGGGACCTGATTGCCGGCGAAACCGTGAGCGTCGATAGCGTTCGGGCGATCCACAGCGTCGACATGCAGTTTATCGGCCAGACCCATCTGTTGCGGGTCCCGCTGCCCGACGGCACCCCCGACCGCGCGACGTTACAACGCCTGTTCGAGGAGGCCTACCGCACACGGTTCCATGTCGACCTGCCCGAGATCCGCGCCAATCTGGTGAACCTGAATTGCTCGGTGATCGGCGAGCGACCGGCTGTCGACCTGACCGCCCTGATCGACATCAGCACGCAGGCTGCGACACTTGCCGAGGCTGAAACCACGATCCGGCGGGTCTGGTTCGAAGGAGGATGGCAGGAGACACCGGTCTACTGGCGCGATCGTTTGCCGAGTGAAGCCAAGATCACCGGCCCGGCCATAGTTGAGCAAATGGACACGACTGTTGTGATAGAGCCTGGCGACCGGGCACGCATTGACAGCGACCACAATCTGATCGTCGAGATCGGGTCGGGCGTCGATTTCGGCGGAAGGCCCGGGTCAGATGAGGGACCGCATAATCCGGGGGAGATGTCGCCATGACCCTCGATCCCGTCACGCTAAGCGTCATTCAGGCTGGCCTTCAGCAGATCTGCGCCGAGATGGATCTCTCGTTCTCACGGGCGGCATTTTCGCCAATCATTGCCGAAGCGAATGACCGTGCCGATGGGATCTATGCCGCCGATGACGGTGCACTGATTGCGCAGGGGGTGACTGGCCTGCCGGTGTTCGTTGGCGTCATGCAGTTTTCGACCCGCACGATCATCGAGCGGATCGCATCGGGGGACACTGAGGCGCCGGAGCCCGGTGACATCTACATCGTCAATGATCCGTATCTGGGCGGCACCCATCTGATGGATGTGCGGTTTGCCATGCCTGTGTTCCGGTCCGGGCGGATCTGGTGCTGGCTGTCCAACACCGGTCACTGGCCGGATATAGGCGGGGCCGTGCCTGGCGGTTTTTCGGCATCTGCCACCGCGGTCGAGCAGGAGGGACTGCGTTTGCCGCCGGTCAAACTGTTTCGCCGGGGCGAGTTGGTGCGCGAAATGTATCAGGTCATCTGCTCGAACATACGGGTGGCCGACCAGAGGATCGGGGACATCAAGGCCCAGGCGGCAGCGTTGCTGGTCGGAGAGACACAGCTTGGCGCGTTGTTGGATCGCTACGGTGATGGCGTGGTCGAGGCCGCAATCGCAGAGTTGCGCAGCCGGGCGGCGGATCAGATGCGTGCCGGGATCGCCGAGATTTCGGATGGCGCCTACTCCGCGACCGCGTTTGTCGACTCTGACGGTGTCGTCAACGCGCCGCTTGAGATCAATCTGGATGTGACCAAGACCGACGGTGCGCTGGAGTTCGACTTCTCGCGATCCTCGCCGCCCTGTCAGGGACCGATGAATTCGGTGTTTGCGACCACGCAGTCGGCGGTTTACCTCGCGATGCGTCACATTTTCCCGGATGTGCCGATGAGTGCGGGAGCGTTTGAACCGCTGCATGTGCCGGTGCCCGTCGGCACGTTTCTGGATGCGCAGTATCCGCGGCCCGTGTCGGGCTGTGCCGCAGAGGTCAGCCAGCGCATTGCCGAGGCAGTGTTTCTCGCACTCGCGCCTGCTTTGCCGAACCGGATCACGGCTGCGCCCGCAGGCACGTCCGGAAACTTCGGGCTGGGCGGATGGGACCCTGACCGTCAACGCAGCTTCGTGATGTATCAACTCTCGGGCGGGGGCTATGGCGGGAACGCAGATCATGACGGCTTGACCAACGGGTGCTCGACCATCGGCATTTCCAAAGCGCCGCCCGTCGAGATCATGGAGCAGCAGTTCCCCGTGCTTTATCGTCGGTATGCACTACGCGAAGGGTCCGGCGGAGCAGGCGCACAGCGTGGCGGCTTCGGACTTGAGTACGAGATCGAGCTCAGGCGGGGGGACGGGCGGGCAAGTTTCGTCATGGATCACGGTCGCTTTGGCCCGCCCGGGATTCTGGGTGGAGCCGATGGCGCACCGAACGACGTCACAGTCTGGCGGGATGGAAAGCCTTACACGCCGCCGCACTTGTCAAAGGAGCAGGACATTCCGCTGAGTGCAGGAGACCGGGTCGCGGTCGGGACACCTGGCGGTGGTGGGTACGGCGACGCATTGGAGCGCGACGCCGCGCGCGTCCTCGAAGATGTTCGCGCGGGCTATTACACAGTCGACCAAGCCGCCGAGCTTTTCGGCGTGGTGTTGCAAGGCACGCCTCTGGCGGTCGATCCCGAGGGAACAGCAAAATTGAGAACGCCCGCGACCGGATAGACCGCTGCGGGCTAGTCGCTGGCGAGAACTCTTTCAATCTCGGGCGACAGAACCTCCGCGGCCTGTTTATGCATGTCCGGAGACGGGAACTCCCGGTTCTCGTTGATCGGCTCGCCGGATGGGCGGAAAAGCACGGTGCGCCCATCGAGCGTAAGATCATGCGGGAAGCCCGCCGAACTCACGCACTCGACGTATCCCTCGGCAAGCTTAGTGACCGCATCGACCATGGCACGATCTACAAAGTGGGGATAATTCTCGGCGGAAGCCTTGTGCGAATCCGCCTCCACATCTTCGGGTGCGCGTTGCGAGAACCAGAACAGGATCGTCGGCGATTCGATGGTTGCCAACAAAGTTTGCATGCGCCCGGTCCAGGCGTTCTTCATCTCGTTGACGACCAGACGAAAGCGATTCTGATCGATGCCGGCGAGATGGCGTAGCATCACGTTAACGAAGCTGAAGCGGTCGAAATCCACCTCCGGATAGATCCCCATCAGAAGATCGGAAATCTCGTGCAAGCGACCATTGCGCCGGGGGCGTACCGAGTACATGCGGTTCGACAGGTTCGATGCACTCATGGCCTGCACAACAGTCAACAAAGCCCCGTTCGCCGCGCGCAGGATTTCAGGATCGCTGAGGAAAAAACCGGGACCGGCCCCGTCTGTGCCGAGATTGAGGCTGCCGGTCGACAGCTCTTCGCCGATCAGAGTGGGGTAAGGCGTATCAACAAATCGACCAAACGTGTGGGACGTGCCAAGAAACGCAAAGTAATCGCCCCGCAGACTGGGTTGCGGGCCGCGAAAGATCTGCTTGCTCCGACCAAACCGGTAGGTCTTGTAGTCGAAGAGCGGATCATCGATCTTTTGCTCGGCCATGTCACCCTCTGCAATTTCTCACAATGCTTCGGCGACTGTCGCCGAAATCGGTTTAATCTCTGCTAACGGTAGTTTTGACCACCTCACGCAAGGTTCCGGCTGGTCACGGCTGCGCGATACGCTAGGCTGGCGGCCAAGTTGGAGGGACCTATGCCGTACGATACGATCACCTATGCTGTTGAAGAGAACATCGCGACGATCCGGCTGAACCGGCCGGACAAAATGAACGCCCTGACCGCGGTGATGCGCCGTGAATTGACCGAGGCGCTGGACAACGGCGCGCGGGAAGCGCGGGTCATTCTGCTCACCGGAAACGGGCCGGGGTTCTGTGCCGGGCAGGACTTGGGCGATGTCGGAAGTTTCGCCGAGCTGAACCTCGAGCAGACCTTGCGCGAGGAGTACGAGCCGCTTTTGCAGCGGATCTACGACTGCCCGGTGCCGACCATTTGCGCTGTGAACGGTGCGGCGGCCGGGGCCGGGGCCAATCTGGCGCTGTCCGCCGACATCGTGATTGCGGGGCACTCCGCCAGTTTCCTCGAAGCGTTTGCCCGGATCGGGTTGGTGCCGGATGCCGGTGGCACGTATTGGCTACCGCGTCTCGTGGGCCGGGCGCGAGCCATGGGCATGTGTCTGCTTGCCGATCCCATTCCGGCCTCCACCGCAGCAGAATGGGGGCTGATCTGGGAGGCGGTCGAGGACGAGATGCTGGAGGAGCGCGCGATGACGCTGGCCCGCAAGCTCGCCAAGGGGCCGACCCGCGCCTATCAACTGATCAAGCAGGCCCTGCGCCAGAGCATGACCAATGATCTGCCGGATCAGCTTGCTGCTGAAGCGGCTTTGCAGGGGGAAGCCGGCAAGACGCATGATTTCCAGGAAGGTGTCATGGCGTTCCTCGAGAAACGCAAACCGGCCTATCAGGGGCGGTAGTCGGGAGATGCCTGCGCTGCATCCCTGCCCAAGGGCCCGGCGATGACCGGGCTGGCGGGCAGGATCAGCCGCGCACCGCTGGCTTATGACCCTGCATTGGGCCGTGAGACACTGGAGGCGGTCGATCCCGGTTTGCGGGGCGGCGCGTTTGGCGATGTCTTGAAAGGTGCGTCGGGGACCAGCCCTTATCTGCGCCGTCTGTTAACGCGCGAGGCGGAGTGGCTGACCGGGGCAGCGGTTGCTGCGCCTGAAGATACTCTTGATATCCTGATTTCCGAGGTTCGGACAGCTGGCGAAGACGCGCCGCGCCAAGCGGATCTCGGCACAGCGCTAAGGGTGGCAAAACGACGGGCGGCGTTACTGATCGCGCTGGCCGATCTTGGCGGGGTTTGGGATCTGGGCAGAGTGACGGCGGCACTCACCCGCTTTGCCGATGCGACGGTCACCTCGGCCAGCCGGTGGTTGCTGCGGGCCGAAATCCGGCAGGGCAAGCTGCCCGGTCTGACAGAAACGGATCTCGCGACAGGGGCCGGGTTCATCGCGCTGGCGATGGGCAAGATGGGCGCGTTTGAGCTGAACTATTCTTCGGACATCGATCTGATCCTCCTCTTCGATGGCCAACGGTTCGATGGCGACGACGTTCTGGAGGCGCGGGCGCGCTACATCCATGTCTCCAAGCAACTGGTCAAAGTGCTCTCGGAGGTGACGGGCGAGGGCTATGTCTTTCGCACCGATCTGAGGCTCCGCCCTTCGCCGTCGACGACGCCGGTATGCATGGCAACGGAAGCTGCCGAGCGGTATTACGAGTCTGTTGGTCGGACTTGGGAGCGTTCGGCCCATATCAAGGCACGGCCTCTCGTGGATGCGGAGGCAGGCGCGGCCTATCTCGCCTCCCTGAGCCCCTTCATCTGGCGTCGGCATCTCGATTTCGCGGCGCTCGAAGACACGCAGGATATGCTGCGCAAGATCCGCGCACAGAAGGCTCAGTTCACCGCCGATGCCCTGCCGGGGCATGATCTGAAACTGGGGCCGGGCGGGATACGTGAGATCGAGTTCTTCGCCCAGACGCGTCAGCTTATCATGGGCGGGCGGAACGAGAGCCTGCGCAGTCCGACAACCCTCGGGGCGCTCGACGCGCTGACCGAAGCCGGTGTGATCGAGACCGCGGTGCGCGATGACCTGACCCAGGGTTACGAGACCCTGCGCACGGTCGAGCACCGCTTGCAGATGATCGACGACGCGCAAACCCACACCGTGCCGACATCCGACGAAGCGCGCGCCCGGGTCGCGGCGCTGTCCGGAGCCTCTGATCCTGCGGTATTTGAAGAGGACCTTCTCCGTACGCTGCGCCACGTGCATGCGACCTGCGGAGAATTCTTCGCGCCTCAACCGACCGTGAGTGATGCGCCTTTGATCGGGCCCGACATGTCCGAGGCGCGCCTGACCGAGCTGGGCTTCGATCGGGCAAGCGATGCGCTGCGCCAGATCAGGCGATGGCATGACGGACAGATCGCCGCCACTCGCAGCGAACGGGCGCGCGAGATGTTCGTCAAGCTCGAGCCTCAGATCATCAACCGACTTGCCGGCGCGGCCAGTCCCGATCAGGCGCTGGCACAGTTCGACAGGTTCTTGTCGGGTCTGCCCGCGGGCGTGCAGGTCTTCTCGCTCTTTGTCTCTAACCCGCAGCTTCTGGACCTCGTGGTCGAGATCTGCGCCGCGGCGCCGCGCCTTGCGCGCTATCTCGGCCAGCACGCGCCGGTGATCGACGCGCTGGTCGACCGGGATTACTGGTCGGCCCTGCCGGATCTGGTGACTTTAAGCGGCGATCTTGGCACGCGTCTGGCCGCCGAGCCTGACTATGAACGAGCGCTCGATGCCACCCGGCGTTGGGCAAGCGAGCATTGGTTCCGCGCGGGCGTCCACGTCCTGCGCGGGATCTCCGATCAGACCGAGGCAGGGGCGGCGTTCTCGCGCATCGCCGAGGCCTGCCTCAGCGCACTCTACCCCCGCGTTGTATCCGGCTTCGCCGAGAAACATGGCCCGCCACCCGGGCGCGGCATGGCGGTGCTGGCGATGGGCAAGCTGGGCACGGGCGAGATGACATCCGGCTCGGATCTCGACCTCATCACCATTTATGACCCGGGTGGGGTGGAGACCTCCGACGGGCCGCGTCCGCTCGCGCCCGGGCAATACTATCCCCGTCTGACACAAGCGCTGGTGGCTGCCCTGACTGCACCAACCGCCGAGGGATCACTCTATGAGGTCGACATGCGCCTTCGCCCCTCGGGCCGGAAGGGGCCAGTTGCGGTCTCGCTCGCAGCGTTCGAGAGTTATCAGACCAGCGAGGCCTGGGTTTGGGAGCACATGGCGCTCACCCGGGCGCGGGTTGTTGCGGGGCCGGAGACGCTGACCACTGAAATCACAGACATCATCACGCGCGTTCTCGATGCGCGCCGTGGGCAACCCGCCATCTTGGAAGACGCGCGGGAAATGCGCACCCGTCTGGTGGAGGCTAAGGCCGCAGATCGCGGCAATCCGTGGTCGCTGAAACACGCAGCGGGCGGGCTGATGGAGATCGAGTTTCTGGCCCAGACCGGGGCGCTTTTTCATGGCGCAGAGGCCGGACGACCCGCGCGCGATGTGCTGGGGGCCTTGCCCGACGATTGGCTCTCTGCCGAAGACGCCACCGATCTGCGTTATGCGCTGAGCCTTTTGCAACGTTTGCAACATATTGAGCGGATCGCGTTGGAGACCGAGCTCGATCCGGGCAGTATCGGCCCCGAACTCGCGCAGCTCTTTGCCCGTGCCGCAGATGTCGAGAGTTTCGAAGCGCTCACCGGCAGGCTGACAACACTGCAAAATCGGGCTGCCGGAATTGTCGCTGCCCGGTTCGCGGACTGACGTCTCACCGCTCCGGCATTGACAACTCCTGCGCCTGTCGGGATAGTCCGGCGAAGCTTTCACAACTGATAGGTGTGAAATGAGACCGTTGCGCGCCATTCCCATTGCCTTTCTGGTTCTTGCCGCCACTGGTCCTGTTGGTGCCGGTCAGGATATCGCGGCGCTCAAATCCGAAGGTGGTCAGATCATCAAGGAACTCGCCGGCTCTCTCCAGACCGAGCTGAAGGCGGCGATGCAGGCGGGCGGCCCGCTGAAGGCGCTGGAGGTCTGCAATCTCAGCGCGCAGGACCTGACAGTCGGCGTGTCCGATGCCCATGACGGCTGGTCCATCTCGCGCGCGAGCCACCGCCTGCGCAACCCGGCCAATGCCCCTGACGACTATACCGCCGCCACCATCGACGCGTTTCTCGCACGGGCGGCCGAGGGCGAGGACGTCGCGTCGCTCATGTCCGCAGAGATCGTCGAGACCGACGGCGCCCGGGCCTTTCGCATGGTCAAAGCGATCCCGACCGGGGCGGTCTGTCTGCAATGCCATGGCGGCACAGAGGTCAGCGCGGATGTCGAGGCGGCCCTCGCCGACACCTACCCCGAGGACGCCGCGCGCGGGTTCTCGGCGGGGGACATGCGCGGCGTCTTCACGCTGAGCAAACCGCTGGACTGAGCGCACATGGGCTGAGGTGAAAACGGTTCGGGATGGCAGGGGATTACGCCAGCCCCTTGCTGCCGATGCCGATGAGTTTCTGATACGGGATCGCCTCGCGTTGGGGCCTCCGGACCACATCCAGCCAGCATATAGGCAGGCGGGGTGTTGTGCGCCTCGCTGCGGCGCCACATAACCGGTTCGATTGAGTGCCGCTCTGTAGCGGGAAATTTCCGGATGAGTGTTCTGGTCAGTATGGTCAAATTTGTGAGGATGGCGATTTTGGCCGGACTCGCCCTCTTGACC
>CAYYZH010000159.1:0-10178 GCA_964475765.1 uncultured Limibaculum sp.
GATAGACATTTGAAGGCATTGTGGCGGTCGAGCAGAGCGCTAAGGTACTGCCTGGAGCTTGCCGATCTGAGCTACGTGGTGGAGTTGGACCACTTGGCCAGGGTCGGACTGGGCGACGAAGTCATGGCGGACATGGGTTGGCCCGACCCTTCATCGGAGGTGAGTGTAATGCGTGAGATCATTGTTGGTGGTGCCCAAATGGGGCCAATCCAGCGGGAGGAAAGCCGCGCCACGGTTGTTGCCCGCATGATCGCATTGCTGGATCAGGCAGCGACACGAGGCTGCACTTTGGTCATTTTCCCCGAGCTTTGCCTCACCACCTTCTTTCCGCGCTGGTATGTCGAGGATCAGACTGAAGTCGATCACTGGTTCGAGCGTGAGATGCCCAATGCTGTCACCCAGCCCCTCTTTGACCGGGCGCGAGAACATAGGATTGCGATCTCACTCGGCTACGCGGAACTGACGCCTTCGGGGCAGCATTTCAATACTCAAATTCTGACGGACCGAACGGGCCAGATCGTTGGCAAGTACCGCAAGGTTCATCTGCCCGGTCACGCGGAATTCGACCTCGACCGCACGCATCAGCATCTGGAGAAACGCTATTTTCTGCCGGGCGACCTCGGCTTTCCCGTGTGGCGCAACATGGATGCGTGGATGGGAATGATGATTTGCAATGACAGGCGCTGGCCCGAGAGCTATCGCGAAATGGGCCTGCAGGGGGTCGAGTTGGTGATGCTCGGCTATAACACGCCGTCGACCAATTCGCAGAAGCCGGATGAAGACCTCAGCGTGCGCATGTTCCACAACGAGCTATCTCTACAGGCCGGTGCCTATCAGAACTCGACCTGGGTTGTGGCTGTGGCGAAAGCGGGCGTTGAAGACGGCCACCCTTTGTTTGCCGGCTCCGTTATTGTCGATCCCGATGGTCGGATCGTTGCCAAGGCCGAGACTGAAGAGGACGAGTTGCTGGTGCATCCCTGCGACATGGACGCGACCATCTTCGGCAAGGAGACCATGTTCGATTTCAAGCGCCACCGAAGGATCGAGCACTACGGACGCATCACCGGTCAAACCGGCGTTGTCCGGCCGGATGGATCTGTCGGCTGATGAAACTCGACCTCGCAATTCGTGGCGGTACCGTTGCAACCGCAAGCGACACGTTCACGGCCGATATAGGAATTCGTGACGGCAGGATTGTCGCGATTGCCGAGGCGCTGGATGCGCCGGATGTCATTGATGCGACGGGGAAACTCGTCCTGCCTGGCGGCATCGAAGCCCATTGTCACATCGCCCAGGAATCCGGCATGGGCTTGATGACTGCCGACGATTACGCTTCCGGTTCCGTGTCCGCCGCCTTTGGTGGCAACTCGTGTTTCGTGCCGTTCGCAGCGCAGAACAAGGGTGAAGAAATCCCGGATACACTCGCTCGTTATGACGATCGCGCCGACGGTCGGTCAGTCATCGATTACTCATATCACCTGATCGTCTCAGATCCGACCGAGACCGTATTGACGAACGGACTGCCCCTGGCCTTTGCCCGTGGGATCACTTCGTTCAAGGTCTTCATGACGTACCCGAAGATCATGATAGACGACCGCCAGTTTCTCGACATTCTTGCGATGGCCAAGGCACACGGGGCACTGACGATGGTCCATGCCGAGAACAATGCAATGATCGGCTGGATGACTGAAAATCTGGTTAAGGGTGGGCACACGGCGCCGCGGTATCATGCGCCAAGCCACCCGGCGCTGGCCGAGGAAGAGGCGATCCATCGTGCCGTTTCTCTTGCCAGGCTGGTGGATGCGCCGCTGCTGATCGTGCATGTCTCGACCGAAGGCGGGGCAGAAACGGTGCGCAGGGCACGGTACGAAGGTGCCAAGATCTTTGGTGAGACCTGCCCGCAATACCTGTTCCTGACCCGCGATGATCTGGACCGGCCGGGGATGGAGGGGGCCAAATACATCTGCTCTCCCCCGGTGCGTGATGCGGCGACGCAGAACTTGCTTTGGCAACATGTGCGTGCCGGAACCCTGTCGCTCGTCTCCTCCGACCATGCACCCTATCGTGCTGATGCGTCAGGGAAATTTCATGCAGGCCCTGATGCGGCTTTCCCCCAGATCGCAAACGGGATGCCCGGGATTGAAATGCGCTTGCCGCTGATGTTCTCGGAAGGGGTTCACAAAGGACGGATGTCGCTCAATCAGTTCGTTGCGTTTGCAGCGACCAACGCTGCGCGCATTTACGGCATGCACCCGCGCAAGGGGACGCTTGCCGTGGGTTCAGACGCCGACATCGCAATCTGGGATCCCAACACCGAGTGGGTGGCGGGAGAGATGCATGACAATATGGACTACAATCCTTTCGAACGCTTTAAGCTGACGGGCAAGCCTGAGACCGTTCTGACAAGGGGTCAAAGGGTGATCGAGAACGGCGAACTCGTGGGCGATCCTGCCCACGGTGAGTTCATCAAACGGGGGTCCGTGGATCTCTCCGGACTGCCCGGCCATATGGCGCAAGAGCTTGATCCCGCAACGAATTTTGGCGCGGATATCGCCCCGTGACTGGGCCGATCATCGTTATCAATCCGAACTCGAACGAGGCTGTTACCGAGGCTATGGATCAGGCGGTGGATTGCCTTCGGATCGAGGGTGGTCCGCCCATCGAATGTGTGACCCTGACGGAGGGGCCATTTGGCATCGAAAGTCAGCGCGATTCCGACGCGGTGGTGATGCCGCTGGCGGCAATCGTTGAGCAGCGAGAGGATGCACAAGCCTTTGTAATCGCTTGTTATTCGGACCCAGGGATCGATGTCTGCCGGTCGGTTGCCAAGGTGCCGGTGTTCGGCATTCAGGAGAGCGGGATCCTGACCGCGATGACCCGCGGCGATCTCTTTGGAATAATTGCGATTTCCGACGTTTCGATCGCGCGGCACACCCGATATATGCGCCGGATGGGCGTGCTGGAGCGGCTCGCCAATGAGCGCGCCTTGAACATGTCCGTGGACGATACGGCGCGGGGTGAGAACACACTAAGCCGTTTGATCGAAACGGGAAATCAGCTTCGGGGTGACGGCGCAGATGTCATCGTTCTCGGCTGTGCCGGGATGGCCAGACACCGCAAACCGGTCGAGGGCGCGCTGGGCATTCCTGTGATCGATCCGGTTCAGGCGGCGGTTTCGATGGCCTTGGGAGCAACCTTGATCAGGGCCTAAACGCTGGCCGTTTGCGCTGGGATCCACCCCGTATGGCAGGCGTATGGCTCGCGTATTGCAAGCGTATGGCACCTGTATGGCTTGCGTATGGCAGGCGTATGTACAGAAAGTCGACCGCGTCTCAGCAACGATCATTTAACCCAAACCATGTACCTCTCTCGTCAGAACCAAGACGCAGCGCAGCACCATTTCAGGTCGGGGGACAAGCCACATGACTGATAACTCGCTTAAGGGTTAGAACTCGACCCCGATCTGCGCCTTGATGCCGGAGCGGAAAGGGTGCTTCACGAGTTCCATCTCGGTGGCGAGGTCGGCGATTTCGATCAACTCGTCCTTGGCGTTGCGCCCGGTGCAGACGACATGCGTCATCTCGGGTTTCTCGGTTTTGAGGAACTCCACGACTTCGGAGATGTCGATATAGTCATAGCGCAGGGCGATGTTGATCTCGTCGAGGAGAACCATGGAGAGGCCGGAGCGGATCAGCTCCTTGGACTTTTCCCATGCGGCCTGCGCCATTTCGATGTCGCGGGATTTGTCCTGGGTCTCCCAGGTGAAGCCTTCGCCCATCGTGTGGAACTGACAGAGGTCGGAGAAGTGGGTGGTGATGAGGTCGCGCTCGCCGGTGGACATGCCGCCCTTGATGTACTGCACGACCGCTGAAGGCATCCCGTGCGCGATGTGACGGAAGATCATGCCGAAGGCGGCGGTGGATTTGCCCTTGCCCTTGCCGGTGTGGACGACGATCAGGCCCTTCTTGTCGGTCTTGGTCGCCATGATCTTGTCGCGGGCGGCCTTCTTCTTGGCCATCTTGGAGGCGTGGCGCTCAAAGTCTTCCGGTTTATCGGTCATGGGGTTCTCCCTGGCGCAAAGGTCAGCGCAATCTTGGTGCGGCCTTGTCCATCAGTTCGTTGATGAGGTCCTGTTGCATGAAGGTATATCGGTCGCGAATGTCGAGGACCAAGATCTGTTTGCCCGCGAGGACGCGCCCGAAACGGTCGTTGAGGCGGGTGGCGTGCCGGCGCTCCATCACCATGATCACGTCGGCCCAGTCGATCTGATCTGCGCTGAGCGCGTCGTCGGCGTCGTTCGAGATCCCGGCGAAATCGGTCGAGATGCCGGACCAGTCGGCGAAGACCTGCGCCGCGGTGGGGGAGCGCGCGCGCGCCTTGCCGCAAAGGAAGAGGACGCGCTTCACAGCTCGCGCCGCATGGTGATCGAGGTCGGACGGTCATAGCCCGGATGCGCGGTCTCTCCGGCCAAAACGAACCCCATGGCGGTGAAGGCGGCATGGTTCTCTGTCATCTCGACACGGGTTTGCAATTCGAGCGCAGGCAGGCTCGCGGCCCGCGCCGCGTTCTCGGCGGCATCGAGCAGGGCGCGCCCGATCCCTTCGCCCTGATGGTCGGGATCGACGGCGAGTTTGCCGACATAAAGCGCATCTTCACGGGGGCTGCAGAACAGGCAGCCGATGGGGGCATCATCCACGTTGGCCAGCAGGCAAAGCCCTTCGGCGGCCAGCTCGGCCAGTGACATCTCATCATGGGTGTAGAGCGAGGAGGGTGGGTCGATGCGCCCCTCCATCACCGCGAAGGCCCGGTGCAAAAGATCGAGCACGGCGGTCCAATCGGTGGCCGCATCGGCGGTGTCGATCTCGATCATGTCGGCACCTTCGGGATCTGCATAGTGCAGCAATGGATGCCGCCGCCGGTCTCGCCGATGGCGTCGATGGGCAGCTGCACGATGCGGCGCGAGGGCTCGAGTTCGGCGAACAGAGCACGGGCGGCTTCGTCGCGGGACGTGTCGCCAAAGGAAGGCATGATGATCCCGCCATTGGGGAAGTAGCTGTTGACGTAGGAGGGTGCGAAGATGTCGCCGCGTTCGGGCATGTTTTCCCAGAGCGGGCGATTGAGCCGGATCACATCGAGCGGCTCTCCGCGGGCGTCGCGCGCGGCCTCAAGCCGGACTGCGTTCTCCTGGAGGTCGGCGTATTCCGGATCCTCCTTGTCGTCGGTGACCTCGACCACCACCAGACCGGGGCGGATGAGGCGGGCGAGCCCGTCGACATGCCCGTCGGTGACATCGTCGACCTCCGAGCCCCAGAGCCAGATGACGTTCAGGGCGGGTGCGTGGGCTTTCAGCGCCTCTTCGATATCCTGCCGGGAGAGGCCGGGATTGCGGTTGGGGTTCAGGAGACAGGTTTCGGTCGTGATCAGCGTGCCGCGTCCGTCGGTCTCGAACGCGCCGCCTTCGGCCACGATGGGTGCGGTCTGGAACTCGATGCCGCGTTTGGTCGCGAAGCGCTCGGCCAACGTCAGGTCGGCGTCATAGCCCTCGAACTTCTCCCCCCATGTGTTGAAGTTCCAGCCCGTCGCTGTCAGCCCGTTCGTGTCGCGCCCGAAGACCGGCAGGGTATCGCGGGCCCAGATATCGTAGTGCTCCATCACGAGCACTTCGACGTCCCAGCCAAGCTGGCGCGCGGCATCGACGCTGTCACCTGGGTTGACCAGCATCGTGACCGGCTCGAACGTGGCGATGGCGCGTGCGATGGCGGCTTGTTCGATCCGGATCGCGGTGACTTCGTCGAAGGAATAGTGATCGAAGGCCGAGCACCACGCCATGACGCAGGCCGCGTGCGGCGTCCATTCCGGCAGCATCCACTGTTGTTGCGTGGCGCCGGCCGGCCCTGCAAGCGTGGCCGCGCCAGTGGTGCCAAGGAATGTTCTGCGGGTGATCTCGTCTGCCATCATGTCAGCCCCTCCAGACGCACTCTGGCGGAATTGGAGCGGGGTTGCCAGAGGCCCCGTGCGATGGCTTCGCTGAGGCGCTCGGCAATTTCGCGCAAGGCGGCCGGATTGGCCTCGGCGATGAAACCGCGCACCCGGTCATCCTCCATGACAGCCTCGTGCACCAGATCGAAATGGTGGTTCTTCACAGCCCCCGTCGTTGCGGCAAAGGCGAAGAGGTAGTCGACCGTTGCCGCGATTTCGAACGCACCCTTGTAGCCGTGGCGCATGACGCCTTCGAGCCATTTCGGATTGACGACGCGGGAGCGGACGACGCGGCCGATTTCGTCATCCAGCGTGCGGATCACCGGGCGCTCCGGGCGCGAATGATCGTTGTGATAAACGGTGGGCGCGCTGCCCTTCAGGTGCTCGATCGCTGCTGCCGCGCCGCCTTCGAACTGATAGTAGTCGTCGCTGTCCAGCAGATCGTGCTCGCGATTGTCCTGATTTTGCACGACGGCATCGGTGTGGGTCAGGCGCGTCTCCAGTGCTGCACGGGCGGGGGTGCCGGGGGCATCTTTACCGTAGGCGTACTGGCCCCACTCGAGATAGCTCTCGGCAAGATCCGCGCGCCGTTCCCAAAGCCGCTCGTCGATCATGGCCTGAAGTCCGGCTCCATAGGCACCAGGTTTCGAGCCGAAGACACGATAGGCCGCCTCGGGGGTGTCCTCCGCCCGCAGACGGGCGGCGGCAGGGTTCTGGTCCTCGGGCTCATCAAGGGCCATGACCGCGCGGGCGGCAGCATCGAAGAGATCCATCTGCGCCGGGAACGCATCGCGGAAGAAGCCGGAAACGCGAAGGGTTACGTCCACACGGGGTCGGGCCAGTGCCTCCGCCGGGATGATCTCGAACCCGGTGACGCGGCGGCTCGCCTGATCCCAGGTCGGGCGGCATCCCATCAACGCGAGACCCTGCGCGATGTCATCGCCGCCGGTGCGCATGTTCGAGGTGCCCCAGGCGGTCAGCAACATCGCGCGGGGCCAGTCGCCGTGGTCCTGAAGATGGCGTTCGATCAACAGCTCTGCTGATTTCCACCCCAGCGCCCAGGCGGTCGGGGTCGGCACCGCACGGCTGTCCACGGAGTAAAAGTTCCGCCCCGTGGGCAACGTATCCGGCCGTCCCCGCGTTGGCGCGCCGGAGGGGCCGGGCGGGATGAACTTACCGGCCAGACCTGCCAGCATCGCATCGCGTTCCGCAGGGCCGGAGGTGCGCAGACTGGGCAGGATGTCATGGTGCAGCGTCTCGAGCACCGGACGCGTGTGGTGGAAGTGTTCGGGCGTCTCGGACCACGCGGCGGCATTCTGTGCGAGCATCTCCAGCCGCTCGACCGTGTCGCCGTTCGTGCGCCATGACTCAAGTCCCATCGAGTGCAGAAATTTGTGCCGAGGGCCGTCATAGGGCGCACCCATCTCGCAGTCGAGCGGGTCGAAATCGGCGGGATCGATCCCACAATCGCGGGCCAGCGCCCGGATCAGCGAGGCATTGGCCCCCTTGCCATCACCGCGCGGCACCCGCAGAAGCGCGATGGCGAGATCGCGTTCGAGATCTCCCACGGGCGCGGCACCAAAGACATGCAGCCCGTCGCGGATCTGGCTCTCCTTCAACTCGCAGAGATAGGTGTCGAGCTGCTGGAGCGCGGTATCCTCGTCCATATCAGGCGTGATGCCTGCATCGAGATCCAGCCGCTCGGAAGAGATCAGCGTGCGGATCTCCCGGCGCAGATGATCGAGCCGTCGGGGATCGACGCCCGCGGCCTCGTAGTACTCATCAACCAGCGCTTCGAGATCCTTCAGGGGCCCGTAGGTTTCCGCGCGGCTGAGCGGCGGCGTGAGGTGGTCAAGGATCACTGCCGCGGTGCGCCGCTTGGCCTGCGTTCCCTCGCCGGGGTCGTTGACGATGAAGGGATAGAGATGCGGGACCGGGCCGAGAACCACCTCTGGAAAGCAGGTCTCGCTCAACGCCAGCGCCTTGCCGGGCAGCCATTCGAGGTTGCCGTGCTTGCCGAAATGGATGATGGCGTCTGCCCCGAATTCGCCGCGCAACCATGCATAAAAGGCGATGTAGTTGTGCGGCGGGGCCAGATCCGGGCTGTGGTAGCTGTCCCTGGGGTCGATGTTGTAGCCCCGGGCGGGCTGAATGCCGACAACGGCGTTGCCGTAACTGAAGATCGAAAGGGCGAACCCGTCGGCGCCGCAGAACGGATCGTCCTCCGGCGCGCCCCAGCGGGTTTCGATCTCGCTGCGTACATCCCAGGGCAGTTCGGAGTAGAACGCGCGGTAGGCGTCGAGGGAGAGGCGCGCGCCGCCGGTACGATTCGCCCTGTCGGTCAGCCAGTTGGTCGGGCCGGCCTGAATCTGGTCCATCAGGCTGGCGGTGTCGGGCGGCGCGTCCTGCACGCCATAGCCCGCGTCTTGGAGCGCCCCGAGCATGTCGACCACCGATTGCGGTGTGTCCAGTCCGACCCCGTTGGCGAGCCGCCCGTCGCGGTTGGGATAGTTGGCAAGCACGATCGCGACGCGTTTGTCGGCCTCGGGTTTGCGGGCAAGCCCGGCCCAATTGGCGGCAAGCCGTGCGGTAAACGCAATGCGGTCGCCCTGCGCGCGGTAGGTGGCGATCCGGCATTGCGTGGCCTCGTCGAAATACGCCTCGCCCTTGAAACTGATGGCGCGGGTCAGGACGCGGCCATCGACCTCCGGCAGGGCGACGTTCATCGCGATGTCCCGGGCCGAGAGACCGTTGAGACCGGTCGCCCACGCCTCTTCGGTGCCCCCGGCCAGCACGGCCTGAAAGACCGGGACGCCCGGCCTGTCGAGCGGGGTCTCAGCCGGGCCGAACTGCGGCGACGAGACCGCGAACGAGGTCGTGTTGATCACCACGTCCGGCGGGGCGTCGCCAAAGATCGCCTCCAGAGTCGCGGCAGAGACAGGATCCTTGAGTGAGGCAACGAAGATCGGCAGCGGGTTCAGCCCCTCCGCCATGCAGGTCCGGACGAGGCGGTTGATCGGGGGGAGCCCCGCGCCCTGCACCAGCGCACGATAAAAAACGCTGGCGGCGGTGGGCGCCTCCGGTTTGCGCCAGCTCGCGCGGATATTGGCAAGATCCGCGGTGCCGGTGCCGGGCCAGTAAAGTCCCGCGCGCAGCAGTGGCTTCGCCGGGGCAGGGCGGTCGGCACTATCCGAAAGGATGGCCTTCGTGGCCTCCAGCAGCGCCGTCATGTTGTCCGGACCGCCTTCGACGCAATAAGACCAGAGGCGGTGCCAGTCCTCGTCCGAAACGGTGGACGCGCGCAGCAGGGTCTCGTCCGGTTTGTCGTCTCCGGGCAGCGCAGCAAAGGCGATCCCGGCGGCGCCGAGGCGGGCCGCGAACTGCTCCAGTCCATAGGTCCAGTAGCCCTCGCCACCGAGAACGCGGGCGATCACCAGCCGCGATTTCGTGGCGGTCTGATCGAGATAGAGATCGACCGACATCGGATGCGTGAGGTGCATGAGCGAGGCCAGCCTGAGATCGGGCGGCGCGTCCATTGCGGCGCGGGCCTCGGCGAGGGCGGCCAGTTCGGTGTCGGCGGCGGAGATGATGATCACGTCCGCCGGGGACTGCTCAAGGTCGACGGCCTCGGACCCGTCGGTCGTCTCGCCTGGCTGTGCGAGCAGGAGATGCATCAGAGGGCCTTTTCCATGAAAACCGACGAGCCGTTTTCCTCGTAGGTCCCGAACGCGCCGATGCGCACATAGCCGAGCTTTGTGTAGAGCGCGATTGCGTCGGGGCTGTCCTCACCGGTTTCGAGGCGCATGGTGTGATAGCCATCTGCGCGGGCGATGGCCTCGAGCCCTGCCACGATCTGACCGGCCACGCCGGAGCCGCGCGCATCCGGGATGACAAAGATCCGTTTCAGCTCGGCAAACCCGTCGCAGGGGGCGACCCCGCCGCATCCGATCACGGCGTCTTCGCGATAGGCGGTCAGGAAGCGCACCTCAGCGTCGGTCAACTGCTTGGGCGAAAAGGCATAGCGGACCTCGGCCGGATAGATCGAGGCCAGTTCAGCCTCGGACATGGCGATCATCGCCAGCGCATCCGTCGAAAGCGCATCGTCGCGAACGAGCGTCACCGCTGTCATGCGAGGGATGCGCTGATCGCGGCCTCGTCCATGCCATCGAGCCCGATCACCACAAGCTGTGTGTCGCGGG
>CAYYZH010000160.1:0-1807 GCA_964475765.1 uncultured Limibaculum sp.
AGCCTCGCACGTGATCTGCGTCTTTTGGTACGCGAGCGACTGGTCGCCGGGGACAGCGATAGCGAGGTGCGCGCCTTTCTCGTCGCGCGCTATGGCGAGTTCGTGCTTCTCAAACCCATCTTTTCGATGGCGAATGCTGCGCTTTGGTTTGCGGGACCACTGATCTTCCTGCTCGGATTGATCGCTTCGGTCCTCTATCTACGCCGGCAGCGCACAGCGACGACTGAAGGGCTATCGCCTGAGGAACAGGCCGAACTCGACCGGCTGCTCAAAGACTGACTTCCATCAGGCGGGATTTCCCCACCCCGAAGACCCCGCTTGGGGCGACAAGTCTCTGCAATCTGGGCCTATCGCTTCGGTCCAGCCCTGATGCACCAAAGCGTCACGTTGCGAAAACTCTGCCTGCGCGGCAGAGGTAGGGGATCAAGCACGTCTGTGGAGAGACCGGTTGCAAGAGGCTGCTGAACCAAAGCTAGACACGTCGCCGGTTGTCTCTGATGAGGTCCGGCAGACGACCTGCTACATGTGTGCGTGTCGCTGCGGGATCAACGTTCATCTTCGCGACGGGCAGATCCGATATATCGAGGGAAACCGCGACCATCCGGTGAACCGGGGCGTCCTCTGCGCCAAGGGCTCTGCAGGGATCATGCAGCACTACTCTCCTGCCCGACTGATGAAACCGCTGAAACGGGTCGGTCCGCGCGGGTCTGGCGAGTTCGAAGTAATCTCCTGGGACGAGGCGCTGGAGATCGCGACGACACGCCTCGACAAGATCCGGAAGGACGATCCGAAGAAACTGGCCTTCTTCACTGGGCGTGATCAGTCGCAATCGTTGACGTCGTGGTGGGCACAGATGTTCGGTACGCCGAACTATGCTGCACATGGCGGGTTTTGCTCGGTCAACATGGCCGCGGCCGGGATTTACACCATGGGCGGCGCGTTCTGGGAGTTCGGCTCGCCGGACTGGGAACGGACCAAGATGTTCATGATTTTCGGTGTGGCCGAAGATCATGACTCGAACCCGATCAAGACTGGTCTCTCCCGCCTGAAGGAACGCGGCGCAAAGGTCGTCGGCGTGAACCCGGTGCGCACAGGATACAATGCGATTGCCGATGAGTGGGTCGGGATCACCCCGGGCACAGACGGGCTGTTCGTACTGGCCTTGATCCATGAACTAGTGCGCACGGGTCATGTCGATCTGGACTATTTGCTGCGCTACACCAACGCGCCTTGGCTGGTCATCCGAAACCCCGGCGGCGCTGACGATGGTCTCTTCGTGCGCGACTCCGATGGCGAGCCCATGGTCTGGTCCCAAAAGCTTGGTGCTGAGGGCCGTGCGCGGGACCACCGACGGGACGGATCGCTCAAGGGAGAGGTGACGCTGGCAGACGGACGCCGAGCGGTGCCTGCCTTTCATCTCCTGGCGGAGAAGTATCTTGATCCGCAGTACGCGCCGGAGGCCGTGTCGGATGAGACGGGCGTTCCTGCAGAGCAGATCAAGCGGCTGGCTGCCGAACTCGCGCACACCGCCTTCAACGAGGCTATCGAGATCAATACGCCTTGGACCGATGTCTACGGCGAGCGCCACGAAGTGATGATCGGGCGGCCCGTCAGTTTCCATGCAATGCGCGGGATCAGTGCCCATTCCAACGGGTTCCAGACCTGCCGCGCGCTGCATTTGTTGCAGATCATCCTGGGCAGCGTCGAGGTGCCCGGCGGCTTCCGGTTTAAGCCGCCCTATCCAAAGCCGTCGCCCATTCACCCCAAACCCCATGCGGGCGTGCCCCCGGGCAAGCCGCTGCCCGGG
>CAYYZH010000160.1:1817-10137 GCA_964475765.1 uncultured Limibaculum sp.
CGGGATCAGTGCCCATTCCAACGGGTTCCAGACATGCCGGGCGATCCACATCCTTCAGATCCTGCTCGGCTCGGTCGAGTGTCCCGGTGGGTTTCGCTTCAAGCCGCCATATCCGAAACCGGCGCGAACGCATCCCAAGCCCAACCGGGAGCGTATCGGAGAAGGGCCATTGGCCGGACCGCACCTGGGTTTTCCATGGGGTCCAGACGAGCTTCTTCTCGAAGAAGACGGCTCGCCCAGCCGGATCGACAAGGCGTTTACCTGGGATGCGCCGATGTCGGTGCACGGTCTGATGCATATGGTAATTTCGAACGCCCACGCGGGAGATCCCTACAAGATCGACACGCTGTTCCTTTACATGGCGAACATGGCCTGGAACTCGTCGATGAACACGACAGGCGTCATGGAGATGCTGTCGGCCAAAGACGAGAATGGCGACTATGTGATCCCCAACATCATCTATTCCGATGCGTTTTCGTCGGAAATGGTCGCCTATGCGGATCTGATCCTGCCGGATACGACGTATCTTGAGCGCCACGATTGCATCAGTCTGTTGGATCGCCCTATCAGTGAACCCGAAGCCGCAGCAGACGCGATCCGATGGCCGGTGGTCGATCCGGCAGAACAAGCCGATGGACGCGATGTGCGAGGCTTTCAGTCCGTTCTGATTGATCTCGGCGCGCGCCTTGGACTGCCGAACTTTGTCAACGACGACGGGTCGGCGACGTACAAAAGCTATGCCGACTACATGGTCAATCATCAGCGCCGTCCGGGCATCGGACCGCTTGCGGGCTGGCGCGGCGACGGCACCGAAGTGGGTCGCGGCGCCCCCAACTCAGACCAACTCGACAAGTACATCGAGAACGGTGGTTTTTGGATCGGGCACATCCCTGAGGAAGCGCAGTTCTACAAGTTCGCCAATCAGGCCTATCAGGACTGGGCGATCAAGACGGGACTGTTCGATGTGGTGTCGGACTTCTCGCTGCAACTCTATGTAGAGCCGTTGCAGAACTTCCGGCTTGCCGCCCTCGGACATGGCGACCGTCAGCCGCCGGACCACTTGCGCCAACGGATGGTCGATACCTTTGATCCCCTCCCGGTTTGGTACAAGCCGTTCGAGCAGGAGGGCGTCGACGAAAACGAGTATCCCCTTCACGCGATCACTCAGCGGCCGGCGGCGATGTACCATTCCTGGGGCTCTCAGAACACTTGGCTGCGCCAGATCCACGGGCGCAACCCGATGTATGTGCCGGGTGAGGTTTGCGACGCACACGGCATCAAGGATGGCGACTGGGTGCGGATCACATCGCATCATGGCGAGATCACTGTACCTGCCCTCCGGATGAACGCGGTCAACTCCAAAACGCTATGGACCTGGAATGCAATTGGCAAACGCAAGGGCGCTTGGGCCTTGGACAAGGGCGCGCCCGAAGCCAACAAGGGCTTCCTTCTCAACCACCTTATCCACGAACTTTTGCCGCCGAAAGGAGATGGCCTGAGGTGGTCGAACTCTGATCCGATCACCGGTCAAGCCGCGTGGTTCGATCTGCGCGTGAAAATCGAGAAGACCGATGCCCCATTGGATGCATCGCTGCCTGACATTGAAGGCCAGTCGAGCCCCGTCACCCGGGCGAGCGGCGATGTGAGCTACGGTGAAGAGTGGACATAATGGGCTGAGATGGGCAACAACACACGCGACACTGTTCTATTCCCGAATCTCAAGTGGAGAATTCGGTCCATGACCCAAGGCCAAGAGGAGAAATCCCGAACATGCTGAGCAACAATCCTTTTGCCGAACTGGCGGTCTATGTGTCGCCAGGCATCATGCAGGCCTTTGTGGTCCTTATGATTCTTCTGGTCGTTGGCGGAACGCTTTTTGACGTTTGGCATAAGCAAAGTGCGAAGTACTTCGCTGAGCTTGCCGCGAAGTCTGCAAAGGGCGACCGAGAGATCGGCGACAGCGAAAAGATGGGCATTGCCATTCAGACTGCCATGGTCGATGTGGCGACGTCCGCCGAGTTCTGCAATCCTGACCGGCGCAAGGCACATCTTCTGACCATGTGGGGCTTCATCGTCTACATCCTCATGACGCTGGTTCTGGTCTTCGGGGCAGATGCCGAGAACCCCGGCGCTTCGGGCCTGACCTTGTTCCTCTGGTATGTCAGCGCCCTCTCGGTCTGTGTCGGTGGTTACTGGTTCTGGTTCTTCATCCGGGTGGATGTTGCTGCCGAAGGGCTGACCCCATTCCGTGTTGAGCGCGCCGACCTCTTTGTCCTCTCGCTGCTGGGCACGGTCACGTTCGGCCTCCTCTGGGCCATGTTCCAGGGCACAGGCCTCGGGTGGCTGATGCTGGCCGCCTACATCATCTCGGCGATCGCGCTCTTTGGCGGCGTGCCGTGGTCGAAGTTTGCGCATATGTTCTTCAAGCCGGCGGCCGCCTACCAGAAGCGCGTGGCCTATGCCAGCGGTCAGGCCATGAACTTGCCGACGCTTAGCCGTGACGACCCCGCGCAGCAGGAGCGCCATTCGATGTCTCTCCTGAAGGACGCGCCCATGAATATGGGCCTTGGGATCAAGCGCGAAGATCCGCGCCACTACTAATCAGCAGATCGCCAGTACCGATCGAGAATCTAAGGGAACCGGTTCATGCCAACTTTCGTCTACATGACACGCTGCGACGGGTGCGGCCACTGCGTCGACATCTGCCCCTCCGACATCATGCATATCGATAAGACCACGCGGCGCGCGTACAATATCGAGCCGAGCATGTGCTGGGAGTGCTATTCCTGCGTCAAGGCCTGCCCGCAGAACGCCATCGACGTGCGCGGCTACGCCGACTTTGCACCGCTTGGCCACAGCGTGCGGGTGAACCGCGACGAGGAAAAGGGCACCATCGCCTGGCGCATCAAGTTCCGCGACGGGACGGAGAAGAACTTTCTCTCGCCGATCACCACCAAACCGTGGGGACGCGATATCCCTGAACTTGCCGCTGTGGAGGCGCCAAGCGACGAAATGCGCGACAGTCAGCTGCTGTTCAAGGAGCCTGAATACGTCCGAATGGACGAGGGCGGCCTGCACACGCTGGAATCGAACGGTCTCAAGATGAAGAAGGGCGTGTACTACTGATGGCTCACGAAACGATTGTCGAAGACAACATCGACATCCTGGTCGTCGGTGCAGGTCTTGGCGGCACAGGCGCCGCGTTCGAGGCCCGTTACTGGGGCCAGGACAAGAAAATCATCATCGCGGAGAAGGCCAATATCGATCGATCCGGCGCCGTGGCCCAGGGGCTCTACGCGATCAACTGCTACATGGGTACGCGGTGGGGCGAAAATAACCCCGAAGATCATGTAAAGTACGCCCGTATCGACCTGATGGGTATGGTCCGCGAGGATCTGCTGTTCGACATGGCTCGCCACGTCGACAGCACGGTGCACCAGTTCGAGGAATGGGGCCTGCCGATCATGAAGGACCCCGATACCGGGCAATACCTTCGTGAGGGCCGCTGGCAGATTATGATCCACGGCGAGAGCTACAAGCCCATCGTGGCCGAAGCTGCGAAGAAGTCCGCCGACAAAGTCTACAACCGGATCTGCGTCACCCATCTTCTGATGGACGACGAAAAGGAAAACCGTGTCGCAGGTGCCGTTGGTTTCAACGTGCGCACGGGCAACTATCACGTCTTCAAATCCAAGACCGTGGTCTGCTCGGCAGGTGGCGCTTCGAACATCTTCAAACCGCGCTCGGTCGGCGAAGGCGCGGGCCGGACATGGTATGCGCCGTGGTCTTCGGCCTCGGCCTATGGCCTCCTGATCAACTCCGGCGCCAAGATGACCCAGATGGAGAACCGGATCGTTCTCGCCCGCTTCAAGGACGGGTACGGACCGGTCGGCGCTTACTTCCTGCACCTCAAGACCTACACGCAGAACGGTCTGGGTGAGGAATACGAGAGCAAATGGTTCCCCGAACTGCAGAAGATGGTCGGCAAGGAATATCTCGACCCGGAAGCTTCGCACCTGACGCACCGGCCGATCCCGACCTGCCTGCGCAACCATGCCATGATCTCCGAGATGAACGCAGGGCGCGGGCCGATCCACATGGTCACCATGCACTCATTCCAGGACCCGCATCTGGAAGAAGTCGGGTGGGAGAACTTCCTCGGCATGACCGTCGGCCAAGCGGTTCTCTGGGCTGCAACGGACGTGGACCCGAAGAACGAAAACCCCGAACTTACGACGTCTGAGCCTTATGTGATGGGTTCTCACGCCACTGGATCAGGCGCCTGGTGCTCAGGTCCAGAGGACGTTTCTCCAGATGAGTACTTCTGGGGCTACAACCGAATGACCACCGTCGAGGGTCTCTTTGGGGCGGGCGACGCTGTAGGCGGCACGCCTCACGCGTTCTCGTCGGGCTCGTTCACCGAAGGCCGTCTCGCCGCAAAAGCCGCATGCAAGTACATTGATGATGGGAAGGCGGAAGGCATCAAAGTCAGTCGCCAGCAGATCGAACGGCGCGAAGCCGAGATCTTCAAGCCGCTCGAGCATTACAAGGTCTACAGAAACGCCATCGTCGCGGGTGACGTGAACCCTCACTACATCAATCCAAAACAGGGTCTCGACCGTCTGCAAAAGCTGATGGACGAATACTGCGGCGGCGTGACGGTCAGCTATATGACCAACGAGAAGCTCCTGCAGATCGGCCTGAAGAAACTCAAGCTGATGGAAGAGGATCTCGATAGCCTCGCGGCCGAAGACACCCACGAGCTGCTGCGAGCGTGGGAGTTGAAGCACCGCCACCGGGCCGCCGAATGCGTGACCCAGCACACGCTCTTCCGCAAGGAAACGCGCTGGCCGGGCTACTACTATCGGGGTGATTACATGAAGGTCGATGACGAGAACTGGCACGTCCTGACCGTGTCGCGGCGCGATCCGGAAACGGGGCACTACACCATGGAAAAGGCGCCCTGCTATCACCTCGTTGGCGCTGACGAAGAGCCGGACGAGAAGCCCAAGGCGAAAGCTAAGGCCAAGGCCATTCCGGCAAAGTGAGGCCACGACAACACACAGCGGGGTAGGCTTACGGGCCTGCTCCCTTTTCTGACCGAGTATGCCGAGACTGTTCCGGGATCGACGCGTGAGCATCATCTTCAAAACCGACGAAGAGATCAAAATGATCGCCGAGCCGCTCTGGCGGGATCTCGTCGAAAGTTCCAACGAGGGCAAGTACGGCGAGTTCACCCGGAACTTCTCCCGCGATTTTGCCCGCGCCATGAATCAAGTTGAAGCGGGCCATCAATTCGCCAACAGCGAATTAGCCCGCAACCTCGCAGATGGCGCAGACTTTCTCGGGACCATTCGACGCGGAGACCATGTGACTGTCCTCTTTCGCCAGAAGAGCACCTCCAAGCAGGGCGAATGGTTGGGCCGTCTGGTGCTCGGACTCGAGGACGAACAAGTCCGTATCTTCGGCGCGTCAATCTTCTGATGGGAGCGCGGGCAGCGATATGAGCGACACCATCGAAGACGGTAAGTTCGTGGAACTGACCTACCGGGTAACCGACAAGAAATCCGGCGCGGTACTGACCGCCGTCGAATTCCCCCTCGGCTATGTCCACGGCCATAACGAGGTCCTCGCCCCCCATGTGCACAGCCAGCTCGAGGGCACCAAAGCCGGAGACATCATCGACGTGCCCATCGACGGCAACGCGATCTACGGCATGCGGGACGAGAAGCTCGTCTTCACCGATCGCATCGAGAACGTGCCTGAGGAGTACCGCAAGGTCGGCACCTCCATCCTGATGGAAAACGATGCGGGGCAGACCCGTAGTTTTCTCGTCACCCGCATGGACGAAGAGACCCTGACAGTCGATGGCAACAACCCGCTCTGCGGACGCGAAGTGATCTTCACGCTTGAGGTCCTGACCGTGCGCGATGCCACCGAAGAGGAAACGCAGGCCGGCGGCGCGATTGTCCCGGAACCCGCCGTCGATCCATCCCGCCTCAGGCCGAACTGAGGCAATCGGGAACACAGAAACGATCACAGAGGAGACGACCCCATGGCCAAGGTAGATGCCAAAGCTCCGGTCCCCGAGGGCAAGACCCCCTACTACACCACGCGTCAGATGGAGCCGACCAAGAAAGGCTTTGTGGGCTACGAAACGGTCTGGGAAGAGTTCCAGACCGAAGTGCCATACGAGACGCCGAAGAAACCCTGAGAGGGTTTATCCGGCCGCTCTCTCTCACGGCTTCACGAAAGTACTCTTATGCCCAAGTTGGTCCCACCACATGGTTCTGGCATGCTCAAGCCATTGCTCTTGCCAGCAGCAGAGGGGGTGGAAGAGGTTGCACGCGCCGCTAGCCTGAAGCAGATCGCGCTGGACAGCCGGGCGGTTTCAGACGTCTCGATGCTTGCCATGGGTGCCTACACACCGCTCGAAGGCTTCATGGGACATGACGACTGGCGTGGGTCGTGCGTGGACATGCGGATGGCCGATGGCACCTTCTGGCCCATCCCCATAACTCTACCGGTCCCAGGAGAAGTGGCTGATGACATTGCAGTGGGAGATGAGGTCGCGCTCTACGACGGAGAAACTGGAACGCTTCTGGCGACCATGGTCGTTGCGGAAAAGTATCGCCCCGATACTGCGCTCGAAGCAAAGCATGTCTATCGTACCGCCGACCCCGATCATCCAGGCGTCGCCAAAGTGCTGGCTCAAGGCGAGGTGAACCTCGCGGGACCAGTCCGCGTGATTGACGAAGGTGTTTATCCCAAACAATACCCACATCTCTACATTCGGCCCGAGCAAGCCCGCGAGATGTTTACCGCCAATGGCTGGTCCCGCGTTGCGGCCTTTCAGACCCGCAATCCTATGCACCGCAGTCACGAACACCTCGCCAAGATCGCGGTCGAGGTTACGGACGGGGTCTTCATTCATCAGGTGCTGGGCAAACTGAAGGAAGGCGACATCCCTGCCGAGGTCCGCACGCGGGCCATTCAGGCAATGATTGACAACTACTTTGTGCCAAAGACAGTCGTTCAGGCGGGCTATCCGATTGAAATGCGCTATGCTGGACCCCGCGAGGCGCTTCTGCATGCCCTCATCCGCCAGAACTATGGCTGTTCGCACCTGATTGTCGGGCGCGACCATGCGGGTGTCGGGGACTATTACGGTCCTTTCGATGCCCATCACATCTTTGACGAACTATGGGATGGGGCGCTGGTCACCCAACCGCTGAAGATCGGCGTCACGTTCTACTGCCGCAAATGCTACGGCATGGCGACGGACAAGACTTGCCCGCATGACCCCTCCGACAGGATCCAGATCTCCGGCACCGAGCAGCGTCACATGCTGGCAAAGGGCATGGATATTCCACCCGAGTTCAGTCGGCCCGAGGTGGTGAAGATCCTGCGAGACTTCTACGTCAACCAGACAGCGGGCTGATTGGCGTCAATGCGCATCGCGCAGATCTCTGACACCCACCTGATCGTTGAGGGACCGGGCAGCGAACGGCGCATTGCCGATTTCGAGAGGGTGATGGCCGACATCAATCGGTTGGATCCCGCACCTGATGTCATAGTTCATACCGGAGACATCACGCATAACGGAACGCCAAATGAATACACCGCAGCGGCAGAGATCCTGCGCGACGCATCGGTCCCGGTTTATGTCTTGGCGGGCAACAAAGATGACCGGGCCGAGCTTCGGGCAGCGTTCTCAGATCAGGCATATCTGCGTGAGGACACCGATTTCATCACTTACGCTGTCGAGGACTTCCCCGTCCGGCTCCTAATGTTGGACACAGTGAACCCGGCCAGCAAGAAGGGTGATTTCTGCGTCGCTCGGTTCGAACTGCTGGATCAACTCGCAAACGTCGACTGCTCCAAACCCTTGGCCGTTTTCATGCATCACCCGCCATTCGAAGTGCTGGTCGGTCCCGAACGTCACCATTTCGGTGACCCCGCAACTTCAATACGACTGGCCTCGCGCCTCCGCGATCTGAACGAAATAAGCGCTGTCTTTTGCGGACATGTTCACCGTCCGACCATAGGTCTGATCGGAACCGTGCCCGCCGTGGTCATGCCTTCAGTCGCAACCGAACTGCGCTATGGTGACTACCCACCCAAAATGCTTAACACGCCGATCTACTTCGTTCACCAGTACCAAACCGGACACGGCTTCAGCACGCAAACCCGTATTTCCAGTCTCTGAACCAAAGCGCGAGAACTGTCTTGGTCTTGCCCCCTAAAACTGGTCCGATCTGAGTGCGAACTTTTGGGTCCATGGAGCTCACCCCGTTTTCCCAGGAGTAACGGTGGACCA
>CAYYZH010000161.1:0-10121 GCA_964475765.1 uncultured Limibaculum sp.
GTGCGGGATTTGACGTCGAGGCCAACGGTGGCCTCATCGCACAGGATCAAGTGTGGCTCATGCAGCAATGCGCGGGCGATCTCGACCCGGCGTTGTTGTCCGCCGGAAAGGCGCGCGACCTTGGCGCCCATCTGATCGGACATGCCGATCTGGCCGAGCAGCGCTTCACCCCGGGTCAATGCGGCCTTGCGTCTGATGCCGTAGAGCGCACCCTGATAGATCAGGTTTTGAGCGACCGTCAGGTTGCCGTCGAGCGCCCGGCTTTGGAACACCACCCCGAGGCGGGCCAAGGCGTCGGCCGGATTGGTCGTGAGATCGTGTCCGCAGACAGAGATCCGCCCGACCTGCGTACCGAAAAGCCGGGTGATCAGGTTGAAAAGCGTGGTCTTGCCCGCACCGTTCACGCCCAAGAGCACCGTGAACGTGCCGGAATGGACATCCAGCGAGACATCTGCCAGCGCCCTTGCCTTGCCATAGCTGTGGCTGACACCCTCGATCGAAAGCGCTGGGACGTCTTGCCCCGTCAGAACTTGCATGTGCTTTCCGGCTCGTCAAAGCCAAGCGTGTCAAGGCGCGTCCTCTGGTGCAGGAACTCTTCCTGCGGGGAGACCGTTACAACAAGTTGTCCGTCGGCGAGGATGATGCCCTGTCGGAGCTGATTGTTCCAGGACCGGAAACTCAGCGCCTGCCCCTTGAAGGCTGCAACCTCGAACTCATCGGACAGGATATAGCTGCGGAGCGTCTCGGCATCTGCGCTGTTCGTGCGGGTGACCGCTTCGCCGATGATCCGTATGGCAGCCCAGACCTGATAGTCCTCGTCTCGCATGCCCCGCCCGTGGGCTTTCTCGAACCGGCGCTGGACCTGCGTGGCGCCCCATCCCTCGTGCGATGGATGCCAGGTCCGTGCGACCAACCCGGCATCGCCAACAACCGGGCGTGCGTCCCATGTCCGGTAGGGCAGATAGACGCCAAAGACCTCACTCTCATCCGCGGCGACGACGACGTCATGGTCATCAAGCTCCTGCATGAAGACCGGGATCTGGCGCTGTACCAGCACGTGTCCGGAGTCTGATCGCCGCGCGCCGCCCGTGTCCTCGAAGAGCCGCTCGTCGACGATCTTGATTCCGAACTTCTTGGCCGAGCGGCGATAGGCATCCGCCTTCAGCGTGTCAACCGGGTGGGAGCCATAGACCAGCACCCAGTCGGTCCACTTCTTCCAGACCATGTATTGCGCGAGCCCGTCGGTCAGCATCGCGCGGCTGGGCGCGACATGGAGTACGTTGGCCCGGCAGGCGTCGTTGCGCAGACGGTCATCCAGCGCCGTCGCGTTGAGGATCAGCATGCCTTCGGCCTCGGGGGCATCTGCAATGGCCAACAGGTTGTCAGCATCGGCGCGCACCACGAGGCCAGCAACACCCTGTTCACGCAAGGCGCCGAGGGTCTCTTCGATGCCGTCGGGAGCGGTCTCGACGGTGACCAGCTCGTACTTCTGGTTCAAAAACTGCCCGGTCGTATTGTTGTCCTTAAGGCCGGTTTCTGCCCCGGCAATGCCAAGATCATCGGGCGGCAGATCGAGGCGCGAGATCGGCAGCGGCGCGTCTGATGTCACATTCAACATCCCAATCTTCAGCAGCACCTCGGCCTGTGCGAGAGGTGCGACAAAAGCCATCAGCATGAGTGCAGCAGCGAGGGTCTGGATCAGTCTGAACACGGCTCGCATCCCCGATCATTTGCGATTTCTTCGCAGTAATCCAAAGCGCCCGGGCAGGGTCAAGGGGCAAGACCCACCGCTTATTTTCCACTTATGTTGCTCGCGCCGCCATGGCGAAGGTGGCCTGGACAAATCACAGTGCGACTTGGACGATTGGTCGACCTGAGCCTACAGTCGGGTCAGGATCGAGGGCGACGCGAAGATCGCCCATCTGGGAGGGCTGGACATGGTCAGAAATCTGCTGGGCGCTGTCCTGGCGCTGGTCGTTGGTGCTGGAGCGGCGATGGCTGCCGAGCCCGTGGTCCGCGTCGGGGTGCTCAAGTTCGGCACCGTGAATTGGCTGATGCAGACAGTTTCCACCAACGGGTTCGATACTGCGAACGGTGTGAAGCTCGAGGTCGTGCCGCTTGCCGGCAAGCCGGCCACCACCATCGCTTTTCAGGCGCGCGATGTGGATGTCATCGTGACGGACTGGATCTGGGCGATGAGCCAGCGGGCGAAGGGTGCAGCGCTCAGGTTCTCGCCCTACTCGACGGCTCTGGGGGCATTGGTGACGCGCGAAAAGATGGCAGACCTTTGCGCGATCAAGGGTCGACCTGTCGGTGTTGTCGGCGGCGCGCAGGACAAGAGCTGGCTCGTATTGCAGGCATTGACGGAGAAGACCTGCGGCTTCGATCTTGCCGCCGAGACCGAGGCGTTGTTCGGGGCGCCTCCGCTCATGAGCCGTCAGCTTGAGACAGGCACAATAGATGCAGTCTCGACCTTCTGGCCGTTTGTGGCTCGACTCGAGGCCAAGGGGATGCACCAGCTTATGGGGATCACCGCTGCTCTGGCGGAACTGCAGATCGAGCCTGCCCCACCTCTGGTCGGGTTTGTCTGGGATGAGGCGGAAACGGATGCAGCCCTGATCACCGGTCTGATCGCAGCCATAGCACAAGCAGGTGCGCTGCTGGCAACCGACGATGCGGCGTGGGAGGCGGTCCGACCGCTGATGCGGGTGAAAACGGACGAGGAATTCATAGCCTTACGCGATGCCTACCGGGCGGGCATCCCTGATCCTTGGCGCACGGCAGACACCGAGGCGGCGGCCAAGCTCTACCAGCTTTTGACCGAGCGGGCGGGATCAGCGTTCTCCGCGCAGGCCGGCCCGTTTGATGCGGCTGTCTTTCCCGATCCAGAGGGCAACTGACAGTGATCCGCCCCTCCGGAATGCTCTGGTCCATTCTGTCGCTCGGTGGCCTCGTGGGCATCTGGGCGATTTTGGCAGCGGTGATCCAGTCAGACTTGCTGCCCAGTCCCCTTGGCGTATGGGAGGCAGCAGAGCGTGAAATCGCCAACGGATATTTCTGGCATCTCGGGGCCACGCTGGCGCGCGTTGCCGCGGCGTTTCTGATTGCCATGGCCGTCGGATCGGCTATCGGGATCGCGCTTGGCTCAAACCCGCGGGCGGATCAGTTTTTCGGCGGATGGCTGATCCTTTTCCTCAACTTGCCGGCACTTGTGACGATCATCCTTTGCTATGTCTGGTTTGGGCTGACGGAAGCTGCCGCGATCGCTGCAGTCTCCATCAACAAGATCCCGAACGTGGCCGCGACCATGCGCGAAGGCGCGCGGGCCCTGTCGCGCGATCTCGATGAGATGGCGCACGTTTACCAGATGTCGTGGGGTACGCGGCTGCGCCATGTCACGCTGCCCCAACTCGCACCGTTCTTCAGCGCAGCCGCTCGCAATGGATTAGCGCTGGTCTGGAAGATCGTGCTGGTGGTCGAGCTTCTCGGCCGTTCCAACGGCGTCGGGTTCGAGATCCACAGTCACTTCCAGCTCTTCGATGTCGCCAGCATCCTCGCCTATGCGCTGGGCTTTGTGATCATCGTGCAGGCCATCGAATATCTGATCCTCGAGCCGTGGGAAAAGGCAGCGAACCGGTGGCGCCGTGCATGACACTGGCCATCGACATCCACGCCAAGATGTTCGCAGCGCAGCATGTGCTGGGCGAGATCGGGCTCGATATTCCTGGCGGCCAGCGCGTTGGGCTGCTCGGCCCGTCCGGGATTGGCAAGAGCACGCTTTTGGCGCTGATTGCCGGGACGGATGGTGCGTTCGAAGGACAGATCGTGCGGCCCGAGGGGCGCGTTGCGATGATCTTCCAGGCGCCGCGCCTGCTGCCTTGGCGAACGCTGGCCGAGAACATCGCGCTTGTGCCGGGCGCAGGTGATATGGCCCGCGCGCGATCACTGCTGGCGGATGTTGGGTTGGCAAAAGCTGCGGACCAGTATCCCGAGAAGGCATCGCTCGGTATGCAGCGCCGCGCGGCACTGGCCCGCGCGCTTGCGGTGGATCCCGCCGTGATGCTGCTGGACGAGCCTTTGGTGTCGTTGGACCCGGCGGCGGCTGAAGACATGCGCGAGGTTTTGCGCCGGGCGATGGATCGGACGGATGCCACTGTGATTATGGCGACGCATAACCGGCGCGAGGCGTTGGGTCTTTGTGACCGGGTCATCGAGCTGGACGGCCCGCCCGCCACGATCCGGAGAGACCGGATGTCGCCGCTTGATCGCGATGCACGGCACGATATTGGCGCGGTGGATCGTGTATGTCAGGACTGGTTCGGTCATGCAGCCTGACACCAGACAGCGGATACGTGGCAGCCTCCGGCTGCGCCTGATCGCGGGAGCCGTAGCGATTGCGCTTGTCGCCGTGTTCTCGGCGTTGCTGGCGGCCTATGGCGCGGCCAAGACCGCAGACCTCATCGAACGCTCGACCAATGCACAGTGGCGTATGGACCTGCTGGCTAGTTTGTCCGCACGGGTCAGTGACTACGCAGTGATTGCGGTGGAGACTTCAGGCGCATCGGTGCCTGAAGAGGCCCGGCAGGCCCGCCTGCTGTCGGCAACCGAACGGGTCGAGGCTGCGTTCTCTGCGGTCGGAACAGCTCTTGAAAGCGCTGTTGCTGAGGGGGCGGGGCAAGGCGAGACGGAGCAGATGCGCCGGGCCACGCGTTCGTTGGTTCTGGCGCGGATGCAGGCACGGTTCGCTGCACTACAGCAATCCGTTCTCGATCCCGAACAACTCCCAGCCCTGCGCGCGCATCTCGACGGGTTTGCGACGCAGTTCTCTCCGCTCCTGAACGAAGCGATTGCCGAGGAGCGTCGTGACAGGGACTCCGCCGCGCAGGCTGTCGCGGCGGTCCGTGACCGTCTGATCTCGATTGCGATCGTCGCCGGTCTGCTCGCCGCGCTTTTGACAGTTGCATTCTACTGGCTGTTGGTTCGCCCGATTATCCGGCAGCTCTCGCATATCCGGCAGGCCGCCGAAGATCTTGGCCAGGGCGATTTTGATATCGACTTACCCGAGCGACGCGACGATGAGCTCGGCTGGGTGGCGCGCGAGATCAACCAGACGGCCGCCAGCCTCAAGGGGCGTGAAGACCAGATCAATGCCGACCGGGCCCGGTTGAACGAGATCATCGAAGACCGGACAGCCGAGCTCTCGGATGCCAATGCCCAGCTCTCCCGCGTCGATACGGAACGCAGGCGGTTCTTCGCAGACATCGGCCATGAACTGCGCACGCCGCTGACCGTCATTCTGGCGGAGGCAGAGCTTGGACGCAAATCCAGCACTGATCCCGAGCAGCTCGACGCCGCCCTTTCGGTGATCCACGCGCGGGCGCGCCGTTTGAACCGGCGGATTGATGATTTGCTGCGTGTTGCGCGGTCCGAAAGCGGGCGGATCGAACTGGCCGCCGAGACCTTCGACCTTGATCGCGCTGCAGCCGATGCAGTCGAGGATATGGCCCCGCTGGCCAAACGCCGGGGTGTGGCCCTTGTGCCGACGCTTACACGGGCGGCGTGCCGCGGAGATCGCGACTGGTGCCGCCAGATCATCAGCGGCCTGATCGAGAACGCTGTGAAGAACTCTCCGTCGGGCTCGGTGATCGAGATCACTTGCCAAGCTGAAGAGGACCTTGCCATCCTGAGCGTCACGGACGAGGGACAGGGGTTGGACGAAGCGGGACAAGCGCAGGTGTTCGAACGCTTCGCCCGCGGGGCGCGCAATACTGCAGCGCCGGGCTTCGGCGTTGGGCTGGCACTGGCGCGCTGGGTGATCGAACAGCAGGCGGGCGCTATCGAACTCATCAGCCCTGCGCCAAGACCACCAAAGGGCGGGACGTCTGGCAGGCCAGGCGCGCAGCTTGTCATGACGCTGCCCTTGACCGAACCTGCTGTGCAGATCGCCCATGACTGAACCCTTACGCATCCTGATCGTCGAGGACGATGAAGACATCGCTTCGGCCCTCTCACGAGGGCTGGCAGCGGAAGGCTACGAGCCCCTCACCGCGTCTGATGCTGTGGGTGCGGTCAGATTGGCGGCACGCGGATGCGACGCGGCGATCATCGACGTCATGTTGGGCGATGACCATGGTCTCGATCTCGTACGGGCGCTGCGCAAAAGCGGCGTGACCTTCCCGATCATCATGCTGAGCGCGCTCTCGGGCGTCGAGGAACGAGCTGCCGGTCTGGCCGCTGGCGCAGACGACTATGTCGCCAAACCCTTCGAGTTCACGGAACTGGTGGCGCGCCTGCAGGTCCAACAGCACAGGCGTGCCGCCGAGCCGGGCGTGCCAAGCTTGCTCGTCGATCCTGAGACGCGCGAGGTCAGCACCGGTCAGCGGGCGGTGATCCTGACCCAAAGGGAATGCGATCTGCTGCAGTACATGCTCAGTCACACGGACAAGGTTCTGAGCCGCGGCGAGATCTTCGATGCCCTCTGGCTTTCCGAAGGCGGCTCGTCCGAAAACGTCGTCGATGTCTATCTCGGCTATCTCCGGCGAAAACTGGCACCGGTTGCGGATTTCGGGATTGAGATCCGGACGGTACGGGGCCGCGGCTTCATCCTGAAGAAACTGAAGGAGACCTGACATGCGTGCGGCTCTGATCCTTGCCCTTGCCCTCGTTGTGCCTCAACCGGGGCACGCCGGTCCGGCCAGTGAGCGGCTCTTTGCGACGCATGTGATGGATACGACCGCTGCCGATACGGCGCTGATTTATGCCCATGACCGGACCGGGTTGGCGCATGACGGGCTTCAACCGATTGATGGCGGTATGATGCGCGTGAATGTCTCTGCAGGCGATCAGGGCGCGCGGCAAACCAGGCTCGAAATGGGAACCGGGGATCAGATGCGTGTGATCGGCACCTATCCCGCGGCAAACGGAAATCCGGTGCTGCCGATTTTCCTCGAATCCGCTCTGCGCGCGATGTCCCGCATCACCGGGGGCAGCCCGTTTTACATCCGCAACCGGATCAAGGAGGCGCTGGGCAGCGCCGATCAGGTGACGCCCGGCACCGAGAGTTGGAACGGTACGGACATTACGACGGACGAGATCGTCATCCGACCCTTCGCCAATGATGCCAAGCGCGCCCGAATGGGCGCCTTTGCGGACATGGAGTTTCGCTTTGTGATGTCGGATGAGGCGCCGGGGGGCTATATCTTGCTTTCAGCCAGATCAGCGGCTGATGCGAGTGGCACCTACGTTTATCAGGAAACCATAGAACTGACGGGGACCGAGTGATCGACATGCGCATGAAAACGACCCTTCTGGCGGCTGTGCTCGTCGCTGGAGCCACCACATCGCAAGCCCAGGTCCTGCCGGGCCTGAACGACTACCCGACCGAGGCGCGCGCGGATTATGTCTTCGCGTGCATGGCGGCGAACGGCCAGACGCGCGCGATGCTGACGCAGTGCTCGTGTTCGATCGACGTGATCGCGACGATCCTGACGTATGAGGATTACGTTGCCGCGGAAACCGTGCTGTCGATGCAATTGGTCAGTGGGGAGCGGATGGCTGTCTTCCGCACCGCAGAGCGGGCCAAGAGCGCTGTCGCCGACTTGCGCCGTGCACAGGCCGAAGCCGAGATCAGGTGCTTTTGAGGACCGGCGGCGTCAGCTTCGCCGCCGGATGTTTCGCGCCGCTCAGCTGTCCTGCTGTGCGGTCGGGAAGGTGCGCTCGAAGATCGAGCCCTCGGTGTCGACTGCCCGCACCCGGAACTCTTCCGCGCCATTTGAATCGTATGAGAACCGGAACACCGGATCCTCGCTGATCGAGATGCCGCCCTCCATCCGGAAGAGACGCGTCTCGCCCTGATAGACTTCCAGTTCGTGAATGAAGAAGGCCGGGATGAAAAGCTGCGTCACCTGATTGCGCTGCATGCCGGAATAGTTGGGATGGCGGATCATCACCTGCGCCTGTGTCCTGGCGCTGGACTTCGGCAGAGCGGTGCCGGAGTTGACCTTGGCGACCGCCTGATCGAAGAGCCGCATCCGCATCTGACCAGCCGACGCCATCGCGTTGGCCATGTCCTTCAGGGCCGGGGCCGAGCAGCCCCCCGCGCCTTTGACATAGCGCCCAGCCATCCAGAGCTTGCCGTCTTCGGTCTCGGCAATTGCGCGGACATTCGAGTACTGATCCACGCGCACGCGGGTCTCAAGGTCCAACGCGCCCATCTCGGGGTCGAGATCAAAGGTCGCGACAACCGGCGAGGGGTTTTCATCAACCACCACGGTCAGACGCACAATGCGGGCATCGGACCCTGCGGCTTGGCGAATTTGGATCGGCACAATTGCTGCGTCATGGGCGCGATAAGGTGCGTCGAGCGTAAAGAGTTTTGCGCCGTCCTGGATCTCAGCCTCACCGACGACATCGCCGCGTAGGTCGGCCCAGGTGTCCCCTTCGATCATCGGGTTCCGGATCTCGGTCGCGCTTGCGATGCTGGCACCGGCCAGAACAGCTGCGACTAAAGCCGTCTTCAAAATCTGCATTGGCGTATCCTCCCAAAGGGTCCGCGGCCAGATCATTCTCGTATCTGCGTAGCATAAGTACAGCCAAACGGCGGAAAATGCGACCTTGGTCGCGTCGAGAGCCGTTATTCGATGTTCGCCATGATCGTCCGGGCCAGCGCAAACGCCCGCTTTTCAAGGATTACCGGTGTCTCGCAGACGTAAGTTAGAGACTGCTGGCGATCCCGATAGATGCGCGTATCCCAGGCCAGCGTGTCTTCCAGTTCTTCAATCCGGTCGTAGTCGAGCTCGGTCGCTGTATTCAGGTCGGCTAATTCCGCCTGCATAGCGTCGATCTTTTCCGACAGTCCCGTCTGCTTGCGGGCATACCGGCCGATGCCGGAAATGATCGCAGTGCGTTCGCGTTCGATCAACTGGAACGCGCCGGCAAAGAGCGCGCTCAGCTTCTCCGCCCTGCCATCGGTGGTCGATTTGGCGAAGTCGGCGATCAGAACCTCCGCCTCCTCCAGCGTCGTGCGCCGAACGGAGACCACGGGCGCCAGTGCTGCAACATCGGGCATCTCACGCCATCCCGTCATGACGTCTTCGCTGATGAGTGGCCCGGCCCACATCTGACCGACCGAAAGGTTCACCACCTTGCGCTGCACGCAGGGCCACTCCGGGTCGTTGAAATCCGCAGCCTGCACCGACGCGGCAGTCATAGCAGCCCAAACCAGCCCGATGCCGAGCGTTTTACCGAGGTGTGACACGATACGTCATCTCCGCTGTTGAACTTGTCGAGTCTGCCTCTGCCGCCGCCACAAGGGCAGCGTGGTGGCTGGACTTCGAGCACACGGGATCGGTTGCGGCTGCATCACCAGCCATTGCCATGGCCTGACAGCGGCACCCGCCGAAGTCGATCGCGCGGCGCTCACATGATCTGCAGGGCTCCTGCATCCATTCGAACCCGCGATAGGCGTTGAAGGCCGCACCGTTGTACCAGATTTCAGCCAGCGGCTTCTCCGTGACTTTGTCGAACTCCAGCCCCGTGATGGTGTGCGCCGCATGACAGGGCAGCACCTGCCCGTCCGGGGTCACGTTCAGCCCAGTCGAGCCCCAGCCGCCCATGCAGGGCTTGGGAAACTTGGCGTGGTGATCGGCAGGCACGTAGTCGATGACCAGTTCGCCGCGCAGGCGTGCGCGAGCCTCCAGCACGACGTCCCGCGCGCGCTTTGCCTGCTCGCGGGTCGGCATCAACGCACCGCGGTTCATCGCGGCCCAGCCGTGAAACTGTACGGTTGCCACTTCGATCCGGCGGGCCCCCATCTTGCGGGCGATCTCGATCGTTTCGGGAAGCCGGTCCAGATTGCGCCGGTGCATCACGGCGTTCAGCGTCAGGGGAAAGCCGATCTCGCCAACCCATCCGGCGAATTTCATCTTGCGGTCGTATCCGCCCTTGTATCCGCCGATCTCGTCGGCCGTGGCGGCATCTACGCCCTGTAGCGACAACTGCACATGGTCGAGGCCGCGTTCGTCCAGGTCATGCAGCCGCTTTTCCGTGAGCCCAATCCCGGACGTGATAAGGTTGGTGTAGAGCCCCGCCTCCCGTGCGGCTGTCACCAGCTCCTCAAGGTC
>CAYYZH010000162.1:0-10073 GCA_964475765.1 uncultured Limibaculum sp.
CGTCTTTCCGACTCAGATCGAGGAGCAACTGATGAAGGTGCCGGCGCTCGCCCCGCACTTTCAGATCGAGCTGAGCCGCTACGGCCGTATGGATCAGATGAAGATCCTGACAGAGGCCGCACCAGCATCATCAGAGAGCGAGGCCCGACAGTCGGCAAGCGCGGATCTGGCCCGGCGTATCAAGGACGTCATCGGTGTGACGGCGGAAGTATCCGTCGCCGATCCCGGCGGCGTTGCCCGCAGTCAGGGCAAAGCCGTCCGCGTCGTTGACAATCGACTGATATAGAGCGTTTCAAGAACAACCGGGTACGCCACTGCTCTGCCGCGTTTTACGCTTTCGCGACATTGCCGATCATTGACGTCTCAGGTGTTTGCAGAAACGCCGCAATGAAAAGTCATTCCTGGCGAAGCCCCGGGACCACTGTCTGGCGCCGCGATGATGTCTCGGATCATGTCCGGGATCCTTCACCGTCACCTGCGTTGGCCTGTTCGGCGAGACGCAGGATCGCTTCGCCCATCAAGCGGCTTCCCGCGCGATAGATGATCGCTTCGTCTTCGATCCCGCCGAGCGCCGTCATCAGTCCGGCCGACTGCTCCGGCGTCAGGCATTCGATGGGCGTGACAGAAGTCTTGATCCCGAAGGCCACGGCGCCCGTACGCGGCAGACGCACCAAGGTCTGCCGCTCGGTCCTCAGATAGATCTGCCCGGTCGGATCAGCCTCCTGCATCAGCTTGTCGCTGAGCCCAAGGGGCAGGAACAACTCCGGCACCGCGTGGACCAGCCAGTTCACCCGCACCAGTGGTCGGTCAACATGCAACGCCTCGAACACGCGGTTTACGCGCCGAGCCAACACGTCGTCATAGTCCGGCACCGGATCGTGGATCGCCGTAAGCGGTCTCCCCATCTTTTCCGTCAACAGCCAACGAGACGGAAAGCAAAGGATCGCCGAGACCAGTTTGTACTCACCCGAAGCTGTATCCGGCACCAGAAGACAGAAATCCTCAGCCACCAGTTGCCCCATTGCCGTGAACGGGCAGTACTCCTCCAGTTGCGTGATCTCCGGGTCCAGACCGAGATGGGCTTTGAGCATCGACAGAAGCTCTAACCCGGGCTCCTCACCGGCATGGGAGGAAGCGATGACCACCTCAGGGTGCGCCGACATCACGTCTCGCCGCCGTGCCATCTGCGCATCAAAGTCGGGATCGCGGACAGTCCACTCCGCCATGTCCAGCGGTGACAGGCCCGGCGGACCCACCGTGCGCGGATCCATGAACGGCGTATAGGGCGCATGATCGAGAAGCCACGGCGCACTCATCGCGCGGCACCTTGCGAATAGTGCAGGAGGTTCAGCCCCGTCAGCGCCCGATGCACCGGGCCCCAGAGCTGAGAGAAGGCCAGCCAGTCCTGCCCGCCGGCGATCTCAGTCAGCGTTCGCGCGCCGTTGATCCGTGCAATCGACTTGGCCGAACTCTGTGGGATCTCCAGCTTGAGCGGCACCCCGTCGATTGTGGCTGAGAACATGCCTTTGCGGTCAATCTGCTGGGCCAGTGCATCGGCGGGCACACCGGCCAGATGCGGCACCGCATCTTGTCGACCCGGTCCGGCCATGCAGGCGCCGGCGCGCGCCGTCGGCACCACATAGGCAATATGCGTCTTGAGGGTTCCGCCAAGCTGTTCGGCCAAGGCCATCCGCTCTGGCTCGGACAAAGCCTTCACACGATCTCGATACTCGGGGAGGTCCGGCAGATAGGTCATCGGGTCGTACTTCGCGAACTCGACGAACGAGACCAGCTTCAGGTCGGCGCGTTCCAGAGTGCCCAACAACTCCGGGACCGCATAAGCCCTGTCGCGGGAATGCAGCAGCAAGTCGTAGAGCCCAGCATCGGAGTCGTGGTGATCGCCAACCAGCGTGTTGCGCCGGAAAGGATGCACCTCGGGCAGGCCGCTCAGAGCTGCTTTGGCAAGACGCACCTTTGCGCTGGGGTCTGCGTCCTGAAACAACGTGCCGAAAGCCGACTGCAGCGGATAAACCCCTGACCGACCATAGGGCGCATAGACCATCAGCCCGATCCCTCCCTCCGGCGCGAGCGCCTCCGACAGTGCGCGAAAGCCTGCATCCGGGTCCGGCAGGTGATGCAACACGCCACAACAGTCGATGTAGTCAAACGGGCCCAGCGATGATGCTTCCAGCAGGTCGCCTGTGATGAACTCCACGTCGAGACCACGCGCCGCGATGCGTGCCTCGGCAATCGCACGGCTGGCCGTAGACATATCGATATAGGTGATCTCGGCGGGGCAGCCGATATCCGACAATTTTTGCGCCAGCATGACCAGCCCATCGCCCGTGCCGCCCCCAGCAACCAGCGCGCGAAAAGGCTGCGACCAGTCCCGCCGCCCGCCAAAAAGATAGTGGTCGATTTCTACCGGGTGAGAGGGCGAGCCGGTGATCAGTCTCCTGCCCTCATCGGCCGCATCGCGTGTGGGATAGGGGTAGTGCTCGTATTGTTCTTTGACGGGATCCATACACCGCTCGATCATTGGAATGGGAAGAGATCCCTGCCAGCATCCTAGAGCGCGCGCACAATCACAAGCGTACGATCATCGGTCTGTTCCGAACCGAAGGTGACCTGGTCGAGCAGACGCAAGATACCCGTGAGAGCCTGCTGGGCTGACTGCCCCGCGTCGGATGCCGTCTCGAGTGCGGACGCAACTCCGTGCGCGCCAAAAAATGCGGGTGCAGACTCCGTCAAAGGCGTGCCGTCCGACTGGCATGTCAGTTCGGCTTCGGACAGCCCATCGGTATAGAGGCAGACCATGTCACCCCGTTCGAGCTTAACGGTGCCAACGGGAAAGTCGGTGTTCGAGCCGAGACCCAAGGGCGGGCCCGCCGCATCCGGCAAGGGCACCGCGGTCTTGCCGGGGCGGGCAATGACCGGCATGTCATGACCCGCTCCGCAGTAACTCAGCGTCTGTGTATTCGGATCGAAAACGCACGCGACGCCAGTGACAAACATCTTGTCCTTGTTGTCGCGCGAGATCTCGAGATCCGCGAGCGCCTGCACGTCACCGAGATTGTCACAGCGCAGGGCCGCACTTTTCCACAGGCTTTTCGCCAGCGCCATGAAGAGGCTTGCGGGCACACCTTTGCCCGACACATCGGCAATAAGGAAAAACACCTGACCGTCCGATCGAACTATGTGGTCGTAGAAATCTCCGCCAACGACCCGGGCCGGCGCGACATGGCAGGCGATCTCCAGGGATTGCGCAGGGCGAGCTTCGGCAGCGGGCAGAAGTCCCATCTGGATTCGTCGGGCGACATCCAGCTCGCCCTCCAGCCGCGACTTCGCCGCCCTCTCGCGCAGGAGAGTGACCTGAATTTCCTGATGCTGCCGGTCCCGATCGATCAGCGTTGCACCAAAGACGACCGCGCCCACGGTCAGCAAACCGCCCGTGACACTCAGCCCGTCGATGAGAACGCCGAACCCTGAAAGCACCAACATGCTGATCGGAAGGGCGGTCAGTGCCATCAGCGTCGTTGCGGGGATTGCAATCGCCGGAACGGCTGACGGCAAGGCGACAATCACCACAAGGCCGAGAACGAGCATTAACACCAATTCGACCCAAACCGCCCAGCCCGGCCGGATCACATGCGCCCCGCTCTCGATCTGTTCGATCGCTTGGGCAAAAATCTCTGCCGGCATGGCCCGGTCGAAAAGTGGTGTGCCAACGAGACCGGTATTGTCTCCGAGCGACGCCGCTATGATCACGTACTTGCCAGCAAAGAAAGCAGGATCAAAGCGGCCGCGATAAACATCCTCGCCGTCCATGTAGATCACCTGACTGATCTTTCGCAGGTTCAGCCGCATATCCCCGCGCGTATCGAGCGGGACGTCGACGGTGTCTATGCTCAAGGTCACATCGCCAAGCGGTGCTTCCTGCGCAGCGATGCGCTCTACCCCTTTTTTCAGGCGCACCATCTCAACCGGCATCGCTGTGTAGCGCTCGGCCGGGCCCTCTTCGTTCTGCACGATCTGCACGACCGGGAGGGCGCGCACGCTTTGTCCACCGCCCAGTTCATTCAGGGTCGCTCCTTCAGCCTTCGAAGCCCGCACGAGCGCCGGGTGGGCTCGAGCACTGCCCGGCAATCGGGGCGCCTGTGGGAAAAGGTCCTGCGCGCGCGCCGCTGTTAGCGGGTCTGGTCCGGACGGACCATATCCTTCGAGATCAAGCGCCGTGATGCGCCGGGTGTGCAGAGCTGCCTGTCCTTCATGTTCGAACATCACCACTGGCGAGACGACCGGCCATTCCGAGATCACTTCGGCCAGGTAGATCGTCTTGTCCGGCCCGGCGATCGAGCCGGACTGCGCGTCCGCGACCTCGAAGAGACCAAGTCCGTCCAGCATAATGTCGAGACCGATGACGGCAGCCCCCGCATTGCCAACCTGATCGACCAGGCGAGCGATCCGGTCGCGCGGCCAGATCGCCTGATCATCCTCGGCATTGTTAGCCTCCTGCACGGCAACGATCCGCACGGGGCTATCGGCAAGTTCGGTAACCGCTGCACGCGGGAAGGCGCGTTGCAGCGTGTCGAACCACCAGATCCGCCAGGGCGGCTCAAAGTGGTTGATTGCCAGCAGCACATGCGCGAGCAGCAAAGCCCCAAGCACCGCAAGACGGACATAAGGGGCGTCCCCCCGCCGCGACGACTGCCGCCACGTCCGATCAGCGCTCAATGCTTCTGACATCCGTCCATCATCTCAATTGACAAGAAAATTCTTGCTTTACGGTCCGCCCCCGACCTCAGATGTCGCAAGTTTGTCGGACTTTTCCGCTGGATACCAGCATTGCTTGCAAAAAAGGGGAGCGAAGATGCCAGAGGACGTGCCCTATTCTGCGACACGGAAAATCGACCCGACACGGCGGCGGCCCGACGGCTCGCCCGATGACAATGACCGAGTCGAGATTGGACCAACGCAACTCGCCTTCGATGAATGGGCTGAGGCCGGGCTGACCGCCCCCAATCTCGACCGGATGCGCGCCCACCGCCATCGACGGCTGGTCGAAGCGCTGGACGCTTGGGACTATGGCGCGCTTTTGCTGACCGATCCCCTGAATATCCGGTATGCGACCGACACCACAAACATGCAGCTTTGGGTCGCGCACAACCCGATCCGCACCTGCCTTGTGCTGCCCGACGGCTACATGGTGCTATGGGATTATGTGCGGTGCGAGCACCTCAGCGCCTTCAACCCGCTGGTGAGCGAGGTGCGCTCGGGCGCCGGGCTGTTTTACTTCTCCGCCGGGGACGAGGCACATACGCGAGCCGAGGGTTTGGCGGCGCAGGTTGTCGATCTGATGAAAGCACATGGCGCGGGCGACAACACGCGCATCGCAGTCGACAAGATGATGCTGGACGGCATTCGCGCGCTTGAGGCTGCCGGGCTCGATGTTGTCGATGGCGAGGAGCTGACGGAGAAGACCCGTTCCATCAAGGGACCAGACGAAATCAACGCGATGCGCTGTGCGATCCACGCGTGCGAGCAATCGATGCATGCGATGGAGGCCATGGTGCGCCCCGGGATCACAGAGGTCGACGCTTGGGCCGTTATGCAATCGGAGAACTTCATTCGCGGTGGCGAATGGATCGAGACACGGATCCTCAACTCCGGCCCGCGGACCAATCCGTGGATGCAGGAATGCGGCCCGCGGGTGATCCAGAACAACGAGCTGTTCGCCTTCGACACTGACATGATCGGCGTCTACGGGATGTGCGCCGATCTCTCCCGGACATGGTGGGTGGGCGATGGTGATCCCAGTGCCGAGCAGCGACGTCTCTATCGCGAGGCACATGCACTGATCATGGAGAACGTCGCGAGCCTCAAACCCGGTATGACCTATGCAGAAGTAACCCATGCCGGGCGCGAGCTGGCAGAAGAGTTTATACCCCAACGCTATGGCTCGAAAATGCACGGGGTCGGTCTTTGTGATGAATGGCCGTCGATCAAGTGGCCCTGCGATCTGCCGCCTGTAGGTCAGGACTATGAGATCAAGCCAGGCATGATGCTTTGCGTCGAGACCTATATGGGCATCCCCGGTGCCGCTGATGGCATCAAACTGGAGGATCAGGTGCTCATCACAGAGGACGGGGTCGAGAACATGACGCGCTACCCGTTCGACGAGCGGCTCCTCGCCTAACAGTTTGCGGCTACCTGACCTGTCGGGCACGTCAAATTATTTCAACACCTGTCACAGCAGTGAGAGGCCGTGAGTTGTGACGTTAACGTCAACTCCCTAGATCGCCCCCGAACCGCGATGAAAAGGGGGTCGCAAATGACACGTCAGACTACAGTTTTGCTTGACCGGGTGCTCCCGGAAGAAGCCTGGAACGCACTCGCCGCCGACGCGGCATCAGTGCTTGTCGACATCCGACCACCCGAGGCATGCCAGATTGCGGGGATCCCGGATCTGTCAGAGATCGAACGCGAGGTCTGGGCCATGGCCTGGCCCGATACCGGCACACCGGATGAGCAAACGCTCTTTCTCTCCACCCTGTCTGAGCGGATCGCAAAAAGCGGGCCTGCAAGGCTGTTCTTTCTCTGTAGCGTCGGGGACAAATCCCGAGACGCGGCAGAGGCCATGGCCTCCCATCTTGGTATCGACGGCACGCCCCTGCATCTCAGCCACATCCGCGAAGGGTTCGACGGGACCGACCGGAAAGCCCACCCTGAAACCGGCTGGAAAGGCGCGGATTTGCCCTGGGTTGCCGGATAAAGATCCATTGTCCTGGCCGGAATGCGACCTCTCAGCGCCGCAATTGGGCCAGACAGTCCGGTCACTCGGTTTCACCGTTTTCATGGGAGGACCGCGTGATGAACCAGCATTTTGCCGATACCCGCAAGATTGAACCGGGCCGGCGCCCGGATGGCTCGCCGGATGACAATGACCGGGCGGAGATCGGACCGACTCCGCTGGCCTTCGCCGAATGGGCGGAGGCTGGGCTTGAGATGCCGGATCTCGACCAGATGCGCCGCGATCGTCACGCGCGGCTGGTCAAGGGCATCAACGATCGCGGCTACGGCGGCGCGCTACTTTTCGACCCGCTGAACATCCGGTTCGCCACCGACAGCTCGAACATGCAGCTCTGGAACGCGCACAACCCGTTTCGGGCCTGCTTTGTCGGTGCCGATGGGTACATGGTCATCTTCGAGTACAAGGGCAGCTACCGGTTCCTCAGTACGTTCAACCCGCTGGTGCGCGAGGTACGCGAGGGTGCGGCGATGTTCTACTTCTCCGCCGGCGATGCGACCGAACTTGATGCCGGGAACTTTGCCAACCAGATCAGCGAGTTGGTTGCAGAGCACGGGCCGAACAAACGCCTCGCCGTCGACAAGATCCAGATCGCGGGCTACCGCGCGCTCACAGAAGCCGGGTTCACCGTCGAGGATGGGGAAGAGCTGACCGAAAAGGTGCGCTCGATCAAACAGGCCGACGAGATCAAGGCCATGCGCTGCTGTATGGACGCCTGCGAGAAGGCCTCCGCAGCGATGGAAGCCGCCGCGGCGCCGGGGATGACCGAGGATGATGTCTGGGCTGTCCTGCATGCCGAGAACATCAAGCGTGGGGGCGAGTGGATCGAGACGCGCCTGCTTTCAACAGGTCCCCGCACGAACCCATGGTTTCAGGAATGCGGCCCGCGGGTCATCCAGAACGGAGAAATCCTCGCCTATGACACTGATCTGATTGGCTGTTATGGCATGTGCTCGGATATCAGCCGGACGATCTGGGTCGGCGATGGGGAGCCTACACCGGAGATGAAACGCCAGTTCCAGATCGGCGTCGAGCACATCCAAACCAATATGGAATTGCTGGCACCGGGCGTCAGCTTTCGCGAGTTGACATTCGGCGGGCACCTCCTGGCGGACGAGTTCGTCGAAAGCCGATATGGCTGCAAGATGCACGGCGTCGGGCTCTGCGATGAGTGGCCGCTGATCTGCTATCCTGAAGATTGGCGCGAAGGCGCGTTCGACTATGTGCTGGAGCCCGGCATGATGCTCTGCGTCGAGGCAGTGATCGCACACAAGGGCGGCGACTTCTCGATCAAGCTGGAAGATCAGGTGCTGATCACGGAAACCGGCCATGAGAACCTGACCAAACTGCCCTTCGACCGGCGATTCCTGAGCTGAGACCCGTCAGACTTCTGAAACCCTCCGCTCAGTCAACGCAGCCGTGATTCCAATCTAGGGTTGATCCTCAGTCGACCCAGATTACTTCTCATGGTCGCAGTGTAATACTATTACACTGTATCGACAGTGTAGGAGCGGGCAAACCTACTCGTCGGCCTCAATCATATGCCCGGACAGAGGAAGACACATGACCCAACGAAAGTTATTCACGACAGTCGCCGCAGCAGCGATCGCACTTGCAGGTACAGCGCATGCTGGCGAGATCACCGAGAAATCCGTGCTAGAGGCGCAGGAAGCATGGGGCCAAGGCATAGTTGATATTGCCAAAATTCATGCTATTGGCGGCGATTATAAAGGCCGCGCTAGTGAGCACATCGAGTCGCTCTACGCCTATGAAATTACTCCGGTGATGTTCAAACCGACCCTTGCGGCCGAAGATCAATTCCGCGAGAAATTCGGCGAGGCCCTGAGCTACTTCGTCGGAACGGAAGGCTCCGAGGATAAAGGCTTTGCGATCAAGGGCTGGACGAATGTCCGCTGGGAGAACAACGGCATCTTCACATCCGACAAGGCCGCCATGGCGATGGGCAACTACTTCTTTACCGGCCCCGATGGCAAGGAAACCAAGGTGGAGTACACCTTCGGTTACGTGATCGACGAGAGTGGTGATCTGAAGATCAACCTTCATCATTCCTCACTGCCGTACTCGCCCCAGTAAGGATGTGAAAGGGCGGGAGAGCAGGTCTGCTCTGTCGCCGTACGACGGGTGATCGCTGCCAGCAAAAGCGGGCAATCCCCGGCTGACTGGAAGTTTGTGGGCGACGGTACAACACTGTCGCCCCAATCTTGCGTATTAAACGCATTTCCAACACAAGATGTTGCGTTAACCCGGCTCACTCTGCGATGTTGCAATCTTGAGCAGAGAAGATTCGGATAACCGATCCCATGACCGCAACTGACCTCTTCGAAGATGAAGAGCCGGAAAAGGCCTATGATGCCAGCTCCATCGAGGTGCTGGAGGGGCTGGAGCCCGTGCGCAAGCGCCCCGGTATGTATATCGGCGGCACGGACGAGCGCGCGCTGCACCATCTGGTGGCCGAGGTTCTGGACAACTCGATGGATGAAGCGGTGGCAGGCCATGCCAGCCGCATCGAGATCGAATTGCTGTCCGATGGGGCATGTGTGGTCATCGACAACGGGCGCGGGATCCCGGTCGATCCGCATCCCAAGCACCCGGACAAATCGGCACTGGAAGTTATTCTGACGACGCTGCACGCCGGGGGTAAATTCTCCGGCAAAGCCTACGAGACATCGGGCGGTCTGCATGGGGTCGGCGTCTCCGTGGTGAACGCGCTGTCGGATCATCTGAGGGTCGAGGTCGCGCGCGGCAAGAAGCTCTACGCACAGGAGTTTTCGCGCGGCAAACCCACGGGAAAACTCGAGGAGTTGGGGCCGACCCAGAACCGGCGCGGAACCAAGGTAACCTTCCACCCCGATGCGCAAATTTTTGGCGAGCGCGCGGCACTGAAACCCGCCCGGCTTTATCGGATGGCAAGATCAAAGGCGTACCTCTTCCGAGGCGTCGAGATCCGATGGAAGTGCGCCCCTGAGCTGATCGGGGAGAAGGACGAAACACCAGCCGAGGACACCTTCCGCTTCCCCGGCGGGCTCGAGGACTATCTCGTTCATACGCTTGGAGGCGTTGAGTTTTTCGGGGAGAAGCCGTTCGCGGGCAAGGTCGATTTCGCCGAGCGGTTCGGCAATGGTGCGGTCGGATCGGTCGAATGGGCTCTGGCCTGGACACCGGCTCAGGACGGGAACTGTTCGAGCTATTGCAACACGATCCCGACGCCCGAAGGCGGCACCCATGAGGGTGGCTTCTGGGCCGC
>CAYYZH010000163.1:0-10048 GCA_964475765.1 uncultured Limibaculum sp.
GATCCCAGCACCGATTACGCATAAGGCAGACGCGTCACGAGACCCATCCCGCGTGCTTTTTCAAGCATGAACGCACCCAATGCGATGTCGGATGTCGCAAGGCCACGGTGCCAGAAAAGGATGGTCTGATCGGCGGTTTGGCGGCCCGGCTTGAGGCCCGCGACGATCTCTCCGATTTCAGCGTAAAAGCTCTCTTCCGAGATCTTGCCTGCGTTGACATGGGGCCGCAACGCACCGAAGGGACCGGCTTTGAGCTGACCCAGATCGTCCATAACAAACGCGTCGAAATTATCCGTGAAATCAAGAGGTAAGCTGCTCATGGTGCCATAGGGCACAACCAGCGTTCCCGGTCGGATCCAGCCACTATCGAAAAGAGGCGTCGGCTCGGTCAGACGGGAGGCTTCGACCTGAATGTCCGCACCCTCTAGGCAGCTTTGCCAGTCCTCGGTAGCGATGACCGGTTTGCCGAGATCTCGGGTCAGGCGATCGGCAAAGGCCTCGCGGCTTTCGGGCCGGCGGGAATGGACCCGGATCTCGTCGAAACCGAAGAGATGGTCGAGGAGACGGACGTTCCAGTAGGCCGTTCCACGGGCCCCTATGTGCCCGAGAACCTTGGGTTTTTCCGGCCCAAGATACTTAGCGCCCAGCGCCGTCACCGCCCCGGTGCGCATATCGGTCAGACCCGCCGCATCGACGATCGCACGGGGGGTTCCCGTGGCGGGATCAAAGAGCGTGAGGAGCCCCATCTCGGAGGGCAGTCCGTGATGATAGTTGTTGTGAAAGTCGCCGACCACCTTGACGCCCGCGAGGTCCAGCGGCCCGACATAACCGCGCAAGACGTTGAAATGGCCGTCTCGTTCCATGTCGGGTCGCAAATGCATCCGTGGCTCAATCACGGTTTGCCCACGTCCCGCGGCAGCCAGGCCTGCTTCAACCGCCGCCAAAATCTCGTCATCGGTCAGTGCGAGGTCCGCGATGGCTGGTCCGCCAAGGTATTCCAGCTCAATCATGCAGTTTGCTCCGATAGGTTCTGCCGGGGATTCAGGATTTGTTTACCAAGACTAAATAGAAAATTTATCGGAAAAGGAGGTCAAATGGCTTCAATACTGATTGTGGGCGACTCTACGTCGACTGCTGCTTGGTCCACTGCGCTGAGGCGTGAGGACCATACCGTTGAAATGATCCCACATTTTCTCGATTTTTCGGAGATGGCTCAGGGACTTAACATCGACATTATGGTCGTTGACGTTGCCAATCCCGATTCGGGAGAGGCCATGCCCATTCCCCATGCGCGGGCAGCGTGGCCGCAATGCAAGATCCTGGCGATCACGTCAGGCTATGCCTTTCGGTCGTCGGCTTTCTACCAAATGGGCTTGTGGTCCCCGGATCAGCTGTTGCTCAAGCCAATCAATCTCAGGATTCTGACGGCCACGGTATCGTTTCTTTGGGCCCAGGTCCGGACCGAGCGCATTCGTCGGATGATTACCGCATCGCACAACTGCGAACTGATCTACGACGCCCCGTTCGGGGACGCGTCTCAGACACTCAGCGAGACCGCCGCTGAATAGCGCGGTCGGGCTCAGAAGACACTCCTCCCACTCCAATCAGGCCTTTTCCGTTTCAGCGTCGTCCTCAGCAGCGTGCATGTCGTAGACGAGGCTGACGGCACCGATCGGCTCACCGTCCGAGCCCAGAACCGGGCGGGACACGCCCCGTGCCACGGTCATGCCATTTGTCGCGGACGGCTGATCGACAATGAACTCCCCAGCCGCTTCCCCTGCCAAAGCCCGCAAAACGGGATGGTTCTCGGGCTTGATCGGATCGCCGGTCTGCGCATCACGCAGCTTTCGGCTGTCGGTATCTGCCGTCCACTTGGCCCCTACGGAAAGATCACCCGCCAGGTTGCGCGAAGCTGAGTTCTGAAGTTGCAGGACGTTGTTTGAGTCGACGAACTCGATGCCTGCGGGCAGCGCATCCAGCACTCGATCCAGCATCGCTTTACGATGGCTCAACTCGATCCGCTCCTGATGTTCGGAGGTCACATCCTGGGCCACGACATAGACCCCGGCGCTGCCGTCCTTCATCGAATATGGGACCTTGGACTTGCCTAGCCACACTGGCTTATGCCCCGGGCGGGTGATCTTTTCGATCATCCCGATCTTGGGCAGTTTGCTGCGAATCGTGATCTGGTCTTCCTGAAGCTCACGTTTGGCGATGTCGGGCATCAATTCGGCCATGTTGCGCCCGATGGCGTTGGCCCGGGTCGTTTCCATGAAGTGCGCCGCGGCATCGTTCAGGTTCACGATGTTGTTGGCGTCGTCCTTGTGCCAGATCATCACGGGAACACTGTTTAGCAGTACCTCGAGATCGCGCCGGATCCGGAGCTCGGAGGTGTCCGTGATGATGGCCGTGGCGCCGATCAACTCGCCCTTTGGATTGAAATATGGAGCCGCAACAATCGAGCCCTTAAAGGCATCAGTCTCAATCTGACGCTCCATCCGCGCACCGGACCGGATGATCTCGGACATGAAGTTCGACAGCGACGGGAACTGTTCCGGCAGGGCACACTGGCTGAGGTGCGGGCGCCCGACGAATGGGTCGATCTTGAACATGACCCGCGCGCTCTGGCTGCACCGGACGATGTGCAGGCCGCTATCGACCACGATGATCGGAGCCGCGATGTTCGAGAGGATGGAATCGAGCTCCTGGTTCAACAGCGTCAGCTCCTGGCTGTTGATCTGGAGTTCCTCGTTGACGGTGATCAGCTCTTCGTTGGTGGACTGAAGCTCCTCATTCACCGTCTCCAGTTCCTCGTTGTTGGACTGAAGTTCTTCGTTAGCCGATTGCAGTTCCTCGTTCAGTGCCTGGAGTTCCTCGTTCGTGGTCTCCAGCTCCTCGACCGTCTGTTGCAGCGAGTCGCGGCTGGTTTCCAACTCGCGCTCGAGTTCCTCGATGCGCTCACGCGCTTCGTCAGGCGCGGACTCGAACTCGACAGCCGGGCGGCGTTCCTTCTCCCATTCCTTGAAGACAACAAGAGCCAGATCTTCGGCTCCATCGACATTGCTGAGAGGATGGACCTGGATCTGCATCCGCTGGTCCGGCTCGTTCGGCACCCGATGCTCCGGCCCGTTCCGCGTCTCGCCGTTCCTGAGCGCGAGGGATGTCAGCGTGCGGACCTCATGGCGCACTTCCGAGCGCAGGAAAGAAATCGTCGCTCCGCGCACCAGCCCCTCCGAGAGCGAGACGTACTGGTCGATGTTCCCGTAGATCCGACGAATGTGAAAGTCAGCAGTGATCAGGATACAGTTCGGCCCCATGGTCGAGACGAGGCTGTCGAACATCGCGCCCACGGTCTCGTTGGCGCGTTCCTCCCGCGTACTCTGGGGCAGTTGCACATAGTTGCCGCTGTTCGAGATCAGGTTGGACAGCGCGCGGCGGCGGTGCTCGACCCGGATACGCCGTTTGAAGATGCGGATGCCGTTCTCGAGCGGCTGGAAAAGATCGGTTGATCCGACAATGGACTCGGACTTGCCAATGAACATCAGCCCGTCCGCGTTCAGCGCATAATGCAGCCGTGCGATCACCTTGTTCTGCAGCGAAGTTCCGAAATAGATCAGCAGGTTACGACAACTGATCAGGTCAATATTCGAAAACGGCGGATCGTTGCAAAGATTGTGCGGCGTGAAGACGATGCGGTCGCGGATCACCTTGTTCACGGCATACCCACCGGACATCCGGGTGAAGTATTTGTTCAGCAGATCTGCAGGAATGTCGTTCGCAGCGGAGTCGAGATAGAAACCCCGCCGGGCGACAGCCAAAGCACTGGAATCAATGTCCGTTGCGAAAATTTGCAAGAGACTTTCATCGAACGCTTCGATCCCACCGAGGAACTCGACCAGCAAGATGGCAATAGAGTACGCCTCTTCGCCCGTCGCACAGCCCGGAATCCAGACGCGGACACCGCTCTCCTTGCGCTCGGCAAAATGCGTCTGGATCTGTTTCTTGAGCTCGTCGAACTCCTCCGGATCACGGAAGAACGACGTCACCGAAATCATCAGGTCGCGGAAGAGCGCGGTCAACTCATCCGGGCGCTCTTCGACATGTTTGACGTAGGCGTTGATTTCCGGAAGGTCGAGCGCGGTCATGCGCCGTTCGATCCGTCGGCGCACGGTTGAGGGCTTGTACTCGCGAAAGTCGACACGGGTCTCGGTCAGCAAAAGCTGGAACAACCGGGACAGCGCATCGGTCGGCGCTCCCCCATCCGCGATGCCTTTCAGGTTGCGCGGCAACTGGATGATCCGAGCGAATTCACTGCCGATTTTCTCGGGCGACAGAACAAGGTCGACGCAGCCCGTCTCGACCGCGGCCAGCGGCATGCCGTTGTACTTGGCGGTCTCCTCGCTTTGAGCAATCGTGATCCCGCCCGCCGCACGCAGGGCCTGTACGCCGTAAGCCCCATCCGATCCCGTGCCAGAGAGGACAACACCGATGGCCCGGTCGCCAAGGTTTTCAGCCATGGAACGGAAGAACCGGTCGACCGACGGCTTGGGCGCAGCGATCTCGCTGCTCGGCGGCAACAGTTTGAGGCGACCGCCGTTGATCACGACGTCATGATTTGGCGGTACAACATAAATGGTGTCGACTTTAGCATGGATACCATCGGTAATTTCCACAACATCCAACGCCGTCTCGCGCGCGATCAACTCCGTCAACAGGCTTTTGTGCTGCGGCGACATGTGCTGGACGATCACATAGATCGCGCCGATCTCGTTCGTAAGGTTCTTCGCAAGGCCGCGCAGAGCTTCGAGCCCGCCTGCCGAGGCCCCGATTCCAACCCAAAACGGTTTCAAATCGCCGTCCACTTTATTCATTCCAAATCCTTAGGTCTCTTTCCCGCTGCCGACGTGCCTTTGCCCCACGGACCATGCGGCACACATACACGCTATAGAGGAGCATATTAACATAGCTCGCCTAGAGCAACGACTTCCCAGCGACGCATACTCCAACCAGCATTCGAACTACGACGGCACGATTAATTTTCTGTTAACGATGGTAAATACAGCCCTAACGCCGGAGCTGCTGCAATCCCGTTCCACTCCGCTAACGTTCGGTAAATTTAGACAAATTTAACCAGCCAAGCACGAAAAACGCCTACAAAGCTGTTCAATGTTTAAGTTTTTTTAACGACAAAATCCGACATTCTCTCCGACATGAAAACCCGCCTTAAAAAGGGATGACGATGCTAGAAGAGTTGGTGGAAACTGATCAGAAGGATCAGATCGTTTTGACGTTGAATGACGGGCCTGATCTCGACCTCCAGATCCGGTCGATTGATCTCTTTGTCGGCGCGATGAAGGTGCGGTTCTCGACACAGCGATTCTCGCAGATCGAGGAAACACTTCAGACGGATATCGCCCGGATGATCCGGGAAATATGCGCCTCGTCGACCCAACGGAAACAGATCATCAATGTGCCGGACTTTTGCCTCCGCATTCGCGGTCTGGTTGTGCGCGGCTACACGCTGATGGTCAGCACACTCGAGAACGGACTTAGGCAGTTCATCCTTCGTCTCAAGCAAGCAACTGGAAATGCATTCGCGCTCTTCTCGATGCAGGCGGACGAACGTCGCGGGCTGGTCTTTGCAGACAGCGAGTTGATGGTCCGTTCGGACCAGCAGATCGATTCCAATCGGCTCTTCGACGAGATGCTCTCGCATCTTTACCTGCCGCTGACCAATCTCAACACGTTCCTGCGCGGCGCGCTGGACGGCGAGCGGCGATGCAAGACCGAGGAGTTGTCCCATTCGGTCGTGCAACTCAAGACCAAGGCCGAGGTGCTACAATTTGCCTTCGACCGGCTGATCTCGGAGATGATGCTCGAGAAATACACCGGACCCGTACAAAGTGCGCAGACGCCCATGGGGATTTCCGAGCATATCGGAACGAATTGAGAGACCTTGCCTACGACTTTCAGTCCCGTCTGACCCAGTTCTCCCTGACCTACCGCACTTGACCCGCACGGCCCCGCCCGTGCAGGACAGATCTTGTGCGGCCAACTCAGTGCTTCGCCCGTTCCGGCCGCTCAGATTTTGGGGAGGCCGCCGGTCATGTCATCATCCATTATTCTTGTCGGCTGCGGAAACATGGGCTTTGCCATGCTCGCGGGATGGCTGGGCGCAGATCCCGGCCTTGACGTTCATGTCGTTGAACCCGCTGATGCGCTGAGAGATCGTGCCGCTGAAGCCGGGGCGAAGACCGTCGCTGCGGCCGATGACCTAGCTTCCGCGCTCTCACCTGACCTCATCATCCTCGCGGTGAAGCCTCAGGTCATGGCCGAGGTCGTGCCAGCCTATCAACGTTTCGCCGGTGGCCCCGCAACTTTTGTCTCGATCGCTGCCGGAACCACAGTTGCGCAACTTGCCGCGATGCTGCCGGGCGCCACACCGATCATCCGTTGCATGCCGAACACGCCCGCCGCGATCGGCGCAGGCATGATGGTCTGCTATGGGAACGATGCCGTGTCGCCGGACGCCCGCGCGCTGACAGAAAAATTGCTTGCCGCGTCCGGTCTGGTCGACTGGATCGAGGATGAGGCCTTGATGGACGCAGTAACCGCCGTTTCGGGGTCAGGCCCGGCCTATGTGTTCCACATGATCGAAGCGCTTGGGGCTGCGGGCGCTGCTGCGGGCCTGCCACCTGATCTCTCAGCCAAACTTGCAATGCAGACCGTGATGGGCGCGGGCCGGCTCGCATCGGAAGCGGACACTCCCCCCGGCACGCTGCGCGAGCAGGTCACGAGCCCGGGCGGAACCACCGCTGCGGCTTTGGGGGTTCTGATGAGTGACGATCGGCTTCAGAACTTGATGACCCAAGCGGTCCTGGCAGCCCGAGATCGCGGGGCGGAACTCGCCAAGGGATAAACGGCGTCAGCCCGACCCGATCCCCGGCTCCTTCACTGTCTCCATTGCAACATAGGTGCTGGTCTGGGCGACATGCGGCAGCGCGGCGATTTCTTCACCCAGAACGCGGCGATAGTCGGCAATGTCCCGAGTGCGCACCTTGAGCAGGTAGTCGAACCCTCCCGCAATCATGTGGCACTGTTCGATCACCGGGATACGTGCCGCGGCCCGGTTGAACGCCTCTAGCGCCAGAGCCGTCGTTTGGTTCAGCTTCACCTCGACAAAGGCGACATGGGCTTGCGCCAGTTTCTGAGGGTTCAAAAGCGCGCGATAACCCAGAATGTACCCGTCGTTCTCCAACCGCTTTATCCTGAGCTGGCAGGGGGTTTTCGACAGACCCACCCGCTCGGCGATGGCTGTAACGGTGGCCCGTCCATCTCGCGCCAGCACATCGATGATCTGGCGATCGATTCTGTCTATTTTGTCGTCCACGGCGCTCATTGCAATACTTTAGCCTAATATAGGCAAAAAATATAGGCGTATTCACTACTCAAGCTGAACCCTTGGAGAAACAGCCTGCACCGCATACCCTAAGTCTGCGCACCTTAGACATGAAGGAGTCGCGATATGACCGCCCGCGCCCGCCTGAGAGCAGCGTATCTCGAGCCTGAAGGCCAAGCCCTGTCCCGTCTCAGCGCGCTGGCTGACCTGAACGCCACTCAACGGACCGATATAGCCGCGGATGCGGCGGATCTCGTTCGTGCGGTCCGGACCTCTTCGGATCCCGGGCTGATGGAGGAGTTTCTCGCCGCCTTTGGGCTGTCGACCCGGGAAGGCGTCGCCCTGATGTGTTTGGCGGAGGCGCTGCTTCGGGTTCCCGATGACGAAACCATCGACGATCTCATCCAGGACAAGATCGCCCCGCATGACTGGGGAGCGCATTTGGGCCGGGCGTCATCGAGCCTGGTCAACGCCTCGACCTGGGCGCTGATGCTGACAGGTCAGGTGATCGACGAGACCGAGGATCAGGGGCTGCTTGGCACCCTTCGGACGGTCGTGCGCAAGCTGGGCGAACCCGTGGTCCGCGTCGCCGTCAGCCGGGCCATGCGCGAGATGGGTGCGCAGTTCGTCCTCGGCCGAGACATCGACGAAGCCGTCCGACGTGGCGATCCTGAGGTTCAGCGCGGTTATACCTATTCCTATGACATGCTTGGCGAAGGGGCGAAGACCGACCGGGACGCCCAGCGTTATCACGGCGCCTATGCCCATGCGATCGCCACACTCGCAGCGCGAGCGAAGTCCGATGACATCCGGGAGAACCCGGGGATCTCGGTCAAGCTCTCGGCGCTCCATCCACGGTATGAAGCGGGACAACGCGAGGGCATGCTGCCGGTCCTGACGGCCCGAACGCTTCAGTTGGCCCAGTCGGCCAAGGCTGCACGTATGGGTTTTAACATCGATGCGGAGGAAGCGGATCGGCTGGACCTGAGCCTCGATGTGATAGAGGCCGTGCTGTCGGATCCCTCGCTCGCTGGGTGGGACGGGTTCGGCGTGGTCGTTCAGGCCTATGGACAGCGCGCCGCCCATGCCATCGACTGGCTCCATGATCTCGCCACCCAGCTGGATCGGCGGGTCATGGTCCGTCTGGTCAAGGGCGCCTATTGGGACACCGAGATCAAACGGGCGCAGGTGCTGGGGCTGAACGGCTTCCCCGTCTTCACCCGCAAAGCGCATACGGATGTCAGCTACATCGCCAACGCGCGAAAGCTGCTGTCGATGACGGACCGGATCTATCCGCAGTTCGCCACGCACAACGCCCACACGGTCGCTGCGGTGCTGCGCATGGCTGATCTTCTGGACCAGCCCACCGATCACTTTGAGTTTCAACGCCTGCATGGGATGGGCGAGGCTCTGCACGAAATGGCGCGCACCCGTCACAAGACGCGCTGCCGGATTTACGCGCCGGTCGGCGCGCATCGCGATCTACTGGCCTATCTCGTGCGCCGGCTGCTGGAAAACGGGGCCAACTCTTCGTTCGTCCATCAGATCGTCGACGAGACGGTCAGCCCGGAGGAGATCGCCGCCGACCCGTTCGCACAAATCGACGAGAATGTTGACCGGGTTGCACATCCCGCGATTGCCCGCCCCCCGGCGCTCTTTGGCGAGACACGTCGGAACGCAAAGGGATGGGACATCACTGATCCGCTCCAAGTCAATTCGTTGACGGACGGGCGCGCAGAGTTCGCCAACGAGCAATGGTCCGCCGGTGATGCAGCCAGACCCGGGCGCAATGTGCTCAATCCCGCCAATGCCGAAGATGTGGTAGGGCAAGTCCACGATGCGGACCCAGCCGCAATCGACGCGGCCTTTGCCACAGCTTTGAGTGCGCAAGCGGGTTGGCAGACCACCTCGGCGGATCAACGCGCGGCAGTTCTGGCGATCGCTGCAGATCTTTTTGAGACGCGTGCGCCTGAGTTAATGGCCCTACTTGCGCGAGAGGCAGGCAAGACCTGGATTGATGCGGTGGGAGAGATCCGCGAGGCGATTGATTTTCTCCGGTACTACGGCGCCGAGGCGCGTCGGCGGAACCTACCACCAGCCCGGGGCGTCTTCGTCTGCATCAGCCCGTGGAACTTTCCGTTGGCGATCTTCACAGGGCAAATTGCAGCAGCGCTTGCGACCGGGAACGCAGTTCTGGCCAAGCCTGCGGAGCAAACCCCATTGATCGCGGCCCGCGCCGTCAGCCTGCTGCATGAGGCAGGCGTCCCGGCAGAGATCCTACATCTGTTACCCGGCGATGGAGCCAGGGTGGGGGCTGCGCTGACCGCGGATCCTCGGCTGGGAGGGGTCTGCTTCACCGGTTCGACCGAGGTGGCCCAGATCATCAACCGCCAGCTTGCCCAGACTGCACCAGACGCCGCATTGATCGCCGAGACCGGCGGGCTGAATGCGATGATTGTCGACAGCACCGCCCTGCCCGAACAGGCCGTGCGCGACATCCTAGCCAGCGCTTTCCAGTCGGCGGGGCAACGGTGCTCCGCGCTGCGTATTCTCTACATCCAGCGCGACGTCGAGGAGCGCTTCCTCGAAATGCTGTTCGGCGCGATGGATACGCTGAGGGCGGGCGACCCGTGGGACATCTCGACCGAT
>CAYYZH010000164.1:0-9948 GCA_964475765.1 uncultured Limibaculum sp.
CCCCGGTGCGCGTTCCCGAGAACCGAGCGGATGTCTTGGGGGCGTGCACCTATCTTTGGTCTGACAACCTGGTTCGTCGCCTGCGCATCGCGCATGACAGACCGGGATCGTTTTATGTGTATCTCGGTGATACGGTCCTGCTCTACTCAGCCGATCGGAGAGTTGCCGCACGAATCCGCTATGGTGATTGACGTCAGGCGCGCACGCGGCTGACTGACACCGTGGCAACGAAGCGTTGGCTTTCTCAGGCCAGCCCCTTGCTGCCGATGCCGATGAACTTCTGACGCCGCTCGGCACGGATCGCTTCGGGGCTGACGCCTTCCAGACCTTCGAGGATCTGGGCAATCGCGTTGCCGACTGATTTCATGGTGGTCTCGGGATCTCGCTGCGCCCCGCCAAGAGGTTCGGTCACGATGCGGTCGATCACTTCCAATTGCGAGAGGTCCTGGGCGGTCAGCCTCAGCGCGTTCGCCGCTTCCTGCATCTTATCAGCGTTCTTCCAGAGGATCGATGCACAGCCCTCCGGCGAGATCACGGAGTAAACGGCATGCTCCAGCATGATGACCCGGTTCGCGGTGGCCAGCGCAACGGCGCCGCCTGACCCGCCTTCGCCGATCACGACCGCAATCAACGGCACGCCAAGGCTCAGGCAGCGATCCGTGGCGCGGGCAATCGCTTCGGCCTGACCGCGTTCCTCCGCGCCCTTTCCGGGATAAGCGCCTGGCGTGTCGATCAGGGTGATGACCGGCAAACCGAATCGGTCTGCCAGATCCATGAGCCGGGTTGCTTTGCGATAGCCCTCGGGCTGGGCCATGCCGAAATTGCGTTCAAGCCGCGTGGCGGTGTCATGGCCCTTTTCATGGCCCATCACCACGACGGGGTGGTCCTGAAACCGGGCCAACCCGCCGATGATGGCGTGATCGTCGCCAAAGCTGCGGTCACCGGCCAGCGGGGTGTACTCCTTGAAGAGCCCGGCGATGTAATCCTGCGTGTGCGGCCGGTCGGGATGGCGGGCAATCTGGCACTTCTGCCAAGGCGTCAGCTCTGCATAGAGCTCGAGCAACAGCTCGTTCGCACGTTTGTCGAGCTGATCCGCTTCCGCCGAGACATCGAGATTGGCATCCTGCCGGGCCAAGGCGCGCAGTTCTTCGGCCTTGCCGTGCAGTTCGGCCAATCCTTTCTCGAATTCGAGATAGCTTTGCATCACTCCACCCTGGTTGCCCGGCGGGACTTAAGGATAAATCTGGTGCTTTGCAATCCATGGCGATCCGAAGCAGCGCACGCTCCCTGCGTCGTTAGAGGCGTCGTAACGTTTGCAGTCTATAAACCATACCTACAGCCCTGGTCGGAATTACGGTCAGGGTTCCACGAGGGTGGGGCCCGGCGGTGGGCAAGGATGCCCGCCGCCGGTCTTGCCCGGACCTTTCAGCCCATAAAACGAGGCTTGGGATCAGACACTGGGGCAGCCGTCGGAGACGCGCCGCCATGTCGGATTGTTCAGTGACATCGCACAGCGGGCCATGAATTGCTGCGAGCCGACCTGCAGACAGGTCATGCGGCCAAGCTCGATGCGCTGTCCCTCGCTGTCGGTGCAAAAACAATCGGGATAGCGAAATCCCTCTTTCGGCTTCGGCGGGACATAGCCGCCCTGCGTCTTGATCGCGGGCGAGAACTGCGGTTCAGCCTGGGCTTCCCCGGCACTCATGCCAAGGGTCAGGGCGAGAACAGCGATGACGAACATCGTGCGCATGGACGCACCATAGCCAATCGGAGCGCAAATCTCAATTGTCGAACTTGACCCCATATGCCCGCCGCGTAAGACACAAGGCATGATCCCGACCGAGCGTTTGCAGGAAATTCTGGACCGGTTCGCCTTTGTCGAGGCGAAGATGAGCGATGTTACCGATCCGTCAGAGATCGCTGATCTGGGCCGTGAGTACGCCAGTCTCCGCGATGTCGTGGAGAAGATCCACGCCTGGAACACCGCACAGAGCGATCTTGCGGGCGCCGAGGAGATGCTCACAGACCCGGAAATGGCCGATCTGGCGGGCGAAGAGATTGCCGAAATCCGCACCCGCCTGCCCGGATTGGAAGATGATCTGCGCATTGCGTTGTTGCCCAAGGACGCGGCAGATGATCGCCCGGCGATTGTCGAGATCCGGCCCGGGACCGGCGGCGACGAAGCGGCGCTCTTTGCCGGGGATCTCTACCGCATGTACCAGCGCTTTGCCGAAACGCAGGGCTGGCGGGTCGAGGTGCTGGAGGAGAGCCCCGCCGAGTTGGGCGGGTTCAAGGAGATCGTTGCCGCCGTGCGCGGGCAGGGCGTCTTTGCCAGGCTCAAGTTCGAAAGCGGCGTGCACCGGGTCCAGCGTGTGCCGGAGACGGAAAGTCAGGGGCGAATACATACCTCTGCCGCGACGGTTGCCGTGCTGCCCGAGGCCGAAGAGGTGGACATCGATATACCCACCTCCGACATCCGCATCGACACCATGCGCGCCAGCGGGGCGGGCGGTCAGCACGTAAACACCACCGATTCGGCGGTGCGGATCACGCACATCCCGACGGGCATCGTGGTAACCTCTGCCGAAAAATCCCAACACCAGAACCGCGCCATCGCGCTCTCGGTCCTGCGCACGCGGCTTTTCGACATGAAGCGTCAGGAGGCTGAGGAAGCCCGCGCCGCTGAACGCAAGGGACAAGTCGGCTCTGGCGATCGCTCCGAACGCATCCGCACCTATAACTTCCCTCAGGGCCGGGTCACGGATCACCGGATCAACCTGACGCTCTATAAGCTCGACCAGATCATTGCGGGCGATCTGAGCGAAGTGATCGACGCTCTTGTAACCGCCGACCAGGCGGAGCGCTTGGCGGAGATGGGGGCGTGACCCAGCCGACGCGGCGCGATCTATGTCGCGCGGCGGTGACAACCTTGCGCCAGGCGGGCGTTCCCGATGCTGTAACGGATGCAAGGCGTCTCATGGCCTGGGCAGCGGATCTGTCCTCTGCGCAGATGGCCGGGGCCGAAGGGGAGTGTCCCGAGGTCGAGGAAGTCGAACGCTATCTCGCTGCCATCGCTCGGCGCGCTGAGCGCGAACCCGTCAGTCACATCATTGGGCACCGTATGTTCTGGGGCCGTGCGTTCGAGGTGAACGCCCATGTGCTCGATCCGCGACCGGAGACGGAGGTCCTGATCGCCGAGGCCCTGAACCGTGGGCCGTTCCAGCGGGTTCTCGATCTTGGCACGGGGTCGGGCTGTCTGTTGCTGACGCTCGTTTCGGAATGGCCGCAAGCGACCGGTGTGGGCACCGATAACTCGGCGGAGGCGTTGGACGTTGCAAAATGCAATGCGGAGCAGATCTGCGTCGGCGAACGTGCTGCGTTTCAGCGCTCGGATTGGCTGGAAGGCATCGAGGGCGTGTTCGACCTTATCGTTTCGAACCCGCCTTATATTGCCGCGGACGAGATGGCGGACCTGTCTCCCGAAGTGCGCGGATACGAGCCGCTTGGTGCCCTGACCCCAGGCGGAGACGGTCTCGATGCCTATCGCGCCATCGCCGACGGGTCTGCGCGCCACCTGACCGAAGGCGGGCTTTTGATGGTGGAGATTGGCCCATCCCAACCGGAGATGGTCTCGGTGATACTTGCCTCCGCCGGATGGATCGTGCGGGCGATCATCCCTGATCTCGACCAACGCGCCCGCGTCATCGTCGCCGGGCTTTGAGCATCTGCCGGTAAGAAAATCGTCAGACATGGCAGTTTATCAGTTGAGTGCCGGGGAGATCCCGGTATATGCTTAGCCTGTCTCCAGAAATCGTTGGTGGGTCGAGGGTGGTTCCACTGCGAGTTGACAGAGGACAGCATCAAAAGAGTTGAACGATGCGTTTTTTGCATCGGAAGCGGCCTCAGAATGGCCAAGAACGCTCGGGATGATGCACTGACATGATCAGCAGAGATCGTATGGTATGAGATCAGCACAAAAGTCTAACCGATCGCGCGGCCGCGGGAATCGCAAGGGTGGCGGCGGCAATAACATCAACCGTGTCTATGACAGCGCCGGACCAGAGGGGAAGGTCCGTGGTACGCCGCAGCAGATTATCGACAAGTATCTGTCGCTGGCCCGCGACGCACAGACATCCGGTGACCGGGTGGCGTCAGAGAATTTCCTTCAGCATGCCGAACATTACCAACGCATCCTGATCACGGCGACGGCAGCGCAGGAGCAGTCGCGCCAGAACCATTCCAATTCCGAGCAACAACCCGAGGCGCAGCCCCAGCCTGCCGCCGCAGGTGCTGCAGCTCCGAACGGGGACGCCACACCGGCAGCGCCTGCTGAGCAACCAGCAGAAGCCGCGCAGCCTGCAGGTGAGATCGGCGGCATGGCAATGATCGAGCCGGGCGAGGCGCCCGCGGGCGATCTTCTCGTCGATGCCGGTGCAGTGGAAAAGGCAAAGCCGAAGCGCAACGGCGATGGACGCAGGCGTCCTCCCAAGGCGGCAGAGGCGGAGGACCCGACACCGCCGCAGGAGACCCAGCCAGAAGCGTAGGCGCATGACAGCTCGTATGCGCGGCATGCGACCCGTCGAAAGGGCGATAGCCCCTTGGTCGGAACTGAGCTGCACGTCAGCGCGGAGGACATATCCGACATGACGGTCGCGAACACAGTTGTCCCGGTCATCATGTGCGGCGGAAGCGGCACGCGCCTTTGGCCGCTGTCGCGACGGTCCTATCCCAAGCAATTCAGCGCCCTCTTCGATGGTGGCTCGCTATTCGAGCGCACGCTCGCCCGCGTTACTGGGCAGGGGTTTGCCGATCCGATTCTGATGACCAACGAGGAATTCCGCTTCATCGTCGCGGAACAGCTTCTGGCCGCAGGCGCCAAGGCCAGCCGAATCGTGATCGAACCTGATGCGCGTAACACCGGTCCTGCCATCTGCGCCGCGGCTCTGGTGGCCGAGCAGATCGACCCCGACGCCGTTCTCCTCGTTCTGCCATCGGACCATCTCGTTGCTGAGGAACCGGCCTTCCGGGCTGCCGTGCAAGAGGGAGTGCGCGCCGCGGCCGACGGGCATCTCGTGACCTTTGGCGTGACACCCAGCCGGCCCGAAACCGGGTACGGCTATATCGAGCTTGCCGACCCGCCGACCCATCAAGCGCAGCCTTTCGTCAAGTTTGTCGAGAAACCGGACGCTGCACGGGCCAAGGAGATGCTCGAGACCGGCCGTTTCCTCTGGAACTCCGGCATGTTTGCCTTCTCGGTCAAATCGCTGCTCGCGGCCTTCGACGCCCATGCGCCCGAGATCGGGACGGCTTGCCGGGAGGCGGTGTCTGGCGCGCGCGAGGACCTCGATTTTCTGCGCCTCGGAACATCGGCCTACGCAAAAGCGCCTAACATCTCCGTCGATTTCGCGCTGATGGAGCGGGTGCAGGGCATGATCGTACCGGTCGATTGCGGCTGGAACGATCTCGGCTCCTGGCAGACCGTCTGGCAGGAAACCGCCACGGGTGCGGACGGGGTCGCTGCGGGCGAAGGCACAGTGGCGATCGACTGTGCAAACACGCTATTGCGCGCAGAACATGACGACATGCGCGTAGTCGGGATCGGGCTCGAGAACACCATCGCCGTCGCCATGCGCGATGCGGTTCTGATCGCCGATATGGACCGCGCGCAGGATGTGCGCCTCGCCGTCGATGCGCTGAAGGCTGCCGGAGACGCGCAGGCCACAGATTTTCCCCGGATGCACCGGCCCTGGGGCTGGTACGAGACGCTGGCGCTGGGCCCGCGGTTTCAGGTCAAGCAGATCATGGTCAAGACCGGCGGGCAGCTTTCGCTGCAAAGCCACATGCACCGGTCGGAACACTGGGTCGTCGTGGCCGGCTCTGCCGAAGTCCAGATCGGCGAGCACACCCGGCTTCTGGCCGAAAACGAATCGATCTACGTGCCGCTGGGTGCGGTTCATCGTCTGACGAACCCCGGAAAAGTCGACCTTCACTTGATCGAAGTGCAATCTGGCCCCTATTTGGGGGAGGACGATATTGTCCGCTATGAGGATGTTTATGCCAGACATGCCGAGGATGAAACTGAGGCTTCCCCCAATGGCCGGCCCCGGCTCGCGCCCTCGTCCTGACCGGGGCACGGCGCGATGATGCTTCCGGTGACGGCGTTCTTCGCGGGGGTTCTGGCGCTCTGGCTGATGCTTCTGACCTGGCAGGTCGCCAAGCTGCGACGCACCAAGCGCATCTTGCTGGGTGATGATGGGCATGGGGATGCCCAGCGATTGATCCGCGGACATGGCAACGCGGCAGAGACGATCCCGATATTTCTGATCCTTCTCGGCCTCGGTGAAGGGCTGGGCGCCCCGGTCTGGGTGGTTGGCGCGCTTGGCGTTACGTTCACCGCCGGTCGTATCCTGCATGGATTGCATTTCATGTGGCATCGCACGGACCTGAGCATGCGGTTTTCGGGTATGGTGCTTACGCTCTTTTCCACGACCCTCGCGGCGCTTGGCGTTATGGCGCACGCGCTGGCAGAACTTTTCTAGTGGACGATCTGGCACTCGCCTCAGATCTCATCGACCGCGCCCGCAAGGCGGGGGCGGACGAGGCAGACGTGCTGTTGGTCCGTGACGCGTCGGTCTCAGTCGGGGTTTCAGGTGGCGCCTTGGAAGAGGTCGAGCGGGCGGAGGCCCGCGAGGCCGGTCTGCGTGTTATCATCGACAAACAGCAGGCCTGCGTTTCGTCCTCCAGCCTGTCGCCAGCCGCGATTGAGACCATGGTCGCGCGCGCCGTGGAGATGGCGCGGGCCGCACCGCAGGACCCTTATTGCGGACTTGCGGATAGCCACGATGCGTTCGAGGACAGCGCCGTCGCGGCGCTCGATCTTCTGGACAGTGCCGAACTGATGGATGCGGCAGAACTTGAAGCTAGGGCGCTCGAGGCCGAAGCAGCGGCGCTGGATGTCAACGGCATCAATCAGGTCGAACAGGCCCACGCGTCCGCGGGTCGGATCGACGTCACGCTGGTCACAAGCTCCGGGTTTGCCGGGGGCTATGGCCGCACCAATACCGGCATGGGCGTCTCATGCATCGCAGGCGAAGGGCTGGGCCGCGAGCGCGACTATGCCGGGGAGTATCGTCGGCACGCCGCCGAACTGCCCGGCGCAGACTGGATCGGCTCGCGCGCCGCGCACCGGGCCGTGGCGCGTCTTTCCCCGCGCAAGCCGCCGAGCGGGACCTGTCCCGTTCTCTTTGACGAGCGGGTCTCAAGCTCGCTGATCAGCCATGTCCTTGGCGCGGTGAGCGGCAGCGCGGTGGCGCGCGGCTCAAGCTGGCTGCGCGATGCGATGGACACCGCCGTTCTGCCCGCAGAGTTTGACCTTGTCGAAGACCCGCTGGTCGTGCGCGGGCCCGCCTCCCGGCCCTTTGACGCCGAAGGGATCGCCGCAAGATCCCGGCCCATCGTCGAGGACGGCGTTCTGAAACGCTGGGTGCTGGACAGTGCAACCGCCCGAAAGCTGGACCTGACGACCACCGGCAACGCGCGGCGCGGCACGTCCAACCCACCAAGCCCCGGCGTCAGCAATGTGCGCCTCGGGCAGGGCGCGCGCTCTCGCGATGATCTGATCCGGGACATGGGCACGGGGCTCATCGTCAACTCGCTGATCGGCAGTTCGGTCAACCCGACCACGGGCGCTTACAGCCGCGGCGCATCCGGGTTCTGGGTCGAGAACGGCAAGATTGCCTACCCCGTCAACGAGATCACCATCGCCGGGTCACTCCCTGAGTTCATGCGCACCATCGTTGCTGCCAATGACGCCGATCCGCACCGGTCGGTTTCGGCGCCCTCGCTTCTGGTCGAGGGCCTGACCATTGGGGCCTGATCCGGGCGGCGACCTCCAACTGCTGATCGACGCAGCAGAGGAGGGCGGCAAGATCGCCATGTCGTATTACCAGAACGACGTGGAAACCCATGAAAAGCCCGACGATCAGGGGCCCGTGACCAAAGCCGACCTCGACGTCAATGCCATGCTGTTGGGTATGCTGGGCACGGCACGGCCGACTTATGGCTGGTTGTCGGAGGAGAGCGACGACGATCCGGCCCGGCTGGCGCAGGACCGGGTGTTCATCATTGATCCAATAGACGGCACGCGGGCGTTCATCGCGGGCCAGCCCGGCTTCTCCATCGTGGTGGCCATTGCCGAGGAGGGGGAGGTGACCCATGCCGCCGTCCATCTTCCGGCGCGCGGCGAGACCTTTGCGGCGGCGCGAGGACGGGGCACGACCAAGAACGGCCAACCCGTTGGCGTCACTGACCCCGCGGACATCACCGCGGCAACCGTCCTGACCGCCAAGGTGCAGATGCAGCCCGACCGCTGGGGCACGAAGGGGCCGCCGCCGATGGAGCGCCATTTCCGCTCGTCGCTGGCCTGGCGCCTTTGCCTTGTCGCCGAAGGCCGGTTCGATTCGATGCTGACCTTTCGCCGGACCTATGAATGGGACATCGCGGCAGGCGCCCTGATCGCTTCCGAAGCCGGAGCGAAGGTCACCGATGGCGACGGGGCCGCATTCAGATTCAACTCACCCGAAGCCATGCAGAACGGGATCATCGCGGCGTGCCCGGACCTGCACCGCGAGATCATGGGCTATCGGCCGGATTGACGCCCCACCGCGCGTGGGTATTGTGCAGCGCATTTCCCAGATCATAGGAGTACCCCTTCCATGACGACCAAACTGCACCTGGTATTCGGCGGCGAGCTCGAAGACCCTCAGAAAACCGAATTCCGCGATCCCGACAATCTCGATGTCGTCGGGGTCTATCCCAGCTATGCCAAGGCGCTGGATGCGTGGAAATCCGCGGCGCAACGCACCGTGGACAACGCGCATATGCGCTACTTCATTGCGCACCTGCACCGGCTGCGCGACGAGGAGCAGGAAGAGAGCGCCGAGCCTTCCGCGCTCCAGACCTGACGCAAAGCTATGGCTGGCCGGATCGATGGTCTGGGGCGCTGGATCCGGCAAAGCCGTAGCGGTCAACTGCTGGGGGCGCATCTCGGTGCGCTCTACATTCGGCTTGTCACCTGGACGACGCGCTGGGAGGTGGTCGGGCAGGACAACCTCGACGCGGTTCTGGCGCGCGGGTGTGGGTTCATCCCTTCGATCTGGCATGGGCGGCTCTTCATGTCGGCAACCTTTGCGCCGCCGGGACGGCGGACGGTGGCGATGATCTCGAACAACCGGGATGGCGATCTGATCAGCGCGATCGTCTGGCGGTTTGGGGTCTTCTCTGTGCGTGGCTCGACCTACGATCACGCCAAGGATCGGGACAAGGGCGGGCGCGAAGCGTTCTCCGGTGCGTTCGAGGAGCTGTCCGAACGCAATGCCGTGGTCGCGATTACCCCTGACGGGCCGCGCGGCCCCCTGATGCGCGCGCAAGCCGGCATCGCCGCGCTTTCGGCAGTGACGGGATGCCCGGTGATGCCGGTCACGTTCTCGGCCCGGCGCGGCAAGCTGATGCGCAGTTGGGACAGGTTTCTCGTCCCCTGGCCGTTCGGGCGCGGTGTCATCGTCTATGGCGAGCCGCTCGACCCACCCGCAACGCGGGACGACGCGTCCATCGAAGCCTTTCGCCAGAGGATCGAGGCGGAGACGACTGCGATCACGCAACATGCCGATGATCTCTGCGGCCGGGCGCGCATCGAACCTGCGCCCGCCTCTGCCGGCAAATGACCGCCTCTCTCGCCCTATCGGCCTATCTCGGCCTCTCGTGGCTGGCAGAGTTTGTAGCGCCCTCTATTCTTTCGCGCCGCCAGAGACGGGGCAAAGAAGATCCCGCCCGGATCGGTGAGCGTCGCGGGTATGCTGCGCTGCCCCGTCCAGATGGGCGACTGGTCTGGCTGCATGGCGCAAGTGTTGGCGAGGGTCTGACGACCCTGCCGCTGATCTCCGCGCTGCA
>CAYYZH010000165.1:0-6150 GCA_964475765.1 uncultured Limibaculum sp.
ATGGCAGGCCTTCCTCGCCGAGGAGCAGGGCAAAGAAGAAGCGATCGAGGCAAATTCCGAAGCCGTCATCGAAGCCCTGACCGAAGCTGCCAAGAACATCGAAGATGACGCCGAGCATTTCGATAGCCCGCTCACCGATCAACTCTCGGACTATGTCCGCGTCGCCACCACCGAATCCTATGTTGCCGGAGTCTTTCTCCTCTCCAACATGGTCTACGCCGTCGCGACCGAAGTTCGAAAGTTTGGTGAAGACACCTTTACCGAAGCGCGCAAAATTTCGGTGAAAGCTGTTGCCGGGGCGCTCGTCGCTCAGACCGGTGCCGTCATCGCCAAACTGGCTGGCGTGCTTCCCGCTGAACTCAACTGGGCGGTCGCATGGTTGGAGCACCTCGCCAAACTGCTCGTCTGAAAGCCCGTTAACCCATCGACTTGGTGTACATACGCCTGCCATACGCTTGCGGTACACAAGCCATACAGGTGCCATACGCTTGCAATACGCCTGCCATACGGGTGCCATACGCCCTCATCCCAGCCCCTTCCCTTGATCGGCGCGCCGCGCTATAGCCCGCGCCATGCCAGACGGAACCTCCAATCAGCCGGTGCTGCCGCCCGAAATTGCCCGGCGCCGGACCTTTGCGATCATCTCTCATCCGGATGCGGGCAAGACCACGCTGACCGAGTAGCTGTTGCTCTATGGCGGCGCGATCCAGATGGCCGGTCAGGTCCGCGCCAAGGGCGAGTCGCGGCGTACCCGGTCGGACTTCATGAAGATGGAGCAGGACCGCGGGATCTCGGTCTCGGCCTCTGCTATGTCCTTCGAATATAACGAGTTTTGGTTCAACCTGATCGACACGCCGGGCCACGAGGATTTCTCTGAAGACACCTATCGCACGCTGACAGCGGTCGACGCGGCGGTCATGGTGATCGATGGGGCCAAGGGGGTGGAGAGCCAGACCAAGAAGCTGTTCGAGGTCTGCCGCCTGCGCGATCTCCCGATCCTGACCTTCTGCAACAAGATGGACAGAGAAAGCCGGGAAATATTTGAAATCATTGATGAAATTCAGGAAAGCCTGGCACTGGATGTCGCGCCGGCATCATGGCCCATCGGGATCGGGCGCGAGTTTCTTGGCACCTATGATCTGATCCACGATCGGCTGGATCTGATGGATCGGGCCGATCGCAACGTCAAGGCGCAATCGATTGAGCTGGACGGGCTGGACGACCCGCGCCTCGCCGAACATGTACCGGAACACCTTCTGAGCCAATTCCTGGAAGAAGTTGAAATGGCTCGGGAATTGATGCCCACCTTTGACCTTCAGAGCTTCCTCGAAGGACATTTGACGCCGATCTGGTTCGGCTCGGCGATCAACTCGTTCGGGGTCAAAGAACTGCTGGACGGGATCGCAAATTACGGCCCGCCACCACAGCCGCGGATGACTGATGCCCGCCAGGTTTCTGCCGAAGAATCAAATGTTTCCGGTTTTGTCTTCAAAGTTCAAGCGAACATGGATCCAAAGCATCGCGACCGCGTCGCGTTCGTGCGGCTCTGCTCGGGCCACTTCAACCGCGGCATGAAGTTACACCATGTAAGGGCCAAGAAACCCATAGCTGTTTCAAATCCGGTGCTCTTTCTGGCAGCCGAGCGGGAGCTCGCCGAGGATGCCTGGGCCGGCGACATCATAGGCATTCCGAACCACGGCCAGCTTCGGATCGGCGATGCGCTGACCGAAGGCGAGACGCTCAAATTCACGGGCATACCGTCTTTTGCGCCGGAGCTGTTGCAATCGGTCCGCGCGGGCGATCCGATGAAGGCAAAGCATCTCGACAAGGCCCTGCTGCAGTTTGCCGAGGAAGGTGCGGCCAAGCTGTTTAAGCCAATGATTGGAGGGGCTTGGGTGGTTGGCGTGGTAGGCCAGCTTCAATTCGAAGTGCTCGCCAGCCGGATCGAGCTGGAATACGGCTTGCCCGTCCGCTTCGAGGCGACGCAGTATGTCTCCGCCAGATGGATCCATGGCGACGCGGACAAGATTGACGCCTTCATGAACGCCAACAAAGGCCAGATGGCGCACGATCACGACGATGATCCGGTTTATATGACCCGACTGCAATGGGATCTGGACCGCGTCGAGCGCGATTACCCCGACATCAAGCTGAGCGCGACCAAGGAAACGCTGGGCTGAAGCGCCGGTTCAGACCGGCTCGAGGAACTTGGAAAAAACCCAGCCCACAAATCCTGCGCGCGTGCGCACTTGCCACCAGTTATCGACGACAGCGATGCGTTCCACGATACTACGCTCTGGCAAGGCACCCTTCTTCACGCCATTCGGCGCGTCACGGAAGTTGAGCGTGGATGGCGCCACCCCGACCACCCGGAATTTTGGCAGGCGCATCTCGTCGGGCGGGGCCACCGGCAAGTCGGATGTCTCGCGTCCATCGAGCAAGGCGGCCACCTGCGTGCGCATGAGATCACCCACTTCCCTGTGGCCGACCACATCATCGTCAAACGCCAGACGGGTGATGTCCCACTTGTTGCGCTGTTTGATATGGAGATTTGGCTCGATTTCGGCATGGGAGAGGATGGTCAGCGGTGTGACCAGGATGTCGTATTTCGACGCCAGTTGGGCCAGCACATCCATCGCCGTGTCCCACTGCACCGCCGTCATCGGCGACGGGCCGGGATCGAACGGGCGCTCCTTCGCGCGGCGCATGCAACAAAGCGACACCCCGATCGCGCCGGTGTTCGCTTTGCGCGTATGGGCAGCATAGGCGCCCGGCTTTGGCCGCTCGTTATCCTTGATCGAATGTTTGCCCCGGACCAGCTTTCCATCGCCTTCAACCAGGATGTGATAGCGGTTCTTCTCCAGCGCATTCGCCTTGTGCGACCCTGCGGTCCAATGCAGGTGGATCCGTTTCATGCGGGCCTTGGGCAACCAGGACTTTGGAATATTCACGGCCATCAAGATCACTCCCTTAAATATACTTTCAGGAAGTGTATCACATCGAGATCACTGCTGCGAAATCGCACGGACCACCGCGCGCCCCGGCGGGCAATGTCTAAAGGGCCGGCAGCACCGCTGCGAACACCAACCCGCTGAGGATCGCGCCGCCGATACCGAACGTGAGATACATCGCGAAGACCGGCGCGCGCACGAGCGCAAATACTGCCGCCATAGCAGGGATAGAGCTGACCGCGCCAGCGACCATGAAGGACATGGCGGCACCGGGGCTCATACCCTGCTCCATCAGGCCCGCAACAAGGGCCGGGGCGGCATACCCGTTCAGATAGGCCGGTGCTCCGACGAGTGCGCCGACGATGATCGGCCAGAGACCTTCGCCGCCCACAATCGATCCGATCATCTCGGCCGGGACATACATGATCAGCGCGGCTTCGAGCAGATAGGCCAGTGCCATCCATTTGATCAGGAACAACGCGTTCTCGAACACGGTGGCCCAGAAAACCTGCACGCGGGCGCTGTCGGTCCAGAACTTCCAGACCGGCTTGTCCAGCTCACCCGTCCCGCAACCGGTTCCGCAGCCGGTAACGACGGGTTTGGCGCTGCAGCATCCGCCCGCATTCTGCAGATTGGCCTTGAGCGGACTGGCGAACGCACCGCCATGCATCAGGGCCTTCATGATGAAGCCACCGGCGAGGCCAAGCGCGACTGCCGCGATGACCTTGGCGATGGCGTATTCCGTGCCAAGCGCACCTGTGGTGATCAGGAATTGCGGCGGGTCCATCAGCGGTGACGAAAGCCAGAACGCCATGACCGCCGACAGCGGCGCGCCCGCCACCAACAATGCGGCAACGAACGGGATCACTTCGCAGGAACAGAACGGCGCAAGCCCGCCAACCAAAGCGGCCACGATGATCATGCGTGTCTCGCGGCCCTTGAAAGCCTCCGCGGCCAGCCCGTCGGCGCTGGTCGCCTTGAGCCCGCCGATCAGCAGTACGGCCAAGGTGATGTAGGGCAGCGTGCTGGCCAGCAGCCCGATGGCACGGGTGACATATTCCTGCACCCGTTCGGGATCGAGGACCAGTGCGATGAACGGGATCGCGAGCAACAGCAGCCAGACAGGATCAAGGCTGCGAAGGTGGCGCCAAGCCACACCTGCTTGTTTGAGAACCAGATCGGTCATGCCGCGTCTTCCTTGGTTTGCTGAGGGCTCGGCGCATCCCGGCAACATTCCGAGATCAGAAATCCGGCGAGCCCGCTGATCACATCGTAGCGGGCCACACAGCGCAGCGACCGCCCTTCACGCTGTTGCTCAAGCACCCCGGCCTGTACCAGCGCCCGAACATGGTGGCTGAGGGTCGAGGCCGCGATGCCGACCCGCTTCTGGATTTCTCCGACCGGCAGGCCATTGATACCAGCCCGCACCAGACAGCGCAGGATCTGGAGCCGGACATCCGAGCCAAGTGCCGCAAAGGCTTGTGCCGCCTGATCCGAAGAGACCGGGGCAAATCCGCCAAGCAAGCTTTCATATGATTCTATTTCCATATTTCTAGAATAGTCGAAATAATAACGATTACAACCCCTGCTCCCGCCGCGTACCCGCGGGTTTGTTGACTTTTAACCGTTGGGGCGTCATATCACCGGCGTCCGAACGGCATCAATCCGGATGCTGGGCCGCGCTGGACCATGCGGCCACAGACAAAGCCGCAACCAGTGAAGGCAAAGGATAATATGAAATTCAATGAACTCGACCTTGATCCCAAGGTCCTGAAAGCCGTCGAAGAAGCCGGCTATGAAGAGCCCACGCCGATTCAGGCGCAGGCCATTCCCCATGCTCTTAAGGGTCGCGATGTCCTTGGCATCGCCCAGACCGGGACGGGCAAGACGGCCTCGTTCACGCTTCCGATGATCTCCATTCTCGCCAAGGGCCGCGCGCGTGCGCGCATGCCGCGCAGCCTGATCCTCTGTCCCACGCGCGAGCTGGCGGCGCAGGTGTCGGAGAACTTCGAGATCTACGGCAAGCACCACAAACTCTCGATGGCCCTCCTGATCGGTGGTGTGAACTTTGCCGCACAGGACAAGCTGATCGACCGCGGCGTGGATGTCTTGATCGCGACGCCGGGTCGTCTGCTCGATCATTTCGAACGCGGCAAACTTATGCTCACCGGCATTCAGGTCATGGTGGTCGACGAGGCTGACCGGATGCTCGACATGGGCTTCATCCCGGACATCGAGCGGATCTTCAATCTGACGCCTTTCACCCGCCAGACGCTGTTCTTTTCGGCCACGATGCCGCCGGAGATCACGCGGATCACCAATACCTTCCTGTCGAACCCGGAGCGGGTCGAAGTGGCCCGCCAGGCAACAACCGCCGAGACCGTGACGCAGGCTGTCTGCCAGATGAAGCCGTCGCGCAAGGACGCTGCCGACCGCGAAAAACGCAACTGCCTGCGCGCGCTGATCGACGCCGAGGGCGAGGCGCTGACCAACGGCATCATCTTCTGCAACCGCAAGCGCGATGTCTCCATCGTCCACAAGTCACTGACGAAGCATGGCTATAACGCCGGAGCGTTGCATGGCGATCTCGAACAGTCCGTGCGGATGGCAACGCTTGGCGCCTTCCGCGACAACGAGATCAAGATCCTGGTCGCTTCTGACGTGGCCGCGCGCGGGTTGGACATTCCCTCAGTCAGCCATGTGTTCAACTTCGATGTGCCGACACACTCGGAAGACTACGTGCATCGGATCGGCCGCACCGGCCGGGCCGGGCGTTCGGGCAAGGCGATCACGATCTGCCTGCCGTTCGAACAAAAATACCTCGACGCCATTGAAGAGTTGGTGAAGCAGGAAATCCCCAAGATCGCGACGCCGGACGGCATAGTCTCGGATCGCCCTGCCCGCCGGGAACGTGCGGAGCAGCCCGAGCAGCCCCGTGAGGAGAAGCAACCCCGGGCCAGATCGGAACGTCGCCCGCGCGGACGCAAATCCGACGATCAGGGGTCATCGAACCGCGGCAATGTCGTTGGCATGGGCGATCATGTCCCACAGTTCCTGCTGCGCGAAATCCCGCCGCGTCCGACCAGCCGCACGCGCCCGGAAACGGACGTCGCAGAAGTCGATGCAGTTGCAGATGAGTCCGGAGCGGACGCGGGGGGGGGGGGGGCCGCCGGGGGGCGGCCGGCCCGCGGCGGGCGCC
>CAYYZH010000165.1:6160-9935 GCA_964475765.1 uncultured Limibaculum sp.
GCCTAAGGCCGCCCTGTCTCTCTCAGGGCCCGGTCACGCGTCGAGCCGGGTCAGCAGCACAGTTATCACCGGCTTCTTGCCCCATGCCGGATTTGTCACGCGCCGCACCGCTGTGGCCACGGTCTGCTCAAGCTGATCGTCGCTGCGAAGCACTGGCTTGGCCGCACGCTCCACCGCCTCGTCCACCGCATCCGCGATCATCTCATCGAGCGGCGCGGTCCAGCCCTCGCCATCTTTGGGCGCGCCCTGACAGCGGACATTCGGATCGGCCAGCAGCTCGCCATCCTCATCGAGCACCAGCGCCACGATGACCTGCCCCTGCCGCGCCAGTTTGAGCCGCTCGCGGATCACACCGTCGAGCGCACCCACCCGTGCGGTGCCGTCGATATAGACCCGGCCTGTCTCGACATGGTCGACCGTACCCGGCGCATTGCCATCGAGGCGAACCATTGTGCCGTTGGGCGCGATCAGGCTGGTGCTTGCGCCCCATTCATCCGCTGCGGCGGCGTGCTCGACCAGATGACGATGCTCCCCGTGGAGCGGCAGCGAGACCTTGGGTTTCAGCGCGCCATACATACGGCGCAGATCCTCGCGCCGCGCATGCCCCGAAACGTGGATGCGCTCCATCTCGCCGTCGATGACCCGCACCCCCTGCTCGCTGAGCCGGTTGTAGAGACGATAGATCCCAGCCTCGTTGCCTGGAATGGTCTTGGACGAAAAGAGCACGGTGTCGCCCTCACGCAATCGCACGGTCGGATGGGTTCCGCCCGCGATGCGAGCGAGCGCCGCACGTCCCTCACCCTGACTGCCGGTCACGAGATAGAACAGGTTCTCCGCGGGAATATCGTCGATCTGGGTATCAGGCACCAGTGTCGGAAAGTCGGTGAGCTGCCCGGTCTGCACCGCGATGTCGATCATGCGTGACATGGCGCGTCCGGCCACAACAATGGACCGGCCCGCAGCCTCAGCCGCCACAGCCAGGGTACGCAGGCGTGCGACGTTCGATGCGAAGGTCGTCGCGGCCACGGCGCCCGGTGCCGCCGAGATCACGCGCTCGAGGTTCTCGACGATCTCGGACTCTGACCCGGATGTGCCGGGCAGAAACACATTGGTGCTGTCGCAGGCAAGCGCGAGGACGCCTTCGTCGCCCAATCGTTCAAACTGGGCAAAATCGATGGGCGCACCCATTTGCGGATCGGGATCGAGTTTGAAATCACCGGTGTGCACGATCGTGCCCGACGGTGTGCGCAGAGCAAGACATGAGGCCTCTGGCACCGAGTGGGTCACCGGCAGAAACTCGACCTCGAACGATCCGGCCTGAATGCGGTCGCCCAACCGGGCCGGGCGCAGGAAGCGAGGATCGAAGTCGACCTCCTCCATCTTGCGCCGCACCACCTCGAAGGTGAACGGACGGGCATAGATCGGTGCGCGCAACTTTTCCCAAAGATGGGGCAATGCGCCGACATGGTCCTCATGCGCGTGGGTCAGGAAGATTGCATCAAGCCGGTCGCGGCGCTCGATGATGAACTCGAGATCGGGCACCACAACCTCGACACCCGGCGCAGTCTCCATGTCGCCAAAGCCGATGCCGAGATCGACCATGATCCAGCGGCGTTCGCCCGGAGACCCATAGCCATAGAGATAGCAGTTCATGCCGATCTCGCCCGCGCCGCCAAGCGCGAGATAGACCAGACCGTCGGATGGGTCAGTCATGCGTGTCCGTTCTGTTGAAATCTCGGATGTAGACCAGGCCGCGCATGGTCAGGTCGGGATCGACATGTTCGATCACCTCGGTCGCCCGGGCAAACAGTGGCGAGAGGCCGCCGGTGGCAATCACCTTCATCGACCGTTCCTTCTCGGCGGAGATCCGGGCACACACACCCTCGATGAGGCCGACATAGCCCCAGAACGCGCCGGATTGCAGACAATGGACGGTATTGGTGCCCACCACCTGCTGGGGCTGAGTGATGTCGATATGCGGTAGATGCGCGGCGGCGTTCTTCAGCGCCTCGAGCGAGAGGTTGACGCCCGGCGCGATCACGCCGCCGACATAGGCACCGTCACGGCCAACCACGTCGAAGGTCGTCGCCGTGCCGAAGTCCAGAATGATCAGGTTCGGGCCATAGGTCTGAAACGCCGAAGCCGTATTCACCAGCCGGTCCGCACCCACCTCCGATGGCGTGTCGACGCGCACATCGATGGGCAATCGGCAATCGTCCTTGCCCACGACCAGCGGGCGGCAGTCGAAGTATCTATCGCAGAGCACCCGGAGATTGAAAAGCGTCGCCGGTGCCACGTTCGAGATCACCACCTCGTTGATGCTCCCGGGATCGAGATCGCGATGGCGCATCAATTGCTGGAGCCAGACAAAATACTGATCCGCCGTGCGCACACCGTCCGTGTTGCACCGCCACTCCGCGATGAACGCCGCACCGTCGTGGACGGCAAAAACCGTGTTCGTATTGCCAACATCGATGGCGAGCAGCATCAGACATGCTCCGGAAAGAAAACATCCCCCGCGGCGATGGTGCGCATCCCGCCGGGGGTTTCTAGGACAAGCAGGCCCTCGTCGTCTACATCGCGAAAGATGCCGGAAAGCGTTCGGTCTGCCAGCCTGACGTCGATGGGCTTGCCAATGCCGGTGGCGCGGGTACGCCAGTTGGCAAGGATCGAGGCGAAACCATCGGTGGCCTCGGTTTTGAGCCAATAGTCCAGACGGCGGGCCAACGTGGTCAATGCATCGTCGAACGCGGGAGCAGACCCGGCCTCCGCCGCGATACTGGTCGCGGGATAAAGCGTATCCGTCGCCTCCGGTGCGGTGCTCAGGTTGATCCCGATGCCGATAGCTATGCGCAGGCGACCGTCCGGCCCCGCTCCGAAATTCTCGAGCAGGATCCCGGACGCCTTCGCTCCGTTCAAAAGCACATCATTCGGCCATTTGACGGCGATGTCCGCATCGGGGGCCGCGATCCGGAGCGTATCGGCCACCGCCAGGGCGGTATGAAACCCCAGCCGCGCGGCCTTTGCGGGCGGGCCATCAAACCCAAGCAGCAATGTGGCAAAGAGGTTTCCTTCGGGCGAGGTCCAGCTACGCCCCCGCCTGCCCCGGCCGGCGGTTTGGCGGCGCGCTGCGATCCAGAGCGGAAGCGCGGCATCGTTCTGGCGCCGTTCGGCTTCGCGGTTCGTGCTGTCTGTCTCGTCCAGAACTATCCGGGCATAGCCATCAGGCCAGGCGTTCATTTCACAAGAGATTCCGCCGCCGCCAGAGCCGCCTCAGGCACGCCGAACCCGCCAAGGAACGGCAGCCAACCCGCCGCCATGATCAGCGCGGCGAGCCCCAAGACCGCGGTGTGGATCACCCGGCCATTGATGGCGAGCGGACGGTCCGGCTCGGTCAGGTACATTACACGCACGATGTTGAGATAATAAAACGCGCCGATGACCGACGCGATGGCACCGGCAATCGCCAGCGGCGTCAGCCCTGCATCGACCGCGGCCTTGAAGACGAAAAACTTGCCGAAAAAGCCCACAAGCGGCGGCAGGCCCGCAAGCGAAAGCATCAGGATGGCAATCGCCATCGCTTCGGCAGGACGGGTGCGCGACAGGCCGGAGAGATCGGGGATCGACGCCACAGGCTGTCCGTCACGCTCCATCGTCAGAATGAAGGCAAAGACGCCGATGTTCATCACAAGATAGATCGACAGATAAATCAGAAGCGACTGCGCCCCCGCCTCGGTCCCGGCGGCCAAACCCACCAGCGCATAGCCCATGTGCC
>CAYYZH010000166.1:0-9745 GCA_964475765.1 uncultured Limibaculum sp.
TGTACACCAAGTCGACCTGTGCGAGACAGTCTCCGCGTGCCGCGACGAGGTCCCGGGTCACGCCCGGGACCGTGACAGTGGCGGGTGGTGTGCGGGGAGGTCCCGGATCGGGTCCGGGACTGTGACCAACATTGGCCTTGTACGAAGTGTTAACGCTTGAGGCGGCGCATCAGGGAGGACGTGTCCCAGCGGCCACCGCCCATGTCCTGCACTTCGCCATAGAACTGGTCGATCATGGCGGTGGCGGGCAGACGCGCGCCGTTCGACTTGGCCTCGTCGAGACAGATGCCGAGATCCTTGCGCATCCAGTCCACGGCAAAACCGTGCTCGTACTCGTCGGCGTTCATGGTCTTGTGGCGGTTGACCATCTGCCATGAGCCCGCGGCGCCGCCTGAAATCGCCTCGACCACTTCTTCGACGTCGAGCCCTGCGGCCTGCGCGAAGTTGAGCCCTTCGGAGAGGCCCTGTACCAGCCCGGCGATGCAGATCTGGTTGACCATCTTGGTGAGCTGGCCCGCGCCGATCTCGCCGAGGCGTTTGACGGATTTGGCATAGGCGTCCATGACCGGCTCGGCCTTGGCAAAGGTTGCCGCATCGCCGCCGCACATGATGGCGAGTTGACCGTTTTCGGCGCCTGCCTGACCTCCCGACACAGGAGCATCGACAAAGCCGACGCCCTTCTCGCCCGCCAGCGCGTGCAATTCGCGTGCAACGGCGGCGGATGCGGTGGTGTGATCGACGAAGATCGAGCCCGATCCCATGACGCCGAGCGCACCGGTGTCGCCCAGCAAGACCGAGCGCAGATCGTCGTCATTCCCGACGCAGGCCATTACGAATTCGGCACCATCTGCGGCCTCGGCCGGGGTCGGCGCGAACTTGCCGCCGTACTGTTTGGCCCAGGCTTCGGCCTTGGATGTCGTGCGGTTGTAGACGGTCACGTCATGGCCCGCGCCGACCAGATAGCCCGCCATCGGATAGCCCATAACGCCCAGTCCGAGAAAACTCACTTTTGTCAAATCCGCCTCCTGCCGTATTCTGGATTTTGTCGCGTTGCGCGCCCGCCGTACTTCTGCGATGAGACGGCTGTGGTCAAGGGCAGGCTGGCATGCGCGTGCTCTGGCTCGGTGACCACAGGACCATATCCCAAAGACCGCCGGCGCGGTCGCAACAAGGGCCTCGCTGCGAAACCAGTCTATGAACACGGTTCTGAAATGGTTGCTGAGAGCGTTCGGCGCGGCGATGGTTGTGCTGGCGGTCTCGCTGGTTCTGGGCTGGTATCTGGTGAGCCGGTCACTGCCCGATTACGACACCGAGTTGCAGCTTGCCGGGCTGGATGCGCCGGTCACGATCGTGCGCGATGCCCATGCGATCCCGCATATCACAGCCGAGAGCACGGCGGATGCGTGGTACGCGCTGGGGCTGGCGCATGCGCAGGATCGGCTTTGGCAGATGGAGATCGGGCGGCGCGCGGCGCAGGGGCGATTGTCGGCTGTGCTGGGCGCGCGGACGATCGATCTCGACCGGTTGGTCAAGACGCTGGATCTTTATGGCTTGGCCAGCCGGTCGGTCGAGTATCAGAGTGCCGAGACACTCGCGATGCTGGAGGCCTATGCCGCCGGGGTGAACGCATGGATCCGGCATGTGAATGACGAGGCGCTGGGGCGCGGGGCGCCGGAGTTTTTCGTCTTTGGCGCGGATCTGTCACCCTGGCAGCCCGCGGACAGTCTGGCGATCCTGAAGATGATGGCGCTGCGGCTCAGCAATGCTGCGCGGACCGAGGTCCGGCGCACGCGCACGGTGCTGACGCTGCCCCCCGAACGGGTGGTCGACATCCTGCCGGAATATCCCAAGCCTGCGCAACTGGCGCCGCCGCGCCCGTCAGACGCCTTGCCCGGAGCCGACAGGGCCTCGGCATCCGATCATGATGCTTTGCTGGCCGCCCTTGGCCCGTCACCGTGGCCCGAACTCGCTGGGGCATCGAACGCATGGGCGGTGGACGGGACGCGCACCTCGGGCGGCAAGACGTTGTTGGCAAACGATCCGCATCTTTGGCTTTCGGCGCCCAGCGTCTGGTATCTGGCCCATGTCGAGTCGCCGGACATGGCGGTGATCGGAGGGACACTGCCCGGTGTGCCGGTCGTGCTGGTCGGACGTTCGGCTGAGATCGGATGGGGTCTGACCACGGCGAATGTCGACGATCAGGACCTCTTCATCGAGGAACTGAACCCGGACAATCCCGAAGAATACGCCCTGCCCGACGGCGCGTGGGAGGCGTTCGAGAGCCGCTCGATCCGGATCGAGGTCGATGGCCGCACGCCGGTGACCGAGACGGTGCGCGCGACGCGCCATGGCCCCGTGCTGACCCATGACCAGTTTGGCGTCGCCTCGATCACACCGCCGGGGCATATCGCGAGCCTCGCCTGGACAGCGTTGACGCCCGAGGACCGGACGATGTCGGCGGCGCATCGGATCATGCTGTCGGAGACCATCGATGCCGCGGTGGAGGCGGCCTCTGGCATTCTGGCGCCAGCGCAGAACATCATTCTGGCCGACCCCCAAGATGTTGCGATGGTGGTGGCCGGTGCGATCCCGATCCGGTCGCGCAATTCGCTCAGCCAGGGCCGGGTCCCTGCGGCAGGAGCGGTGCAGGCCAATGACTGGCTCGGCATGCGGCCCGCCGAGGAGAATCCGCGGATCGTGCGGCCAAGCTCGGGCGCGGTTGCCAATGCGAACAACCGCACGACCGACGCGCCCTACCCGGCGCATGTCAGCTTCGACTGGGCTTATCCCTATCGCATGCAGCGGCTCGACAAGGAGCTGACGGCCCGGCCCTTCCATTCGCTCGACGGGTTCGTGGCATTGCAAAACGATGCGGTCTCGGAGATGGCGCGCTCGATCCTGCCGCTGATCGCGCGGGATCTGTGGTGGCGCGAGGGCACGCCAAAGATCGAGGATGAAACGCGCCGTCGGGCGCTCGAGATGCTGGCGGTCTGGACCGGTGAGATGCACCGGCACGGGCCGGAACCGTTGATCTTTGCCGAGTGGGTACGCGCTTTGACCCGGCGGCTGGCCTCGGATGAACTCGGGCCTCTGTTCGCCGAGTTCGAGGGGCCGCGACCGCTCTTCATCGAGCGCGTCTATCGCAACATTGAGGGCGCCGCGATCTGGTGCGACGTTGACAAGACGCCCGAGACCGAGACCTGCGGGCAGATGGCTTCGATCGCGCTCGACGATGCGCTGGCCCGGCTGGTGCGTGACCACGGCGCGAATATCGACGGCTGGCGCTGGGGCACCGCGCATCTGGCGGTGCATCGGCACACACCGCTGGGGTATTTCGGCCCGCTGGGTCTGATCTTCAACATCGAGAACGAGACCTCGGGCGGGAACTACACGCTTTTGCGCGGTCAGACCCCGGGGCGGGGCGAAACACCATTTCGCAATGTCCATGCGGCGGGTCTGCGCGTTGCCTATGATTTCGCTGATCTCGACCGGAGCCAGATGATCATCTCGACCGGACAGAGCGGGCACCCGTTCAGCCAGTTCTACGACCATCTGGCCGAGCTTTGGGCGCGCGGCGAGATGATCCCGATGTCGATGAGTGCCGAGGATGCCCGCGCGGGGGCGCTTGGCGTGATGACCTTGACCCCCGAGGGGTCGGAATGAGCCGGGCCCACCAGATCGTTGCGGACTTGGCGGCAAGTCTGGGCTGGCCTGATCCTCCGCTCGAGCGTCTTGAGGTGGAGGAGACCCCGACAGCGCTGGCGACCCGGCTGCCCATTGCGGACATGGCCACCGCGGCCAACGCCTTGGTCGGATTGGCGGCAGCACATATCCATGAGCTGCACGGAGGACCGTCCCAGACGGTGCATGTCGACCGGCGCCATGCCTCGCTCAGCATGACCGCCTCGGCCTATCTGACGGTCGATGGCGAGAAGGCGGTGAACTGGGATCCGCTGACGGGGTACTTCCGGGCTGCTGATGGCTGGGTCTATCTCCATTGCCAGTTCGCGCATCTGCGCGACCGGCTCCTGAAAACGTTCGACCTGCCGGACGAGCCTGAAGCAGTTGTGGCAGGTCTCGCCGCCCTGCCCGCTCAGGAAATCGAAGACCGGGCCGCCGAGGCTGGCGTCTGCGCCATCATGCGCCGGGACCGGGCCACATGGGCGGCGCATCCTCACGCGGCGGTGCTTGCGGCCTTGCCGGTTTTGCAACTGTCCCGCGACGGGGAGGCACTCGCGAGCCCGCGTCGTCAGGTGAGTGCTGCGCCATTGTCCGGCATCAAGGTCCTCGATCTCAGCCGTGTGATCGCCGGTCCGATGATTGGGCGCACACTGGCCGAACATGGCGCAGAGGTTCTGCGGATCGCCTCGCCCAACCTGCCCTATTTTGACTCTCTCGTGATCAATACCGGGTTTGGCAAGCGCTCGGCCCATATCGATCTCGAGACCGCCGAAGGCCGGGCCGCCCTGACGGACCTGGTGCAAGACGCGGACATCGTGATCGACGGCTACCGGCCCGGCGCGTTGGCAGGCAAAGACTTCGGACCTGAGGCGCTGCGGGCGCTCAATCCCAACCTCATTTACATCACCCTTTCTGCCTTTGGCGAGACCGGTCCCTGGGGCGGGCGGCGGGGCTTCGACACTTATGTGCAATGCGCGACGGGCCTGAGCGCGGATGGCCCGGACGGGCCGACCCGCCTGCCGTGTCAGCCGCTTGACTATCTGACGGGCTATCTCGGCGCCGCGACCGCCATGGTCGCTCTGACCCGGAGAACGCGCGAGGGTGGCGGTTGGCGGGGTGAGCTGTCGCTCGCCCGGATGGCGATCTGGATCTGGGAAATGGCTGACCGTCTTGGCGAGGACCCCGGCGCGCCGGAGGCCAATCCCGCGCGCGATGAGATCGCCGAACTGCTTGATGAAATGGACAGCGCCTTCGGCAGACTAAGCGCTTTACGCCCGGCCGTGACGCTATCCGAGACCCCGCCGCGCTGGCGCACCCCGCCAGCACCCCTCGGCACGCACCCCGCGCGCTGGAGCCACTGACCCCTGCGAATCCCTCCTTGTCTGCGCAGGGTTGGGCCGGTCGGACCTGAACCAATTCTCGCGAATTGGCACGCCGCGGAACAGCTTTGCCCATTGAATGAACAAAATAACCCGATGCGTCGCTTTTTTTGGCGCAGCATTGGTACAAACCGGCTTGGTTATCGGATTTTTGTTCGCTAGCTTTTCCGCACCACGGACACGGCTCCAAGAATGTCGGTCCGGACAGGGTAACACGAGAGAACTCCACCGGCGCACCTGCGTCGGCACGGAGGGGGTGCAAGGAGGTATCCATGGAAGAACAAGTCGCAGAACTTGTGGCGAAGGTCGCCGCGCTGGAGGCGAGAACGACCGCCGCCAACACGATGTTCGCAGAGATGTACTACTATTTGACCATCCCTCTGATGGTCATCATTCACGCGGGCTTTCTGGCCTATGAGATGGGCGCCTCGCGGCTGAAGAACGTGCTGGCCTCGGGGATCAAGAACATCCTCGCCTTCGCGTTCATGGTGCCGACGTTCTACTATTTCGGCTGGTTCTTCTACTGGTTCCTCCAGCCCGGACCGCTGGCGACCGACTGGGAGACGGCAATCGGCTTTGCCAACCCGATCGGCGAGGTGATGGGGCCGAACATCGCGGATAACGCCACCGGCGTCTTCTGGGGGGCGTTCACGCTCTTCGCCGCGACGACGGCATCGATCTTCTCCGGGGCCGTGATCGAACGGATTCAGGTCGGCGGCTTCGTGATCCTCGCCATCGTGCTCGGCTCGTTTGCCTGGGTTGTCGGCGCTGCCTGGGGCTGGTCGGCTGCAGGCTGGCTGGTGACGGACTGGGGCTATCACGACTTTGGCGCGGCAGGCCTTGTGCACGCGATCGCCGGGTTCTTCGCCCTTGGTGTGTTGATCAATCTCGGACCGCGGATCGGCAAGTTCAACGCTGACGGCACGTCCAACGACATCAACGGGCACAACCTGCCGTTCACGCTGACCGGTCTGATGCTGATCATCGTCGGGTTCTGGGGCTTCCTGATGGCCTGCATCATCGTACCCGGTGAAAGTTGGTCATGGTTCCCGGACAAATGGGCGAACATCTACGGCACCCCGCTGACGTTGGGCACGCTGAGCTTCAACATCCTGATGGGCTTTGCCGGCGGGATCATCGGTGCGTGGATGATCACGCGTGATCCTTTCTGGATGATGTCGGGCGCTCTGGGCGGGATCATCTCCTGCGCTGCGGGGCTTGATCTCTTCCACCCGGCACAGGCCTTCGTCATCGGGTTTGCAGGCGGTGCGATCATGAAACCGGCGGCATCGATCCTCGAGAACATGGGGATCGACGATGCCGTCGGCGCCGTGACGGTGCACGGTACGCTGGGTCTCTGGGGTCTGATTGCCTGCGGGATCTTCGCGGCGGGCACGCCGGTGCTGCAGGGTGATGCGGGCGCAGTCCCGACCATCTCCATCGTCGGCCAGCTGCTTGGCTGTGTGGTGATGTTCCTGCTGGGCTTCGTGCCGGGCTATGTCGTCTCGCTGATCCTGAAGGTGATGGGTCTGCTGCGGGTCGGCGAAGCGGCCGAGATCGCAGGTCTCGACCCGACCAAGGTGCCGACGCGCGCCTATCCCGAAGGCATCGCCCCCTCGGCGACGCCTGCAGAGTGAACTTGAGAGAAAAGGAGACCTGTCATGGGATGGGGATATGATGAAGCGTCCTGGAACGGTGTCGAAGGCGCGTTCTACACCGCAATCGGCTCGGAAATGCTCTGGGTCGCGATATCGATCGTCTGCTGTGTCGCCGCTCTGATCGTCGGCACAGGACACGAGAAAAGCGCCTATCGCCGCGAAGAGGACCGCGCGGGCAAGTGAGCCCGGTTAAGCACTAAGATCAGGGGCCGCCTTTCGGGGCGGCCCTTTTTCGTATCAAAGGTGCCGAAGAGGAGAGTTGAGATGGATCTCGGAATACGCGGACGCACAGCCATAGTTTGCGCCGCTTCAAAGGGTCTTGGCCGGGGCTGCGCCGAAGCGTTGGCCGCGGAAGGTGTTGATCTGGTGATCACGGCGCGCACAGCCTCCGAGCTGGAGCAGACCGCCGGGGAGATCGCATCCACCCACGGCGTGTCGGTGACGCCGGTGGCCGGCGATATCAAAACCGAAGAAGGCCGCACCGCGGTCCTGGCCGCCCTGCCCGAGCCCGACATTCTGGTGACCAATGCCGGGGGGCCACCGCCCGGAGACTTCGCGGAGTTCTCTCTCGACGACTGGCGCGATGCGGTCGAGGGCAACATGATCACGCCCATCGCGCTGATAAAGGCAACCGCCTACGGCATGGCCGATCGCGGCTTTGGGCGGATCGTCAACATCGCCTCCTATTCGGTGAAGTGCCCGGTGCCGACGCTGGAGCTCTCGAACGGCGCGCGGGCGGGTCTTGTCGGCGGGATCTCGGCCCTGTCTCGCAAGCTCGCGGGCAAGAACGTTGCCATCAACAACCTCCTGCCTGGCCCCTTTGCGACGGACCGGTTGGAGAAGACCTCCCGCACCATCGCCGAGAGGACCGGGCGGAGTTTCGAGGACGTCCATGCCGGACGGGCCGCGGAAGTTCCGGCCCGGCGCTTTGGCACAACTGAGGAGTTCGGTGCGATGTGCGCTCTTCTCTGCTCGGCCCATGCAGGGTTCGTGATCGGGCAGAACATCGTCATGGACGGCGGCGCGCATAACGCGTCGATCTAGGCTCCCCTGATCTCGTCCGGGATCGAAACGCAATTCGCGCCGATTTGATCGCCGCTCGCGGCCATGCCTCTTTTCCAAGAGGCGATTACACCTTAAGTCGAGCGCATCACCCAGAACCGGAGAACTTCTGCCATGACCGACGCCCCCGCCTATGCCCCCCCGAAAGTCTGGACCTGGGACACCGAGAACGGCGGCAAGTTCGCCAGCATCAACCGGCCCATCTCCGGCGCGACCCACGACAAGGATCTGCCGGTCGGCACGCATCCCCTGCAGCTTTACTCGCTGGCCACCCCAAACGGGGTGAAGGTGACCGTGATGCTGGAGGAGCTTCTGGCACTTGGTCACGCCGGCGCCGAGTACGATGCCTGGCTGATCAAGATCGGCGATGGCGATCAGTTCGGCTCGGGTTTCGTCGAGGCCAATCCCAACTCCAAGATCCCGGCGCTGATGGACCACTCCGGGGACAAACCGGTGCGGGTGTTCGAATCCGGCTCGATCCTTCTGTACCTCGCGGAGAAGTTCGGCGCGTTCCTGCCCACCGATCATGCGGCCAGGACCGAGACGCTGAACTGGCTCTTCTGGCAGATGGGCTCAGCGCCCTATCTCGGCGGCGGGTTCGGACACTTCTATGCCTATGCGCCCTTTCCGCAGGAGTACCCGATCAACCGCTTTGCCATGGAAACCAAGCGTCAGATGGACGTCCTGGACAAACGTCTGGCCGAAAGCCGGTTCCTCGGCGGTGAGGATTACACGATTGCCGATATGGCGGTCTGGCCCTGGTACGGCGTGCTGACCACCGGCAAGCTTTATACGGGTGAGGGGTTCAACGCGGCCGAGTTCCTTTCGACCCACGAATACACGAACGTCATCCGCTGGTTCGACGAGATCGCCAAGCGCCCTGCCGTGATCCGCGGGCGCATGGTCAATCGGATGGCCGGGCCGCTGGAAGAGCAGTTGCACGAGCGCCATGACGCGTCGGATTTCGATACGAAGACCCAGGACAAACTCCAGCCCGAGGCGTAATCTTTCGCCCTCATCTCGTCATGGTTCCGCGCCAGATAGCCCGGCTTGGACACGACGCGTGATGGAGGCTGCTGATGGATGACGTATCGGATCTGGGATGGAATCGGCCCCGGCTGCCGCGTGTCTTGAGAACCGGCGGAGCACTTGCTCTCGCCACAGCGGTTTGCATGAGCTGTGCGCCGATGCCATCGGGCGACGGCACGAATGACGCTGAGACCGCCCCGGCGATTGTGTCCGGCCCCTCCGCTCCGGTTCAAGCGAGCCTGCCACCGCCGCGCAATGCGCAACTGGCCCTGGCAAATGCGAGCGATGCGAACAGAGGAAGCGGGCAGCGTCTGTCCAGGACGGGTCTGCGCCTCATCACCAGTCACGAGGGACTGCGGCGCTCGCCTTACACTTTGGCGGGCACGCGCCAGATCGGCTATGGGCACCTCATCCGGAGCCGCCAGTTGACCGTGGCAGGCGGGCGCGTCGTCGACCTGACCCGGCGGATCACCCGGGAAGAGGCAAATCTGATTCTCCAGAAGGATGTCCGACGCTTCGAGAAGGGTGTCGCCAAGCTGGTCAAGGTGCCGCTGACTCAAGGCCAGTTCGATGCGCTGGTTTCGTTCGGCTACAATGTCGGGCTTGGCAGACTGAAGAACAGCACGCTTCTGAAGCTTCTGAACCGCGGAGAGTACGACGCCGCGGGCGAGCAACTTCTATCCTGGACCAAGGCAGGCGGGCGTCACTATGCCGGGCTTGCGAAACGGCGTCGGGATGAGCTGGCGCGCTGGCGCGCTGGCTAAGGACCTGACCCGGCCAAAGCGGTTTGCTTTTGCATAGCTGGCACGCCTCCTTGCCCATACTTTGCGCCCCTCAGTCTCTGCGGCTGCGCCGCCGAGACATTCGGGAAGCGCGATAGCCCCACCCCCACCCCCCGCGAACCACCCCATGAGAAGGCAAGGCCTTCTCATGGGG
>CAYYZH010000167.1:0-9706 GCA_964475765.1 uncultured Limibaculum sp.
CCGCATCCCGCAGCGTCCGGCTGTACTCCGATTTTGGCTGAAGGGCGAAGGTTTGGGGATCTGCGATCTCTTCGATTCGACCAGATTTCAAAACCGCGATTTCATCGGCATGGGCAAAGGCATAGCCCAGATCATGCGTGACGATCAGCGCGGCAAACCCCTCCTCCTGCTGCAAGTCGGCGATCAGTCTGGCTGTATGCTTTTGCGTCACCGCATCGAGCGCGGAGAGTGGCTCGTCGAACAGCACCAAAGGCGGCGCCGCAATCAGAGCCCGCAGGATACCCACCCGTTGCGCCTGCCCGATCGATACTTCTCCGGGGCGCCGGTCGAGGATGTCGGGGGTCAGTTCCAGCCCGGCGCAAAGCCGCTCCATCCGTCCGCGGGGCACAGCGGTCCGCGTTGCCACGACCGGTTCCATCACGGATCGGCGCAGCGGCAGGGCCGGATTGAACGCCGAGCGTGGCTCCTGCATCACCAATGCAGGCCCGCAGGACCGAACGGGCGCACCGGACCAGGTGATCTCTCCCTGCGACGGCTTGAGCAGACCAAGGATCGCGGCAATCAGCGTCGACTTGCCCGCGCCGCTTTCCCCGACAACGCCAAGTGTCTTGCCGGGAGCGAGGGTGAAGGAGACGTTGTGAAGGGTGGCCGTCCTGCCCCTGCGAACAGAGAGGGACTGCACATTCAGAAAGGCAGCTCCATCCAGATGCTATCTGCGGCAAGGGCTTTGGAGGCCTTGGTTTGCGGGCGTTCCAGAATGCTCTCCGTCGGCGCCTCTTCGACAACCTGCCCTTCGTGCATCACCATCAGCTTTGAGACACGCCGCGCGGCCAGTCCAAGATCGTGGGTGATGAGCATCATGGCGGTCTCGCGGTCCTCGAGATGCCGATCTAACAGGTCCATCGTCGCCGCTGCAACCACTGGGTCCAGAGCAGAGGTCGGCTCGTCCAGCACAATCAGGTCAGGCGAGCCGATCAGCGCCATGGCGATGACGAAGCGTTGCTGCATGCCCCGGCTCCAGCCCCATGGCCGTTTGCGAAGATCGCCCCCCTCGATTTTCAGAGATCGAAAGAGCGTGGCCTGATCGGCAGAGCCCGGGGCGAGGCCCAGCGCCTGCTCGGCCTCGCGCCAGTGAAACGCTATGCTGCGCAGCGGGTCCAGGGCTTCGTCAGGGCTTTGTGGAACATGGGCAACCGCCCGGCCCTGCGCCCGCAGATCATCGATCAGTGCATGTCCGAGGGTGGACTTGCCCGATCCTGACGATCCAACCAGACCGATCCGTTCGCCTGCCAGGATCTCCAGCGATGTCGGGTGCAGGATGGTCCGGCCCGAACGCACTGCGCTCAGGCCGGAAACACGTAAGCTCATTCAGCGAACTTTGTCTCGTGCGTGATCCAGTAGGTTTCGGTCGGATGCACAGCATAGCCGGTCAGACCGGGCTTGGTGACGTTCACCTGAGCGACGTGGAAGACCGGGATCATCGCAGCATCGGCGGCGATGATCTTCTGCACCTCGTCGTAGATCACTTCGCGTTCCTCCTGGTCGAAGGTCAGGCGACCGTCATCAAGCAGCTTGTCCAATGCGGGGTTCGCGTACTTGCCCGAGTTCGACCCGCCGTCAGATTTCAGCAGCGTTTCGAGCACGGCACCCGGATCGCCCTGCGGTGTTGTCACCCAAGCCTGCAGGAACAGGTCGGCCTCTCCCGCCGCAATCGCATCGTTGCTGGCACCCCATTCACCGACCTTCACATTGGCGGTCACACCGATGCCCGAGAGAAACGCCTGGGTCAGTTCAGCCGTGGGCGCCAGCGCGGCCCGGCCGGAATAGGTCACGATGTCGATCTCCAGTGGCGCGCCGTCGAGGGTCCAGAGCCCGCCTTCCTTGACCGCGCCCGCCTCTGCCAGAAGCTCTTCGGCCTTGGCCGGGTCGTACGTCACGGGAATGTCCGCCGCCCAGCCCTTGCCTTCGGGATAGACTGTTCCGGCGGGCACCCCGCCAACGCCCGAAAGCGCCGCATCGACAATGCCCTGACGATCAATCGCCATGGAGACCGCCTGACGGATCAGGGGGTTTGCCATCGGTCCGCTGGCCGCATTCACGGTGAAGAAGTAGAGCCGCGCGGTGGGGGCCGAAAAGCCCTGGGCGCCCGTGCCCTTGATACGCTCGAAGTCGGTTTCCGGGTAGTTGATCACCATATCAACTTCGCCCGCCTCGAAGGCCAGAGCACCGGTCGCCGGATCACCCGCGACCACGACCCGCACTTCGTCAAGACCCGGAGCGCCAAGGCGATAGTTCGGATTGGCCTCGGCCCGGTAGAGCTGCTCCGGCACCGCTTCCTTGAAGATGTAGGGGCCCGTTGCGTTGATCGGGAACGCCTCCGATGCCTCGCCGAGGATCGCAATGCCGGGATCCGACAACGTCCACGGGAAAGCGGCGTTCGGGCTGTTTGTCTCGAACACAACCACGCTGTCGCCATCCGCCGTCATGCCGGCAAGGTCGAGCAATTTGGCAACGCGCGCATTGTTGCCGGGATGCGCTTCGTCAGAAATCGCTGAAATCGCCTTGATTACAGCGTCCGCCGTCACAGGCGTCCCATCGTGAAACTTTATGCCGTCGCGCAACGTGACACGCCATGTTGTCGGGGCCGACTGATCGATGCTCTCGGCCAGACGGGGATAGAGCTTGAGGTCATAGTCGATCCCCATCAGCGTTTCGGTTACCCCGGTCTGGTTCGACAACCAGCCGTTGTACCCCGCGCGGGGATCCGGAACTTCGGCGTTCGGGCCGAAGGTCACCGAAATCGTCAGGCTCTTGTCCGCAGCGGAGGCGGGCAACGCGGAGCCGAGCGCTACGACAGCAGCAATGGCAAGTCGCCGGATGATAGACATGCGTTCTTCCTTTGGAGTTAGGGATGAGGTGTCAGGCGGGGAGCATGGCGTTCGCGCGCCAGTGTTCGCGCTTCCGCCCGCGAAAGTGATGTGAGAGTTTCTTCAACGCTCAATCCGCGCGCGTTGGACCGGAGCCAGATGCGCCGTGCCGAAGCCGGAGACCAGGGCAGGGCTGCCTGCGAAAGCCAGCTGCGCAGAGGTGCAGGGAGTGCGTCATAGGCCTGCATCGGATCACCCGCGCGGCGCTTGCCACGAAGGCTTGTTTGACCAAGATTTCGAGCGCGCGACGCGGCCATGACAAACTGCCGTGATCTGAAAAGAGGCTTTCACGCAACTACCGGAGTTACTGGAAACACGCAACATCCAATGTTACGTGATGGCAGACAATGGAGCCGTTCCATGAAGCGCAACAGCCGTCTTTCCCTCGCACTGCACACGCTGAGTCACATGGCCGGTGATCCCGACCGCATGCGGACCTCCGCCGATATCGCCGAACATGCGCAGACCAATCCGGTTGTCGTGCGCCGGGTCCTCGGACGGCTGCGCGAGGCAAGGCTGCTGACCTCCGAAAAGGGTCATGCCGGCGGCTGGCGGCTGGCGCGGCCGCCGGAGGACATCTCGCTCGCGGATGTCTATCTCGCGCTCGATGAAAGACTGGTCGCCGCAGATGGACCCGACGTCGCCCCCGCCTGTTCCGTCGAGCACGCCTTGCAGAAACGGGTCGCCGGCGTCCTTGAGGAAATCGAGCAAAGTCTCGTCCAGCGCCTGAGCGAGACCTCCATTCTCGAAGTCCGCGGCACCTGAGCCGTCCCGGCGTTGATCGCTCTGGACGGCAGACGGACAATCCCGGTATCGCTGGCCTCGATGGAGGAGATTTCGCTCACATGGCCGGGTCAGACATGTCGCTTGCAGAGCTTTTGGCGCATCTCGGCGCGCTGGCCAATGCGGCGCTTGACCTGTGGGATCTGCCGGCTGGCGCAACGGCCCGGCTGATCAACGTTTCGGAAAACGCGACCTATCTTGTCGAGGCGCCGGGCGGCCACAAATCCGTGCTGCGGGTCCATCGCGAGGACTATCACACGCGGCGCGCGATTGAGTGCGAGCTGGCCTGGCTCGATGCGCTGTCAGCGGACGGGGTCGTGACGACGCCGGGCTACTTCACCGGCCGGAATGGCGCCGCGATTCAGGAAGCCAGCACGCCGGGCCTCGCGGGTTCGCGCTTTCTCGTTCTCTTCCATTTCGTTGAAGGCACCGCGCCTGATGAGACCGGTGATCTGGCACCGGGGTTCGAGGAGCTTGGTGCGATTGCAGCAAGGTGCCATGCCCACGCGCTGACCTGGACAAAACCCGTCCCGTTCGAGCGGCTCACCTGGGACGTGGACGCTGTCTTTGGTCCAACTCCCACATGGGGAAACTGGCGAGATGCGCCGGGGGTCACCGCAGGCACTCGAGCGGTTCTGCAGAAGGTCGAGGGGCAGATCCGCGCGCGTCTTGAGGCCTATGGCAAGTCGCCTGACCGCTATAATCTCATCCATGCCGACATGCGGCTCGCAAACCTTCTGGTCAATGCTGATGGCACCCGCCTGATCGACTTCGACGACTGCGGCCATGGCTGGCTGATGTACGATTTCGCAGCCGCGATCAGCTTTATCGAGGATGACCCGCGTATCCCTGCCTGCAAGGCCGCATGGCTGCGGGGATACAGATCGGTCCGTCCGCTTCAGCCCGGAGACATCGCCGAGATCGACACGTTCGTCATGCTCCGCCGCATGGCGCTGCTCGCCTGGATCGGCAGCCATATCGAAGCCCCGGAGCCGCAAAAGCTCGCTCCGGGATTTGCCGAGACCACAGCGCGGTTGGGACAGGCATGGCTGGACGCGCAGGATTAATCTGACGCCGATCTACCGCGATCGCCAACTCGTCCAATCACTCAGCTTCCGACATGCAACGTAGAAGACGGGCGTCAGCAGCAGGCCAAACCCGGTGACGCCCAGCATGCCGAAGAAGACCGTGGTGCCCAGCGCCTGACGCATCTCGGAGCCTGCACCAGTGGCCAGCATCAACGGCACGACGCCGAGGATGAAGGCGAACGATGTCATTAGGATTGGACGGAGCCGCAGCTTGGCCGCCGTAACAGCGGCCTCGAACCGCTTCATGCCGCCGTCCTCCATCTGTTTGGCGAACTCGACAATCAGAATCGCGTTCTTGGCCGCCAACCCGACGAGAACAACCAACCCGATTTGCGTGAGAATGTTGTTGTCCATGCCCCGCCACAGCACGCCGGAGATCGCGGACAACAGACACATCGGCACGATCAGAATGATCGACAGCGGCAGGATCCAGCTTTCGTACTGCGCGGCGAGAACGAGGAACACAAACGCCACCGCGAGAATGAACACATAGATCGTGGTGTTGCCCGCGTTCTTTTCCTGAAGCGCCAGCTCGGTCCATTCAAACCCGAAACCGTCGGGCAACGCGGTTTCGGCCAACGCCTCCAACCGCTCGATCGCCTCTCCGGTGGAGACGCCCGGCAGGGTCGAGCCCTGCACCGCCGCGGCGGGGAAGAGATTGTAGCGGGCCACGCGATACGCGCCGGTGACGTTCTCGAAGGTCGCCACGGACCCCAGCGGCATCATCCCTCCGCTCGCGGTTCGGGTGCGCAGGTTCTGGATGTCGCGCACATCGTCCCGGAATTCGCCATCGGCCTGCACGGTGACGCGGAAGGTGCGTCCGAGGAAGTTGAAGTCGTTCACGAACGCTGAACCGAGGTAGACCTCGAGCGTCTCGAAGATCTGGTCGGGCGTCACCCCGAGTTGCTCGGCTTTCACCCGGTCGATATCGGCAAAGACCTTGGGCGTCGCGGTATTGAAGAGCGTGAAGACCCGGGCCAGACCGTCGACCTGATTTGCGCCGCCCGCGAAGCCTTGCGCCGCGCCCTCCAATGCCGGCAGGCCACGGCCACGCCGGTCCTGGACATAAAGCTTCCAGCCCCCGCCGGTCCCGACACCGCGCACCGGCGCCGGCGCAATGACAAAGACAACGGCGTCCTTGATCTGGAACAGCGCGCCTTGCACTTCCTGCAGGATCTGCTGCTGCGTCATCCCCATCTCGGCGAGTTCTTCAAAGCCCTTGAAGGTGAAGAAGATCGCCCCGCCGTTCGATGCATTGGTGAAGGTTGCGCCGTCAAAGCCCGCGAACCCGGCGGTGTGTGCCGTGCCGGGATGGTCGAGAATGATCTGCGTTGCGCGGCGGACGACCTGATCCGTCCGGTCCAGCGACGCGCCCGGCGGCAACTGGACAACCGTGATCAAATAGCCCTGGTTCTGATCCGGGATGAAGCCGGTCGGGGCGCTTTTGAACTGCTCGGCAGTCAGCCAGATCAGACCGACATAGCCAATCAGCACAAGGACACTGACGCGCAGAAGACGGCGCACCGTTCCGCCATAGCCACCGGCGAGTTTCTCGAACCCCCAGTTGAACGCCCGGCCAAAAGCACGGACCGGCGCGGTCAACATAGCCCAGAGGCGGCCAAGAGCGGTTTTCGGAGCATCGTCGCCCGGCGCGGTCAGCAGGGCAGCACCAAGCGCCGGAGACAGGGTCAGCGACACCAGCGTCGAGATCGCAGTGGCGACCGCGATGGTCAGCGCGAACTGGCGGAAGAACTGCCCGGTGATCCCCTCGAGGAACGCGGACGGGATAAACACCGCCATCATCACCAGACTGGTGGCGATCAGCGCGCCGGTGATCTCGTCCATGGTTTTGCGCGCAGCCTCGCGCGGCGAGAGCCCCTCGCGCAGATACCGCTCGATGTTCTCGACAACGACAATGGCGTCATCGACCACGATGCCGATGGCCAGCACCAGCCCGAAGAGCGTCAGGTTGTTGAGCGAAAACCCAAAGGCCAGCATCACCGCAAACGTGCCGATCAGCGACACGGGGATGGCGATGACCGGGATGATCGACGCGCGGATGGACTGAAGAAAGACGATGATCACGACAACGACCAGAAGGACCGCTTCGAAAAGTGTCTGGTAGACGGCGTTGACCGACTCTTCGATGTACTCCGTCGGATTATAGATCACGTCATGGGCGATGCCTGCGGGGAAGGCCTGAGACATCTCGTCCATCGCACCGAGCACCGCCTCTGCGGTTTCCAGAGCGTTCGAACCGGGCTGCTGAAAGATCAGGATCGGCAGGGCGGTGTTCTCATCAAGATAGCCGATGGTCGAGTAATCCTGAGCGCCCAGCTCGACGCGGCCGATATCGCGAATGCGGACTTGTCCGTCGGTCTCGCTGGTCTTGACGACGATGTTCTCGAACTGGGCCGGGTCGATCAGACGTCCCTGCGTCTCGACCGACAGCTCATAGGCGGATTGCGAGGGCACAGGCTGGCGGTTCAGCACGCCCGAGGCGACCTGCACGTTGTTGGCGCGCAAGGCCGCCACCACCTCGCCCGCCGTCATGCCAAATCCGGCAACCCTGTTGGGATCGAGCCAGACCCGCATCGAATAGGCCCGCTGGGCAAAGAGCCGCGCCTGCCCGACCCCTTCAATCCGGGCCAACCGGTCAATGACCTGCGTGATCGTATAGTTGGAAACGTAGAGCTGATCGCGCGATCCGTCATCCGAGTACATGTGGATGACCATCATGAGATCGGGCGACGATTTCTGCGTGTTCACGCCAAGACGGCGCACCGGCTCGGGCAAACGCGGCTCGGCGATCGAGACCCGGTTCTGCACCAGAACCTGCGCTTCATCGAGATCGGTGCCCAACTCGAACACCACGTTGATCGACACCTGCCCATCGCCGGTCGATTGGCTGACGATATAGAGCATGCCGTCGACGCCGTTGATCTCCTGCTCGATCGGCGTCGCCACGGTATCGGCCACCGTCTCGGCGGAGGCACCGGGATAGACCGCGGTGATGTTGATCGTTGGCGGCGCGATCTGGGGATACTGAGTGACCGGCAGGGCAAAATACGCGGCCGCCCCGATCAGCGTGATGATGACCGAAATGACGGTCGCAAAGATCGGCCGGTCAATGAAGAAATGCGTGAGGCGCATGGCGCGCTCCTTGGCTTGGCGCTTCGCCTATTCGGGAAATTCCAGTGTGATCTCGTTGGGCACGACTTCGCCGCCGGGACGCGCGCGCTGCACGCCGGAGACAACGATCATGTCGTCCGGCTCCAGCCCCCCTCGCACACCCCGCATTCCCCGATAGAGCGCGCCGGGCTGAACGACCTTGACCGAGACCTTGCCCTCGCCGTCCACCACCATCACAATGCGCCGCGCCTGATCGGCGAGGATCGCGCTGTCGGGCACGAGCAGCGCGTCGAACGCGCCGGAGCCCACCAGACGCAGCCGCGCAAAGAGCCCCGGCGTCAGCAGATCATCGGCGTTGTCGAAGATCGCCCGCCCCCGGATCGTGCCGGTGCCGGTGTCGAGCTCGTTGTCGACAAAGTCCATCTTGCCGATATGCGGCCAGCCCTCCTCATCGATCAGCCGGGCCTGCACCTCGTTCTGGGTGGTGCGCGAGCTGGGCCTCGATCCCTCGGCATTCAGCCGCGAGTATTTCAGGAAGTCAGCCTCGGAGGCTGTGAACACGAGATGCACAGGATTGGTAACGATGATCGTGCCCAACACCGAGTCCGAGGCAACAACCAGGTTGCCCACATCCACCCGGCTGTCGGAGATCCGTCCGGCAAAGGGTGCCTTGACCTCGGTGAACTCCAGATCAAGAGCCGCTTCGCGCAACGTCGCTCTGGCGATCGCGACCTGAGCCTCGGCCCGCAGTTTCGCAGCAATCCGCGTGTCCAACGTGCTGCGCGCCACCGTGCGATTGGCGACCAGTTGCTCCCCACGCTCCAACTCGGCCTCTGCCAGCGCCAGTTCGGCTTCCGCCGCTTTCAGCTCCGCATCGACCCGCGCATAGGTCGCCTCGAACGGGCGGGGATCGACCACGAAAAGCACATCGCCCTTGGCGACGGACTGACCATCCCGGAACAGGATTTCCTGCAAGTAACCCGACACCCGGGAGCGCAATTCGACCCGATCCACGGCCTCGAACCGGCCGGTATACTCGTCCCAATCGACAATCCGCTCGGAGATCGGCTTGGCCACATCGACCGGCAACGGCCCTTGTTGGGCGTGAGCAGGGGCCACCGCAAAGGCAACAATCGCCGCGAGCAAAGATATGTATGTGCGAGATTTCACTTCTGGCCCCCATGCTTTTCAAGCGATCGCTTCGCGGACCTAAGGCTTCTAGTGGCCCATGCAATACCTGAAGTAGAACAAACCGTACGCGGTGCGCGTGCAGAAGTCGCCCGGAAACAACCCGCAGCCTCCCCGAGCCGCATCGTCAGACGTCCCGAGGCTTATGCAGCGCCAATGCAGAGTCTGGTATTCCGCGCAACACGCATCCGGCACATCATTAGCCCAAGGGCGCTCATGAACTATGACACACTTCGTCGATCTTATGATTATCATTTAAGCGGCAGTTCAGAATCTGACCGCATGATAGGCACTTTGAGTCATTCATGCTGAATTCATCAGCAATTGACTTGACCCCAATCGCCTTTGACGGGCCAGATGTCCTCGCAGGCTGTCTAGGGTTCCGCCTTTCACCGGGGACTGGTCCGAGAGACAGCGCCGTCCCGGCAAACTCCGCGGCGGTACACGGCGGGACAAAATCCCGGGAGGATCCCTGCGCCGAGACTGCCGCGCCTTCCTCTGTTCCGCACGCGGCGATCCGCCCGGCGACTTGCGGAACGTGAACGGGAGAACGGATATGAACCTGAAAACCGTATTTGCCGCAGTCAT
>CAYYZH010000168.1:0-9614 GCA_964475765.1 uncultured Limibaculum sp.
GATAGGCGGTCTCGTCGTCCATCGCGGTCGTCGTATAGGCCACGACCGGCAGCGATGTGGTGGTGATCGGCGCCTGCTGACCGGCATAGGTCCCGGCCGGGATCACCAGCTTGGTGCGTTTGGTCTTGGCGATCTGATCGTCGTCGAGCGAGAGCACGGTGACGCCCGTCGATGCAGCGGCCTCGATCACGTTCGGCGCTGGGAACGAGCCTGCGGTGACGAACCCATCGATCTGCCCGTTCTTGAGCGCGGGCACGGCGTTGGAAAGCTCGACATCGGCCAGATCGACCTTGCCTTCAAGTCCGAAGAGACCGAGGTATTTCGCGCCTTCCTTAGCGCCGAACGAGCCCTTGCCGATCAGGATCTTTTTACCTTCCAGACCTGCAAAATCCGTGACCCCGCTATCGGCGCGGACAACGAAATGCATGGTCAGTGACGGGATCGGGAAGAGCGCGCGGATCTCGTCGAACTTCGGGCTGCCCTTGCCCTCGAACATCGCTTTGCCGCCCTGGGCCAGACGCACCAGCACCGGCGGTGTGGTGAACACATAATCGCCGCCGCGCGCTCGCGTCTCCATGACGTTCTGGACCGAGCCCTGGCTCTCCTCGACCGTGACGATGATCTCGCCATCGCTCCCGGCCTTCATGGCCTCGGCGATCTGTACGGCCATCTGATAATATGACGATGTGGTCTTCGCGGACTTGTACGTCACACGCGTCTCGGCCATCGCGGCCCCTGCCGTCAGAGCGGCCCCCAAAGCGCTTGCCGCCAAGGCACAAACCAAACGTTTCATGCCATCCTCCCCTGTCTGTTATGTGGGTTAATCCCGGTATCTCCTTCGCCACGCTAAGCGCGACACTGGCTGAACTCAACACCGATGGTTCCCGGCGCGCACGAGAGAAGGTTTCCGCTGCCCCGTCCGAGGTGATATGCGCCGCAGGCACAATCCCCTATGGTCGGACACACGCCGACGCCGATGCAGGATCCATTGCAGGAGAAACCAACTTGCCGAAGACCCGCGCCAAATCTGCGCCCGCATCCACGAAGGCCGAAATCGCCACTGATCAGAACGTGCTCTTCGTGGTGTCGGAATGCGTGCCTCTGGTAAAGACCGGCGGACTTGCGGATGTGGCGGGCTCACTGCCGCTCGCGCTTCGGGCCTGCGGCTCTGCGGTCAAGGTGCTGTTGCCTGCCTATCCCGGTCTGATCGCGCGCTTGAGCGGCGCAACAGATGTCATGCAGATCGACACGCTTTTTGGCGGCCCGGCGCGCGTGGTGGCGGGCGAGGTCGGCGCACTCGACGTGCTGATGCTGGATGCGCCGCATCTCTATGACCGGCCGGGCTCGATCTATCTCGGACCCGATGGCGAGGACTGGCCCGATAACGATGTCCGCTTTGGAGCGCTCAGCTATGTCGGCGCACGGATCGCGCAAGGCGCGCTTGGCGATGGCTGGCAGCCGGACATTGTGCACTGCCATGACTGGCAAGCCGGGCTTGTACCGAGCTACATTGGCGATGCGCCGAACCGTCCGGCAACCGTGATCTCGGTCCACAACATCGCGTTTCAGGGGCTGTTTCCGGCGTCCTCCGTGTCCCGGCTCGGCCTTCCCGCTGACGGGTTCACCGCCGACGGGTTCGAGTTCTGGGGCCATCTCGGATGCCTCAAGGCCGGGCTAATGCAGGCCGATGCGGTTTCGACCGTCAGCGAGCCTTATGCGCGCGAGTTAACCGACCCCGCGTTTGGCATGGGGCTCGAAGGCGTGATTGCCGCGCGCGGCGCGGACATGCGCGGCATCGTCAACGGCATCGATCTCGATGTCTGGGACCCGGCCACCGATCCGCATATCCTGCCCTTCGATCGCAAACGTCTGAAGGCGCGGGAGAAGAACCGCACGCGTTTGCTCGAAGACTCCGGTCTCGATGACCAGGGCGGCATCATCCTTGGTGTTGTCAGCCGCCTGACGGCGCAAAAGGGCCTCGATCTTCTGCTCGAGGTGCTGCCTCGCTTGCTGGACGCCGGCGGTCATCTCGTGATGCTGGGGAGCGGTGATGCGGACCTGCAAAGCGCTTTCCTGATGGCCGCGGAGCGTCATCCCGGGCAGATCGCTGTGACAATCGGGTATGACGACGCGCTCTCTCACCGCATCTATGCCGGCTCGGACGTGATTTGTGTTCCGTCGCGGTTCGAGCCCTGCGGGCTGACGCAGCTTTACGCGCTGCGCTATGGTGCGATTCCGTTGGTTGCTCGCACCGGCGGGCTGGCTGACACCGTGATCGATGCAACACCGGCCTCCCTTGCGGTGGGCGTCGCCACTGGCGTTCAGTTCAACCCTGGAAAGGCGGAGGCCCTTGAGGCCGCTATCGACCGTGTCTGCGCGCTTTTCGGCGACAAGCGAAAATGGCGGAAGATCCAGTCCAACGCCATGGCACAGCCCGTGGGCTGGGACCAATCGGCACAGATCTATCGCCGCCTTTATGACGATATACTCGCGGTCCGAACGCAATAGGTGCGCAGAGGTCCGGATATGACCGAGAACACTCCCGGCTCTCCGCCAACCCTCGGCGCCCATGTCGAAGCCACGGGCGTTTCGTTCGCTGTGTTCTCCGCAAATGCCGAAACCATCGAGCTTTGTCTCTTCGATCCGGCAGACGGGCGGGAGACGGATCGTACCCCGCTCTCGCGCGGGTCTGGCGACATCTGGCACCTCCATGTGCCAGGTCTCAGCGCTGGGGCACATTACGGCCTGCGCGCCTATGGTTCCTATGAGCCGGACCGGGGGCATCGGTTCAATCCGAACAAGCTGCTGCTTGATCCGCATGCACGCGCGCTCTCCGGGTCCTTCGGCGATCCGGACATTCTGTGTGGCTATCAGGCGGAGACCGAGGACGATCTGACCTTCGATACACGCGACAGCGCCCGGCACTTGCCGAAATGCGTTGTCACCGATGACCGGTTCGACTGGCAAGGGGACATCCCGCCCCGGACGCCCTGGGAGGAGACTGTGATCTACGAGGCGCATCCGCGCGGGCTCACCATGCATTGGGACCGGGTGCCTACGCACCAGCGCGGCCTTGTCTCCGGTCTCGCCTCGGACCCGGTGATCGATCACCTGAAAGACCTCGGCGTGACGGCAGTCGAGCTGCTGCCGATCCATGCCTTTCAGGACGAGGCGTTTCTCACCCGCAAGGGCCGCGTGAACTATTGGGGTTACAACACCGCTGCCTTCTTCGCGCCGGAGCCGCGCTATCTCGGCCCGGACGGTGCGAACGGGTTTCGCGAGATGGTGCGCCGCCTGCACGCCGCCGGGATCGAGGTGCTGCTCGATGTCGTCTACAACCACACCGCAGAGGGCAACGAGCTTGGCCCCACTCTCTCATTCCGGGGCCTCGATAACGCCAGCTATTACACGCTGCACCCGGATGATCCTCGGTTCTATGTCAACGACACCGGTTGCGGGAATACGCTCGCGATCTCGAACCCGGTGGTCACTGACTTGGTGATCGCGTCGCTGCGCTATTGGGTCGAGGAGATGCATGTCGACGGCTTCCGGTTCGACTTGGCGACAGTACTGGGTCGCACGCCAACCGGCTTCGAGCACGAGGGCGCGTTCTTTTCCGCGCTGAAGCGGGAGCCAGCCTTGCAAGGCGTCAAGCTGATTGCCGAACCTTGGGACATCGGCCCCGGCGGCTATCGGCTAGGCGGGTTTCCGCCGCCATTCGCCGAGTGGAACGACCGGTTCCGCGATGATGTCAGACGGTTTTGGCGTGGCGACGAGGGGCAAGTGCCGAACCTTGCCGCACGGCTTCTGGGCTCGGCGGATTACTTCGACCGGGCGGGGCGCAAACCCTGGGCCAGCGTGAACTTTCTGACCTCCCATGACGGCTTTACCCTCGCCGATCTCGTGACCTATGCGCGCAAGCACAACAACGCAAATGGCGAAGAGAACCGCGACGGGCACGACCACAATTTCAGCTCGAACTCCGGCAACGAGGGGCCAACCGACGATCCCGCGATCCGGGAGCGGCGCGACTTGCGGCGGCGCAACCTGATGGCGACGCTGATGCTCTCGCAAGGCGTACCCATGATGTTGGCTGGCGACGAACTGGGCAACGGTCAGGACGGCAACAACAATGCCTACTGTCAGGACAATCCGCTCGGCTGGGTCGACTGGTCCGGCGCGGGCAGCACTTTTCACCGCTTTGTCCGGCATCTGATTGCACTGCGACAAGCGCATCCCGTGCTGCGTCAGGCACAATACCTCCACGGGGCTCCGCGTCCAGCGGATGGCCTTGCCGATGTTGCCTGGCTCGGTGCCCACGGGGCCGCGCCCGCATGGACCGACACCGGGCTGGAAACGCTTGGGCTCCTCTTGCGTGGATCTGCCGAGGCGGTAGATCTGGATCAGAGTGATGAGGAGGCTTTGATCGTCATCAATCGCGGCGCCGAGACCGCCTTTCACATGCCGAAACCCGGCGGCTGGCGGCGCGTCATGGATACAGCCGCAACAGATGGTATCCCTGCCCCATCCGAAAGCACCCCACCAGGTCAGGAGACCATCGCTACCGAAACCGTGGTTCTGTTCCTGCGCCTGGCCGCGACCCCATGATGTCGACCTCTGCGCTTCACGCCCTTGCCACCCATCACGGGATCGCCACGACCTATCGTGATACACTGAGCCGCACACAGGAGGTCTCGGACGAAACCCTCTGGGCGGTGCTTCGCGCGATTGGCGTGGACACCCGATCCGCCGCCACCCCTGATACAGCCCAGCCCAACACCATCCCCGTCGCCCATGCGGGCACTCTCGATCTGCCGTTTCCCGAAGCGACGGAGTGGTCGGTCACCCTTGAAGACGGCACGCTGCAAGAGGGCCGGTGCGAGGGCCAACTCTCTATCACCGATCTTCCGGTGGGTTTGCACGAGTTGTCAGTCTCGACCGCATCCGGAACCTGGCGCTCGCCGCTTCCTGCGCCGCCGCCGCGGGCGCCTTCGGTTACTGAAATGACGGGAAACGCGCGGCACTGGGGCATCGCGGCGCCAGTCTATGGGCTGGAGGGGCCGTGTGGGCTCGGGACCTACAAGGCGCTCGGCGATCTCGCGGCAGTGACCGGATCACTGGGCGCGTCGTATGTCCTCATCAACCCGGTGCACGCACTGTCGCCCCAGATGCCAGAGGCATTTAGCCCTTACTCGCCATCGCACCGACGGTTCTTCAACATCTCGCATATCGACCCTGCCGCCGTTCCCGAGTTTGCGGTGTCTACGCAAGCCCGGCAGCTTCTCCAAGCCTCGCCGCATCTGCAACCCGGCGCAGTGATCGACTACCCGGCCGCCGCACAGGCCCTGTTGCCGGTTCTCTCGGCACTCTACAACGCGTTCGCGGACCTGGCCGCCGACCACCCCCGACGTCTTGCGTTTCGGGCATGGCGGATCGAGCGCGGCGCGGCGTTGGAGCGGTTTGCCCTTTTTGAGGCTCTGTCGGACCGCCACGGTCCGAGTTGGACGTCCTGGCCGTCGAACTTGCAAGATCCCGACAGGATCACGCCCGACCGAGACCTGGAAAACGCCGCGGAAAGGCACGCCTACTTACAATGGCTGGCAGAGACGCAGTTGGCTGAGGCGCAGGCCAAGGCACAACGGGGCAGCATGGCGCTCGGCCTCATGCTCGATCTGGCTGTCGGGGTGCGCGGCGACGGGGCCGAAGTCTGGGCGGAACCGGAGAATTTCGCGCGCGGTGTCTCGATCGGTGCGCCGCCGGACGGGTTCAATCCAAACGGCCAGAACTGGGCGCTTGCGCCGCTCAATCCCAGCCGGATGCGCACCGGCGGGCTGACTGCCTTTGCCGAGACATTGCGCGCCTCCATGCGTCATGCCGGGGCGCTGCGCATCGACCATGTCCTCGGTCTGCGGCGCAATTTCTGGATTGCGGACGAGACCGGCGAAGGGACCTACATTGCCTTTCCGCAAGAGGCAATGTTCGCGGTTGCAGCGATCGAGGCCCACCGAAACCAGTGCCTTGTGATCGGCGAAGACCTCGGCAACGTCCCCGCCGGGTTTCGGAACGAACTGGCCGAGGGCGGGATCTACGGGTGCAGGTTGCTCTACTTCCAACGCGCGAAGTCCGGAGCGTTCGACCCGCCCCAAAATTACAAATCGGGCACGATGGCCTCCATCGGAAGCCACGATGCGCCAACGCTCGAGGAGTGGTGGTCTGGGCGCGATCTTAGCGAAATGGCGGAGACCGGCGTGCTGAGCGGTGACGCTTTGAAGGACGCAGAGGTCCGGCGCACCGACGAACGCCGGGCGCTTCTTGACCTCATCAAATCGGATGCGGACATCACACCAGAGGATCTGATCCTGAAGGTCCATGCGGTGTTGGCTGGATCGGGATCTGACTTGATGACGGTTCAGCTTGAGATGGCCTTGGAGACCGGAGCACGCCTCAACTTGCCGGGTACAACGACCGAGTATCCGAACTGGCGCCGACGGCTTCCGCCCCTGCCGGAGATTTTGCGGGACACCCGGTTCCGGGAAATCGTTGCCGAAGTTTGCAGAGTGCGGGCGGGGTCAGCGGCCTAATCCCTCAAGACCTGAGCACCAGATCCGGGTCCGGCGCGAACTCAGCGCGCAGCGGCATCATGGCCGCCCCCAGAACAGGCGCCATCGGTCCGATGGACCCCGTCGTGATCTGGGCAGGCAGCAGCCCGGAGAGGTTCTGCTCTCCAACACCCTTTGCCACCTTCGCTGTCAGCATCCGGCGCCATTGCGGCGGCAGGCGCCCGTCGATCACCACGGCCTCGAAATCGATGACACTGATCGCGGACAGGATCGCACGGACCAGCGCAGGCACCGCAGTCTCCATCCAACGCGCGAACACGGCTTCAGCGGCGGGCGTCGGGCGATCCCGGGTCACGGTGACAAGGTCGAGGCCGGTTTGTTCCATCAGCCGCTCAAGCTGTAGAAGCGAGGCGCGGTGGATCAGTTGCTCGCCGGTCGCACCGGCACCCGGCGCGGGCATCGAGCCGATGGCTCCCGCATTATGGCGCTCTCCCCGGTAGAGACGACCATCAAGCACCACGCCGCCGCCGATGAACGTACCGACGTAAAGGTAAAGAGCAGTGCGGTGAACGATCCCATCGCCCGCGATCATCTCCGCCGCGCAGGCCGCGCTGCCATCGTTATAGAGCGCAATCTCCAGATCAGTCGCGTGCGCCAGATCAGATGCGATATCGGCATCGCGCCATGCATCGAGCGCTCCCGGCGCCAACCCCAACTCCTCCGCCCATGCCTCAAGCTCGGACGGCATGGCGATACCAACCCCGACCACATCGGCCCGCTGTTCAGCGCTCAGGCCCTGCAGCAGTCGCCGACACTGCCCTTTGGCGGCGTCGATGGTCGCCAACGGTTCGGGGAACGGGTAGTGTTCCTCGAGAAGCTCGACGACCTCTCCTGCCAGATTGACCAGCACCGTTTGAAGATTGCGCCGCCCGATCTTGACCCCTAGAGCAAAGGCCCCTTCCGGGTTGACGCCAATCGGGGTCGAGGGCTGACCGATCTTCCCGCGCACCGGATCGCCCTTCAGCAGCACGCCGCGTTCAATGAGACGGTTCGCGATGACCATCGCCGCATTCGCGCTTAGGCCCGTCTTGCGCGCCAGCGCCGCCTTCGACTGCGGCCCCTCGCGCAGGATCACATCGACAATGAGACGCTCGTTATAGGCCCGCAGGCCACTGCTGTCCCCGCCCCGCATGGTGCCTCCCGCCGACCCAAAAACAGTGACATTTCTATGAGCGGCTATTAATTAATTCAATCGCAGTTATATATTGACCGTGCAATTTGAAATGTGCGATAGAGAGCCACACGCGATATCACCGGAAAGCACCACCTGAGGTTAACGACGGCGCGACATCAACGGCATAACTTTGCGCGCCATAACGCGGTGACTTCGGGTAAGACGTCCCTGACCGGAAATCTGAGAACCTTGGAAATGTGCCAATGTTTCTAGTCTGCGGGGAAGCCCTCTGGGACCTGTTCGCCGTCGAGGGCGAGAACGGGCTGACCTTCGATGCGCGGATCGGAGGCTCGCCGTTCAATGTGGCCGTGGGTCTCGCGCGGCTTGGGCAGGACAGTGCGCTCCTGACCGGCATGTCCAATGATCCCTTGGGTCAGCGACTGGCCGATGCCTTGGAACGCGAAGGCGTCGATACCGGCTTCATCTTGCGGACCAACAATCCCAGCACGCTCAGCGTCGTTGATCTCAGGCCGGATGGCGTGCCCGCCTACACGTTCTATGGACATGGTGCCGCGGACCGCTCAGTCGGCATCGAAGACTTGCCACAACTCGCGCCCGAAATCTGGGGACTGCATACCGGGTCCTTTTCGCTGGTTGTTGAACCCGTTGGCACGAGCCTTCTCACCCTGTTCGAGCGTTCAGCGGGGAAACGCCTCATCACACTTGATCCCAATGTCCGGTTGAATGTGGAGCCCGACACCGATGTGTGGCGGGACCGGATCGACCGGTACGCAGCCCACGCAGATCTCATCAAGGTCAGCGACGAGGATCTTGCGCACATGTACCCCGGCACAGCGGCGGGCGACATCGCGGCGCGCTGGCTGACGGCGGGCGCTGGCCTTGTCATCGTAACCCGAGGCGGTGAGGGGGCCGAAGCCTTCATGCCCAGCGCAAATCTCTCGGTTCCGGGCCGACAAGTCGACGTGATCGACACCGTCGGCGCGGGCGATACTTTCCAGGCCGCCCTCATCACCGGACTGGCCGAGCGCGGGATCAGATCCCGAACTGCTCTGAACAACATTGGCAAAGACAATCTCGGCAACCTGATCGGTTTTGCAACAGAGGCCGCCGCGATCACCTGTGGACGCCGCGGCGCGGACCTGCCCCACCGGGCGGACCTGCCAGCACACCGGTCGGAAGGAGCGGTCTGATGGTTGCCAGCGTTGTCCCCGTCGATCCCTTCGATCTCGTCGTCTTCGGCGGAACCGGCGATCTTGCGCGGCGCAAACTGCTGCCCGCGCTCTATCACCGCCTGCACGATGGCCAGATGCCGCCGGAGGCCCGGATCATCGGCACCGCGCGCGGGGACCTCGACCGGGACGGCTATCGCAAGATGGCCGCCGATGCGCTCGAGGAGTTCATCGGCAAAGATGCACTTGACCGGGAGACGGTTGGACGTTTCCTGCAAACCCTCGACTACATCCAGCTCGATGTTGCCACCGAAGAGGGCTGGGCCGAGATGGCCAAAGCCCTGCCCGTCGATCCCGCGCGCCCGCGCGCCTACTATCTGTCTGTCGCGCCCCGATTTTTCGGAGAGATCGCCAAGGGCCTGCGCGATTCAGGGCTCGCCCAGGGGGACGCCCGGATTGTCGTGGAAAAGCCGCTGGGGCACGATCTGGCCTCGGCCGAGGGGCTGAACCGCGAGCTTGCTGCGTGCTTCGACGAGCATCACGTCTATCGGATCGATCATTATCTCGGCAAGGAAACGGTCCAGAACCTGATGGCGCTGCGCTTTGGCAACGCGTTGCTGGAGCCGCTCTGGAATGCGCGCCATATCGACCATGTCCAGATCACTGTCGCCGAAAGCGTCGGGGTCGGCG
>CAYYZH010000169.1:0-9480 GCA_964475765.1 uncultured Limibaculum sp.
GCTTTCCCTCTCGGACATCGACGGGGATGGGGTTGCCGCTTTGGCTGATGATCTCGCGGGAGAGGCTCACGCGCAAAAGGTCGATGTCTCCAACAAGGTGGATCAGGCGGCGTGGGCCAAGGCCACTCTGGACCGGTTCGGCACCATCGACATAGCGCTCAACAATGCAGGCGTGATCGGCGATATGGGCCGGGTCGACCAGACCTCTGTCGAGGAGTTCGATCGCATGATGGCGATCAACGCGCGCGGCGTTTTCCTTGGCATGAAATGCCAGCTCCCGGCCATGGTCGCAGCAGGCGGGGGCGCGATCCTGAACACGGCCTCCGCTGCGGGGCTCCTGGGCGCGGGCATGCTCTCGGCCTATGCCGCATCGAAACATGCGGTGGTTGGGCTCACCCGCGCCGCAGCCGACGAATTTGCCCGCCACAATGTCCGTATCAACGCGATTTGCCCCAGCTTTGCCGACACGCCCATGCTGGACCAGATCGCCGATGATCTCGCCGAGGGCCGTGACATGACCCGCGATGATGCCGCCAAACGGATCTCGGGCCGCGTGCCAATGCGCCGCCCGGCAACGCCGGAGGAGGTGGTGCATGTCATGCTGATGCTCTGCGATCCGGCGAACACATTCATGACGGGCCAAGCGGTCCCGGTCGACGGAGGGCTCACAGCGGTATGACCATCCCAGCCTTTTATGCCGAGGAGCAAAAGCACCACGACCCGCAGACCTTCATGGTTGCCGGTGTCATGCGCAGTGCGGAGGAACAGCCGGAGCGGGCGGATCGTCTGGCCGGTGGTGCGCGGGCCGCCGGTCTCACATTGACCCGCCCCGAAGAATATGGCCTAGGCCCTGTGGCCGCAGTGCACACGCCGGAATATCTGCGCTTTCTCCAGACCATTCATGGGCAATGGACTGAGATCCCCGGAGCTGCGCCCGAGGTCATCCCCAACCTGCATCTCGACCGCACGCTGGGTGGCTATCCCTCCGGGCCCACAGGTCTTGCCGCCTATCATCAGGCGGATGCGGCCTGTCCCATCGGGCCGCAAACCTGGGAGGCCGCGCTTTGGTCGGCCCGGTCGGCGATCAGCGCCGCGCATGCGGTGCTGGATGGTGCACCCGCAGCCTATGCGCTCAGCCGTCCGCCGGGGCACCACGCCTATGCGGACCTCGCCGGTGGGTTCTGCTTTCTCAACAACTCGGCCATTGCTGCCCAGATGCTGCGCGCGCGGCACGCGCGGGTCGCGATCCTCGATGTCGATGTGCACCACGGCAACGGCACGCAGGGGATATTTTATGCCCGCGATGACGTGCTGACGGTCTCGCTGCACGCGGACCCCGACACCTACTACCCCTATCTCTGCGGCTATGCCCATGAGCGCGGCGAGGGGCGAGGCTATGGCTACAATCGCAACCTCCCGCTGGCGAAAACCACCGATGACGCGGCATATCTTCCTGCGCTCGACGATGCGCTTCAGACCGTGACAGCTTATCAGCCCGGCGCACTTGTGGTTGCGCTCGGGCTGGATGCGCATGTCTCGGACCCGTTGAAGGGCATGCAGCTTTCGACCGCCTGCTTTGCCGAAATTGCCCGGCGCGTCGCTGTTCTGAACCTTCCATCCGTGATCGTGCAGGAAGGCGGGTATCTCAGCGACGATCTTGGCCCGAACCTGACTTCGTTCCTGACCGGCTGGCAATCGAGCACTTAGGAGACTCCATGCCCCTCGAGCTTCGTCCCAATTGTGAGATGTGCGACAAGGATCTGCCGCCAGAGGCGCTGGATGCCCGCATCTGCACCTATGAATGTACGTTTTGCGTCACCTGCGTTGAGCATGAGTTGCACAACGTCTGCCCGAACTGCGGTGGCGGGTTTGTGCCGCGTCCGATCCGGCCAAAGACCGCATGGCGCGATGGGGTGAGCCGCATGCATCAGCCGCCCTCGGATCAACGCCGTCAGTTGAAATACGACCGCGAGAACATCGCCGCCCATGTCGCGCGCGTCAGGGACATCCCACCAGCGGAGCGTTGATCAGGCCAGCGCTTTCGCAAATGCTGCCAGTTGATCCACCATGTCCGGCGTGTCCCAGATCCGCCGATCCGGCACGACAAAGTCGGTCGTCTCGGTCAGGCGCGCAGCGTCCGCGACGGTGACACCGCCCTCGGCAACGCACGGCGTCTCGATCATCTCGGCCCACCAGGCGAAGAGATCGTCCTCGGCGCGGGTGTCCTCCCCCAACGTGCCGGTATCCCCAACAGGGCCAAAGCTGACATAGTCTGTACCGGCCTCGGCCAGGGTCATCCCGGAATGACGGGAGGTGCCGGCGAACGCCCCGACAATGCGGTCCTTGCCAAGCGCCTTGCGTGCATCGCGCACGGAGACCCGGCCCGCGATGTGCACCCCGTCCAGCCCGTGCGGTTCGACAAGCCGGTAGTGATCCGTGACGACCAGCGCGACATCCGCTTCGTGGCAGGGATCGATCAGATGGTCCGCCGCGCGCTTCCAGTCGTCTTCTGATGCATCCCCCAGATCGAGGCGTACGCAAGCGATCTCGACCGCGCCCAGAACCCGTTTCAGATCCTCGGCAAAGGGCGCGGGATCGAACTTCTGCGGCAGGTGCAGGTAAATGCGGGAGGCGTTCTCGGTCATGTCGCGCTCATTAGGCAGAGTTGGCCTCAAAGTCGAGAGCATCGGTGCAGAGAATGTCCTGACATGGCCGCCGGGTCCAGTTCCGGGCTTGACCCGGGACCTCCTCGTCGTGCCGCAAAGAGGTCCCGGATCAAGTCCGGGACCGTGCATCCCCAATACATTCGCGCTTGGTTGGGCTTACACCTGATCGCGCGGTGTGGGACGCCAATCCGGCGGGGCCATCTCGAACCCGGAAAACTCGAACCCGGGGCTGACCGTGCAGCCGACCAGCGTGAAATTCCCCATCGAAGTTGCGGTCTGCCACCAGCCGGGCGGCACGATCACCTGAGGGCTCTGGCCCGCGGCGATCTCCGGCCCCAGCATCCGCGCCTCGGCGTCATGACCGTTCTCGGACAACGTGAGGACCAGCGGCGCCCCGGCATACCAGTGCCAGATCTCGGTCGCATCGACCCGGTGCCAATGGCTGAAGTCTCCGGCCTCGAGCAAATAGTAGATTGCCGTGCCCGATGCGCGCGCGCCTTCCGCAGCATCTGCGCGCCACGTCTCCCGGTACCAGCCACCTTCCGGATGGCGGGCCAGCCCCAGTTTTTCGATCAGATCTTTGGCGTTCATTTCCTGTTTATTTTCATGCGGCTACGTCGTGATCTCAATCTTGTCTCAATCTCTGCCTACCTTGCGCCGCAAGGGTTGAGATACCATATCACGTATATGTGATTAAGGGAGATACAACATGGGTGGGTTTTTCTTCATTCTCGGAATCGTTCTGATCCTGATCGCACTGGGGTCACGGTTCTTTCTTCCGGCAAAACTGGCATTTTTGAAATACGGGGTTGGTTTTCTCGGTGCGCTGGCGGCCTTTTACGGCGTCTTCATCGGGGCATTCTTCTACGCTGAACCCGGGTTCAAATACCACGTTCGCACGATCTTCGGCGAGGAGAAGATGGTCCGCGATGTCGGCTACAACACGCATTGGTGGGGCCGGGTGAACGCGTGGAAAAACGCGATGTCGGTCCAGGCAACACAAGGCGGTAACGGCTACCTGAGCGCCGAGCACGACGGATCCGCTGGTGCGATGTCGGCGAACATGGCGCCGCAAACGCTGGTTTTCCTCGATCAGGTCGATGCCCGTGTGACGGCAACCGCGCGTTTCCAGTTGCCCGAGGATGAGGAGCAGTTTTTGCTGCTTGCCCGGCAATTCCGGACGCCTGAAAACCTGCTCCGCACGGAATTGATCCCGGCGTTTCAGGAGACGCTGGGCGCGAGCGCCTCACTGATGGCCGCAGAGGAGTACTTCTCCGGCGGACGTACCGAGTTTAACACCGAGTTCCAGAACCAGATGCAGAACGGCATCTACCTTGTAAAGCGCCGCGAGGTGCTGCGCCGCTCGACCCGTCAGCAGACGGGTTCGGCCAACGCGTCGCTGGGCGAAGATCAGCAGGAATTTGGCGACGACCAACAGGTGGTCTTCATTGTCGAGAAGCTGCTGGATGCGACGGGACAGCCCCGGCGCAAGGTTCAGAACTTCGCAGGCTTCGGGATCTCCCTGGTCTCGGCCCGTGTGACCAATGTCGACCCGAACGAGCGGTTCAAAAGCCGGATGGAGCAGAAACAGGACGCGGCAGCCGCCCGCTCCGTGGCCCGCGAACAACGGGTGCAGGAGGAAGAGCAGCGCTTGCTGGCGATCTCCAAGGGTGAGCGAGAAGTGGCCGAGCGTCAGGCCCAGGCCAAGGTGATCCAGATCGAGCGGACAACCCAGGCCGAGACCGAAAAACAGCTTGCCATCACAATGGCTCAGCAGCGCCGCGATCAGGCAAGGATCGAGAAGGAGCGGGCACAGATCCTGCTCGAGACCGCGACGATCGATGCAGAAGCCCGCCGGGTGGCCGCCGATGCTGAGGCATATGCCAAGCAGGAAATTCTGAAGGCTGACAATGCTCTGGCGCAGAAACTTGATGCGGAAATCCGCATTCAGGAGCTCTGGGCTGCGGCCTATGCCAAGCGGCAGGTTCCGCAATATGTCTTCGGTGCCTCCGGCGGCGGGGTCGGCGGTGCGGTTCCGATCAGCGGCGGGGCTGCTTTGGTCAGTGGGCCTCCGACAGGATCGGACAGCGAAACCCGGCTGCTGCAACAACTCCTGACCATGGAGTACGCCAAGCGGCTGGACTATGACCGCACGCTGACAGACGACAAGCCGCGCGTGGAGTAGGGCCTGCCACTCACCACACGCAGGGTAAGATCCGGAGGGTGCTGTCCTCGATCCGCAGGGATCGAAGGCGCACCGCCGGTGTTTCAGGACATGCCGTCAATCCGGTCGAGCACCGGCATCAGATAGCCTTTGAACCGCTCCGGATCTTCCGACATCGGAAAATGACCGAGCCCATCCATGATGGTCAGATCCGCACCGTCGATCAGAGCGGCCGTCTCGCGGCTGGCCTCCGGCGTACAGGAGTAATCATACTCCCCCGTCAGCATATATACCGGGCAGACCGCCGTATCGATCTCGCCCAGCCGATCCGACACGTCGCCATCCATCGAGTAGAAATGCAGATCGCCTTTGAAGACGCCGGGCCCGCCCTGCATGTAATGCCAAAGCGTCTCCCATCGATGCGCCAGCGGCGCCCCCGGCCCAACCAGCCCATAGCAATAGGCCGCGCACATCTCGCCTCCGTGAATGTTCGGCTTGTGCAGTGGATCGATCGGGAAGTAGCGCTGCGCGAAGGCTGACGACTGCAACCCGATCACGGCTCGAAAGAGATCGGGGTGCCGCTTGGCCAGCTCAAGCACCACGCGTCCACCGATCGAGCATCCCATCACGACGGGCCGCTCCAGATCCAACGCGCGCGCCACCGTGACCACCAGATCCACATACCCATCGGTCGTGAGCTGGTATTCCTCGTCCTGAAACCCCTCGGGCGGCGAGGACTTTCCGTGCCATGGCATGTCGAACACCACGACCCGAAATCGTGATGTAATTTCCGCGTCGTTCAGCAATGCGCGGTATTGGCGCCCATCGGACCCGGCGGTGTGCAGGCACAAAAGCGGGATGCCTTCTCCCGCCTCTTCCCAATAGAGGCGATGCGCCCGCCCGCCGATCTCCATATGCCCATACCGGCCGACAATCGGTTCGATCCGCATCAGACCTTCCCCCGCAACGTCTCGAGGATCAGCTTGAGATAAAGGAAATTCGCCAGCAGCATGTCGACATTGCCCTCAAAGCGCATCTTGCCCTCGCGGATCAGGGCGCTGAGGTCGTGATGACGTGGCGGCGGCATCGGTTGCCAGAACTTCTGCCAGGCCTCCTGAGTGCCCTTGATGGCGAAATCCCAGCCCGAGACGGCCCAGGCTTCGGGCTCGATCCGTTCGATCCGGCCGGCGCGGATGGCGACCAGCCAATGATCCTCGCCAATGCCCAGCAGCATGTCCGCATCGGTCCAGCGCCCGCGCCGGACAAGCGCGGGATTGGCGTTCACCAATTCCTGCAACGGTTCAATCATCGGCTACCTCCCCCTTGCCTGCACGCGCTCCACCATCCAAGATCGCACCATGTCCCGCAAGACCGCACGCACCTCCGCCCGAAAAACTGTCGGGATCATCGGCACCCTCGAGATCAATGCCCATGGCACACCCAGCCAGCGCGCGGCGAACTCCTATCCGTTGACGGTCGCGCGGATGCTGGAGGCAACGCCGCTGATTATCCCGTCGCTGCCCGAGGTGCATGACATCGGCCATCTTGTCGAGATCCTCGACGGGGTCGTGCTCACCGGCGCGCGCCCGAATGTGCATCCGGAGGAGTATGGCGAGGCGGAGACCTTGGCGCATGCACCTTTCGATCGGGGCCGCGACCGGGTTGCCATCGACCTCGTGCGCGCCGCAGTGGATACCGGCCTGCCGCTCTTCGGGATCTGCCGCGGGTTTCAAGAGATGAACGTCGCCTATGGCGGTGCCTTGCATCCGGAGATCCGCGATCTGCCCGGGCGCATGAACCATCGCATGCCCAAGGGCGAAACCGACCCTGCCGTTGTCTATCGGCCTCGCCACAAGGTGAGCCTGATACCGGACGGAACCTTTGCCGGGATCTATGGCACGGACGAGATCGAGGTCAATTCCCTGCACGGGCAGGGGATCACGACCCCGGGCGACCGGATCATCATCGAAGGTGTGGCCGAGGACACGACGCCCGAAGCCCTTCGGATCGCCGATGCGCCCGGCTTTGCCCTTGGCGTGCAATGGCATGCAGAGTTTGATCCAGCCCGGCAACCGGGGAACGCTCCGCTGTGGCAGGCGTTCAGGTCAGCGCTTGATCACGCCTGAGGCCGGTCGCCACCGCGCCCCACCCTGCGTTCACTCTACGAAGTAGCGATCGGAGAGGGCGTCCAGCGTACCGTCCGCTCGCATTGATTCCACCGCCGCGCGATAGGCGTCGGCCACTGTGACGGGCAGGGCCGGGCTGGCCACCAGAAACACCGGCACCTCGTGCACAACATCACCCATGAGCAGGTCATCTGATATCTCGACCTGGCGCCAGACAAGATCCATCACCGTTCCGTCCTGGAACCACGCATCGACACGGCCCGCTGCCAACATCCGCGCGCTCGCATCAGGTGCTTTCACACGGACGAGGTTCTCAAACCCGAGCTCGGTCAGAAGGACATCCGACGTGGTCCCGCTCTCCACCACGATGGACGAAGCAGTCCGCGCATCTTCCAGATCTGCGAAGGTTCCCGACAGCGTTGCAAACCGCAGCCGCGCGCGTTGAATTTCCACAACCCATTGAAAGTCATCGTTGCGCTTCTTGCCGTAAAACAGTGCGGCCATGAGCGAGACCGTGTCATTCTGGACCGCGTACATCGCGCGTTCAAACGGCAGGAAGCTGATCTCCACCTCTCGTCCGGCGCGCCGCGCGGCTTCTCTCACAACCTCGATGGCATATCCCGGATTGTCTTCATTGCCCTCGTTCATCAACGGCGCGTAATTCGCCGCGGTTACCTTGTCGACGCTTTGCGCCGCAGCAACGCCGGGGACAAGGGCCACGAGAAGAAGAGTGGTCAGCAAAAGCTGGTGGAAGGACGTTCTCATCGTTTGGTTGTACAAAATGCCGAGCACGCGGGAAAGGGGTATGGGATGGAAGGGTCAATTCACGCCTTCGATCGCATGCCTCTATGTGTCTGGTAAAATCGGCAAGACCCGTTCGGATCACCGCCGCCAACGCGCGAGCAGCGGGACCGCAACAAGGCACCACCCGAGAAGGCCCTGACTATGTGCCGAGAGGTTCTGCGGTCCCTGAAAGATCAGCATGGACAGCGCTTCCCCGATACCGGGAGGCGGCCAGATCACCCATTGCAGCGGCAGGTCCGGGATGATCATCCGGTAATAGGTGTAATAGACCTGCGGCGAGAGCCAGACGAACGCCCAGAACATCACCAGCGCTGCGGGGATGGCGAGCCAGATCGGGGCTCTTCGCAGAATCAACCACGCCAGACCAAGGCTCAGCAGGAACAATACCGTGCTGATGCCCAGGAGCCCAACCTGTCCCCAAGGCGATAGGTCAAAGAAGGAGTCGTTGGCGTACATGGGGTGAGCCTACCTCAAACACATAGACGCGCGCAGGGGGCACTCCCTCAGCCGGCAGCAAAAAACCGCCCCGAGAGGCGGTTCTCTGTCTTTTCGCAACGGGGTCCGCGTTACTTCAGCGGTGCGACCGCCAGAATGACCGTGAACTTCTCACAGTAGATGTAGAGTTCATCATACTGGTCGGTGTCGATGCCCGCCGGAACCTCGAAGGTGGCTGCACCCTTCTTGATGTCCAGCTTGTCGTGGATCTTCGAGCCCTTGGCGTAGGTCTCACCCGAGCCGAAACCGATCTTGATGTCCGGCGGGTTCTTGTTCGGATCGAACACGTAGTCCTCGCCGAGCACGACCTTCACGGTGCCGTCGACATGCTTCACCTGAACGGTGCCGGAGACGTTGTAGCCCTTGCGTCCGGACAACGCGCCGGTGCGCACCTTTTCGCCGGCAAGGACGGGTTTGGCACCGGTCGCGATAGCGGCTGCGGTGACAAGGGTCAGGCCAGTAAACTGGCGGCGCGAAAGTCTCATGGGAAAATCCTTTGCTGGTGCTTCCACGTCTGAAGATAAGCACGAAAGGGTACCATGCCACACAATCATGATGACAATTGCTCAAGCCGTGTTGAAGTATCTTTCAATACCGCCGCTGAGGAAGCCGGGCGCGCAGTAACGTCATGAAATATAGATATATTCCGATTTACTGACCGGGGTCAGTGGGTACGGGTACGGCTTCGCCAAGCCACCCGGCGCGCAGGTGCGCGCGGGGCTTTTGCTGCCTCAGCCCGTTCATATATCCGGCGAACTGGCCATGACCCCGGAACCCGGACCGTCGCTCGGGCCGCCGAGCCCGGGTCTCAGCGCTGTGGCTCGATCACGAGTTTGCCGATGGCCTTGCGGTCGGCAATATGCTGAATCGCAGCCCCAGCCTCGGCCAGCGGATACGTGCCGGAGACCATGGGACGGATGCGCCCCTCGACGACCCAATCCATGATGGTCGCCATGTCGCTCATGTATCGGTCTGGCTCCTTGCGCGTGTAGTTGCCCCAGAAGACGCCTACGAGAGCGGCCTGCTTCAGAAGCGCCAGATTGAGCGGGATCTTCGGGATCTCGCCCGCCGCGAACCCGATGACAAGGTGGCGCCCGCGCCAGCCGATGGACCGGAACGCCAGCTCGGTCAGCTCGCCGCCCACCGGGTCATAGGTGATGTCGGGACCTGCGGGGCAGATCTCCTTCAGCTTGGCGCGGAAATCGCCCTCGCCGTAGTTCAGCAG
>CAYYZH010000170.1:0-9473 GCA_964475765.1 uncultured Limibaculum sp.
CCATCCGTCGCCATGCGCAGATGCGCGGGTTGCGTGGCTCAGTTGGGAAATTCCCGCTTGAGCCAAGGAGGACGGCTACGTCCGATGCCCACGGCGACGTGGTGTGAGCCAGCGTCGGGCTCAAATTGCGATGCGTCGATGCATCGGGACGAGTAACGGGCAATTCGGGGCAGAGGTCAAGCATATTGTGCACCGCAACGACGCCCACTGGTCCGGCTATACCGCTGCGGTTTGCCTGCCGTCAGACTTGCAATGCACGGGACGGCTGACCTCCCAATCTACCAGTCGCAACGCTATGCCAACGGCCGGTATCAACACGGTTTTTCCTGCGATAGGGCAGATTTCCGGCCGAGTTCGTATTTCCTGTGAGATCCCTCACATAGAATCAGTCCCGAATTGCAGATACTTGATGCAGCGCAGCAATAAGCTGGTCAGCACAGGGCCTCAGAGCAGGCCGAAACGATATGCCCGATCGCGGTAATTTCGACCGTTTGGGGCGTGAAGATGACGTTCGATTCTAAGATTCACCCCCTGCGCGATGCGCGGGATAGAGAAATTTTGGCCGGGGATCCGCCGATGACACTCAAACGCCTGTTCCCAACGCTCGGCTTGGCAGTGACCGCCGTTCTGGCAACGCCATCGGAGTTGGTTGCGCATGAAGCCTGGTTACTGACACCTGCGGAAATCGAGGCGTTATCCCGGGCTCCGATGCCGGATCTCTTCACCAGTTCGGTCGCTCTCGGGCTCGCTGCGGTTCTTTGCAGCGCAGGTGTGCTGGCCGCACTGTGGCTGGAAGACCGTTATCGCAGCGCAGAGGATCGTTGGGCCGCGCCGATCAAAGATATCGCTGCGGGTGTGGGTCCCCTGCTGATCCGCGCCGGGCTGGCGGTCATGCTGGCTCTTGCACCACTTGGCGGCCTTCCCCGGGCAGGAACCCAGCCTTGGACGCAGCCGGTTCTGTTTGTCCCGGACATGCAGATCGCCCTTGTGCAGGGCTGGGCGTGGTTGATCCCGGCGCAGATCGCGCTGGCGTTTCTGCTGGCGCTGGGTCTGGCAACGCGGCTCGCAGCGCTTGGGGTTATCGTTCTGGCCGTGCTGGGGTCTCTGGCCTTCGGTGTGAAGTTCCTTGCATATGCACCGCACTTCGCTGCACCTGCCGTCATCCTGATGGTATTTGGATCCGGATGGTGCGGGCTCGACCGCATCCTGCCAGTCGTTCAAATGCCAGTGGATCCGGCCCGATACCGGCATCTTTGCTGGTCTGCGGCGATGGCGTTGGTCGGCGGAACCTTTGTCTACCTCGGCATCGTATACAAACTGTTTCAGCCAACGCTGTTGATCGCGATCCTAGAGCACGGGCAATTCCCCACGTTCGGAACCCCAATCGAGGTCATCGCGCTGGTCATGACCGGCGTGGAGATCGCCGCCGGCCTCCTCCTCGCGATGGGTCGGCTTGTACGGCCGGTGGCGCTTTTTCTGATCGGAGCCTTCACCTTCTTTGCGGTCATGCTGGGCGAGACGCCGCTCTTGCACGCAAATCTCTATGGCACCGCCGCAATGTTGTTGCTGGCCGGGGCCTCTGCGCCAAATCCGCTCGTCCACGATGAGCGTCACAACTTGCAACCCACTCAGGCAGGAGGTTGAGATGATCCGCACGTTGGTCCGCCGCCACTGGCATGGTCTGGTCATGTTGTCGGCGCTCATGGGGCTTGCGGTCATCGCGCCTCAGGTGAACGCCGCAGGCGCTCCTCCGTCCTCGGTTTTCGTCGCATGGCCGGAGGGCCAGTCCGCCCCCGAACTCAAGCTTTCGGCAGGGAGGTACCCTGACGGAAGCTGGCATCTCGATCTTGCCGCCTCGGGATTTACCTTCAGCGATCTCTGTCAGGCGGTAGAAGGCCCGCAGACCATTGGTCATGCGCATGTCTACGACGGCGCCAAAAAGATTGCCTCGGCGTTCGTGCCCCGCGTGCCGCTCGGTCATCTCGCTCCGGGCCAGCACCGGTTTCACGTCATTTTGCGAGCGCAGGACCATCGCGCCCTTGTCGGGTCGGACGGTCTGATCTCCGCCGAAATTCTTATCATTGTTCCCTCGACTTGAGCGGATCTCAACCAGAACGGGTTTGCGGCGATGAACCCAGTATGTTAAAATACTCGAAGAACAACGAATATATTGAGTAATATCAAATAAGTATGCGCAGTATTTGGTGATTTAATCCATTTATGTGCGTTTAGTTTTAGAGGGCAATTGCCATGCCAGAGGACTTTACTTCTCCTATTGGGATTCGGGATGCTTCAGAGAGTCAAACCTGGAGCATTGTCGTCAACGATGACGGACAGTTTGAACTCCGATCGAACTCGCCATCAGGTGAGGGCCAGGTCCGCCTGCTGGCCGATGATGAGACAGGGCGGATCACGATCGGCACAGCTGAAGTCCCGTCTTCGCTTACGATCGTGAACCATCTTGACGTGGAAGATGCTGCCGGAGTTATCCGCGCCGAGTTGGACGCCGACACCAATCAGCTTCAGCTGCGCAACGCATCCGGCGAGACGGTTGGCATGATCGGAGCCGAGGGAAATGTCCGCGCAGGCACGAACGGGGAGAACGGCAACCTCTTCCTCTATGCCGCCGGGTCCGGCGATATTCTCGACGACACCCAGGTCACTGTGCGCCTCAACGGCTCGAACGGGGACCTGACATTGGGGGGCAACGGAACTGCGGGGAATGCGGTCCTACGTGACGCAGGCGGCACGACCCGTGCCCGGCTCAGCGCCTCGGGTCAGCGTCTCGAAGTGCTGAACGATAGCGGTGAGATCATCGGCATGCTCGGCGGCGGCGGCAATCTGCGCGGCGGATCGAACGGCGAGAACGGCGATCTCTTTCTTTTTGCCGCCGATGCGACCGACATTTTCGATGGCTCCGACGCGACCATCCGCCTGAACGGCTCAAACGGCGACATGACCCTTGGCGGTAACGATACATCGGGCAACGCCAACCTTCGCGATGTGAACGACAACACCCGCGCGCGTCTCAATGCTGCAGGCCAACGCCTGGAGGTATTGAAACGCTCAGGCGCCATCATCGGCATGCTCGGAGGCGCAGGCAATGTGCGTGCCGGATCTAACGGCGAGGACGGAGACCTCTTTCTCTATCGAGCCAACGCCGGGGATATCTACAACAACGCCGATGCGACCGTGCGCCTGAATGGTTCAAACGGCGACATGACCCTCGGCGGCAACGGGACCGACGGCAACGCCAACCTGCGCGATGCAAACGGCAACACCCGCGCCCGGATGAGCGCCGCAAACCAGCGTATGGAAGCGCTAAACCCTAGCGGTGACATCATCGGCATGTTGGGCGGTGGTGGAAACATTCGTGCCGGGTCCAACGGCGAAGACGGAAGCCTCTTCCTCTATCGCCGTCAGGCCGGGAACATCTTCTCCAACAGCGAGTGGGCGATCAGGCTGGTCGCGGATGACGGCCGACTGGAGATCCGCGACCGCTCCGGCAACCTGATCTGCATGCTCGGCGCCAACGGCAATCTGCGCATGGGCGGGCACGGGACGGACGGGGACATCCTGCTCTATCCCAATGGTGCGAGCGACATCTTCGACAATGGCGCCGCGACAATCCACATGGATGCGAACGCCGGTGACATCACGCTCAGGAATGCGGACTGCGCTGAGGAATTCGAGGTCGCGGATGCAATGGCGGCCTTGCCAGGCACCGTCATGTCACTCGGAGAGGGCGGCGTCCTCGTCCCCTCCCGCGGCTTGCAGGACCGGGGTGTGATCGGCGTTGTCTCCGGCGCGGGCGACTACAAGCCCGGCATTGTGCTCGACCGGCAGGCACATGCGGAAAACCGCGCACCGATTGCGCTGATGGGCAAGACCTTTGTCTCGGTCACAGATGAGGCCGGCGCCATCGGCATCGGCGATCTCCTGACCACCGCGTCGGAGCCGGGCAAGGCAATGCGCGTCTGCGACCCCGCCGGGGCCATGGGCGCCGTCATCGGCAAGGCCATCGGCACGCTGGATGAGGCCGAGGGGATGATCCCCATGGTCATCACCCTGCAATAGGAGGCGCGCATGGACGTCAGCATCCGGGACACCTGCGCCGACTGTCTCGACGTCGGCGGCACGATCCGCGTCAACCGGGATCTCTTCGGCTATATCTATGGCAAGATCGACCGCGACCTGCGTATCCGTCAGCATATCGAACGCATTCGTGGCAGCTCGATCAACATATCGGTCTTTCTCGTCGGTCATGAACCCGGCTTTGGCGGTTGGTTCACCGAGACGCAGGCGCTCCGGGCACAGTTCGCGATCGACGTGATGCGCGAGCTCTTTGCACAGGCCGGCGTAGGCGTCCGGCGCATTTACTGGCGCTATATCCCAATGGACGAAGCCGGTCCCTACATGTCGGTCGATAGTGACGGGGCCACGGATCTGACTGACGCGTTCTCCGGCCCGAATGACGGGATCGACGTCTTCTGGGTCCAGGACGTCAGCGATGCGGGCGGGTGGTCCAACTCGGACGGACCCTGTGACAAGAATGCCGACAAGGCCGGGCGGACCGGTGCGGTTCAGGAGATTGAAGGTCGCGGTGACGAGATGACCGGGATCCTTCTGGCTCATGAAGTCGCGCACTATCTGACGCTCACGCATTTCGGCCTCAAGACCAACCTGATGGGCATCGATGTCGACGGCATCGGGTGCATCGACACCACCAGCCGCGACATCACATCGGATCAGGCCGACGCCATGCTGGCGAGCTGCTGGATCCGGGATCCGTGCTAGGGGGCTGACATGCAAGACACCGCCATGGACCTCGCGCCAAAGACGACCGAGCTGTTGCAGGCGAATGCCGCTCTCTTCGGGCAGCCACGTCTCGACGCGCAGGACATCAAGGCGCTCAAGCGCCGGATCGCTTCGGGGATGGCCGAAGACACCGGGATCTCACTGGCACGCGCAATCCGTATCCTCGCGCGAAACGAGCCCTCCGAGGAAGTCGCGAAGCTTCTGAGCGACGTGTTGGCGGATCCGGCCAGCACCCAGGTGATTCGCCGCCGGGCGGCGCAAGGGTTGGGCGCGATTGACAGCGATGTTGCGCGGGACGCGCTGCATAATGCGGTGCGCGATGCGGATGACGATCTCCTGAGTGCAATCCTGCGTGCTTTGGCCAACATCGGAAACCGCGAGTCCCTGCGGGTGCTGGATGCGCTACGGGCGGAACACAGCCAACACATCCTGGACGAGGCCGCGTTCACGCGCGCGCTGCTTGTCCATAAGACCGGCGTTTCCTCCGATGACGCAGACCTTGATCGGATCGCGCCAAAACCGCGTCCTGTCCCCCTGCGGACCGAAACAGCCAAGACGCTCGGCGCGGTCATGAAACGGCTACGCGGGCCCACCTTTGGCCTCGCGCTTGCAGAGACGATGGGCGTCAGCTTTGTCTGCGTGAACCAGCGTCACTATGTGCTGCTCGACAAGGCGCTATCGGGCCGGGCGAAGATGGCAAACGTGCTGAAACGCCCGCAGATCGTTGGCGCCATCGTCGCCGATCAGGGTGTGTCCGAAGGCATTGCGGTGCGCCAGCTCATCTTTTCGCAGCCGGAGAAGGGCGGCGTCCGCCTCAGCATCACGTCCCTGCAGGGCGCCGTACTGTTTCTCGGCGAGGCCAGGTTCACCGATGCCGGCGCGGATATCGTGCTGCGCGACCATACGGGGTCGCGGCTACCAACCGCCATTCGCGGGGCCGTCACGACGAAATCACTCGAGATCGAGGCCGAATTTCTCGGTGGACGCGGACGACGCAAGCGCCATGGCGAACAGGAACCCCTCGTGCGCTAGAGGTCGTTCGGATCAGGCATCCGGCAGCGAACGTACGAACCGCCGGATCTGCCCCGGATCGAACAGCACATGGTGATGGTGCGGCAGGTCTTCGGCGGCGCCCAGCCGTTGTCCAATCTCGTCGGCCAAGGCCAACAACCCGGCCCGCAAGGCTGGGATCTCGGCAAGATCCTGTGCAGACGCTCTCGCAGCATAAAACGCCGCCTTGGTCGCAAGCTCGAACTGACGGGCAAAGAGCGGGAGCCAGTCGAACGCTGTCAACAGGCGCGCGAGCGCCGGCGGCATTTGCTCGGCAAGGTCTCTCGCCTCCGAGGCCAGCCGGTCGGCCAACCGCGTTGCTTCGTCTTTTGCCGCGAACAGGCGCGCGCGGGCCTCCTCACTCAGCTCCGGGTCATCAGCAGTTATGGCAAGGTCCCGGTCCCGGCGTCCCATGCCGTTGGTTGCCATCGACAGCCAACCCTCCTGCCAAGTCGAGGGCAAGCAGGAGTGTCGCGGAAACACCTTGCCGTTCCAGTAGGCCGCAGCAGGAACATCCCAGCTCTGCAGCATAAGATCGCCAACTCGCTCGGCCAGCGGGCCACCGACGCCAAACGCTTCGCCCAGCCAGCCCTGCACCAGTGCACCAGGCTCGGCGTCCGCCGCGACCAGCCGGGGCAGCGCATACACATTGACGGCACTCAGCGTGTCCAGCGCGTTGGCCCCCGTGATCGCCTCCCAGCTTGTGCGCATCAGCAGACCCTGCGCGCCCATCTCGCGATAGCCCACCATGCGCCGGGCGAACTCGGCCACTCGGCAATTCGGCACCACGCCCCAACCGGTGTGTTCGCCAAAAGCTTCGAACTCGAGGATCAGCGGGGCCGTCACCGTACGTGCGGCAGGGTTCTCCGGAAACTCGGGGAAGTAGTCATGCGCAGTGATCTTGACGCTTGCCCCGACCGCGCCCTCGCACCGATCCACGGCAGCAAGCACATCGGACTGCATGTCCGCCGTGTAGGAGAAATCGCGAATGTAGAGCGCCTTGCCAGCTTCGAACAATGGCGTGTGGATGGCCGCGATCATCCGGTCGAACCACGCGCCCTGTCCGCCCGCAGATCCATGGATCGCGAGGTAGTCCGGCAGGGAAACCCGCGATTCTGGTGACGACAGGTTCACGATGAAGCCGCCAATGCCAGGCACGCGCTCAAGGAGATCGGATGTCTTGGCCGTGCACAACGCAGCCCAATCGGGATGTAGCGGGTCGGGTTGCGTGTCGGCCCCGATAAGATCGGGGTAGAACTCCAGCGCATAGTCGTGAAAGGACGGCTCCTTGATCTCGAAGAACAGCTCCGCCCCGAACCGCTCCAGCCGCTCGACCAGCCGATTGAGCCATGCCGCGTTGTTGCGCACCTTCTTGAGCCTGAGATCCGAGACGCCATAGTTCGCCGTCAGACCCAACTGCGTGCAGACATCCAGCAGATCGTTCTGGTGCAAGACCAGCGCGTTATAGCCCCAGCGTTCCATCGTCTCGATGATCGGCAGAACCCGACTGGGCTCCCACAGCGAAGCATCGTGGATCTCAAGCGCAATCAGGGGCGTCTGCATCATCGGACGTCATCCAAAGGGGTAGAGGATTGCAAAGGCGCCTCCCGCAAGCAGGCCGACCCTGAGCATCGGATGCAAGGGCGCGATGATCCCGTAGGAGAGCGCTGTCAGGCCAAGCCCGATCTTGGTCGCCGACAAAAGCGCCGTCACGGGATCACCGGCGAGACCGATCACGCCCGGATTTGAGATCATCCCGAGCGGGATCATGTAAAGCCCAACGCCCAGCGTCATGGCAACCAGCGCCACACGCAGCCAGTTCTCGCCAACCATGCCGGCAGCGATGAAGACCGCCCCGCAAACCGGCGGCGTGATCGTGCTCAGGAGCGCGAACCAGAAAACGAAAAGATGCGCCTGCAGCGGGTCGAGGCCCAGTTTGATGAGCGCGGGCCCCGCAACGGAGACGCAGATGACATAGGCCGCGGTCGTCGGCACCTCCATCCCAAGGATCAGACAGGCAAACGCTGTCAGCAGAAGCGACGGCCACAACAGCCCGCCCGATCCGGAGAGAATGAGCGAGGTGATCTTGACCCCCAGCCCGGTGATAGAGAGCACCCCGATGATCAGCGAGGCGCAGAGGATGATCGACGCGATCATGGCCACCTGACGCCCCGCGGTCAGGCAAGCCTCGACGGCGCGCTCTAACGTCCGACCCGCATCGAAGGTCAGCCTCGCATCGACGACCAGCATCGCCGCTCCGGTCAGAATCGCCATCGCGGCGGCGTATTGCGGCGTCAGCGAAAGCCCGAACATGCCCCACATGAGCACCGTGAAGGGCACGAGGAAGAAGGCCGAGGTGATCGCCACATCTCGCCCCGACGGACGGTTCGCAGCATCGATCGGCGGCAGGTTGTGGCGGTCGGCAAAGGCGTTGATCCCAACCCAGACCGCGAGAAAATAAAGGAGCGCCGGAAGCAGCGCCGCCGCCATGATCTGCGTGTAGGGCACCCCCGTCAGTTCGACCATCACGAAGGCGCCCGCACCCATCAGGGGCGGCATGATCTGACCGCCGGAGGAGGCAACTGCCTCAACCGCACCGGCCAGACGACCGGGATAGCCGAGCCGCGTCATGGCGGGCAGCGTGATCGCCCCGGTTGAGGCGACATTCGCGGAGGCAGAGCCCGAGATCGACCCAAACAGCGCCGAGGAGAGGACCGAGACTTTCGCAGCGCCGCCTTTCAGACGCCCCGCCGCTGCGGTTGCGATGTTCATGAAGCCCTGCCCGGCCTCCCCGGCATTCAGAACCGCACCGAAGATGACGAAGATCGCGACGACGTTGACCGAGACACCGGTCAGGCTGCCCCAAAGCCCGCCTTCGGCGATGGTCAGCGTGCCGAAAAAACTGGCGAGCGGCGTTCCGGCATGGCCGAATTCTCCCGGGATGTTCTGCCCCCAGAGACCGTAGCCCAGTGCGAGCGCCGCGATCAGCGGCAACGGCCAGCCGATGGCCCGGCGCGCGGCCTCCAGCACCACGACAATCAGGACGATGGCGAGGAAGAGTTGGAAGTTCCCCTCAAGAAACCCGTATTGATCGCTGAGCGCGCTCTGATGCCAAGCAATCCAGAGGCAGCCGCCGATGCCGAGCGTCGCCAACACCCAGCCGGAGATACGCATGACCCCCGACATGCCGAAACACAACACCCAGGGCAGCGCCAGCGCCAGATGGAGCGGACGCGCCACAAGGTTCGGCACCAGCCCGGAAAAGATCAGGCCGAGGTGAAAGGTGATCGTGACGAGGCCGAGGATGGCCCAAAGCGACCTGCTCATGGTCAGGCCGGCCGCTTGCCCAGCCTCGTCCTGTCATGCACGGTGCGGGGCCGCCGTCAGCTTCCGCTTTCCGGCACGGCCATTCCTGCTTCGCCATAGTAGCGTAGCGCGCCGGGATGGATCTTGCCCGTGATGTTCTCGAGCAGCGCGGCATCGACACCGTTCCACCACGCGGCTCCCTCGCCCATCGCGGCCTTCTGCTCCCAATAGGTCTTGGTGTGCTGATAGGCGGTCTCGTCGTCCATCGCGGTCGTCGTATAGGCCACGACCGGCAGCGA
>CAYYZH010000171.1:0-9365 GCA_964475765.1 uncultured Limibaculum sp.
CCTGCTCGACGATGTCGGGAGAGAGCCGCACAGACTTTTCCAACCGCCGAAGCACTTCAGGTTTTGCGATCTGGTGAAACGCCTCCCGCGCCAAATCGTAATAGTCCTGCGCGGGCAGATCCGAACAGCGCCCAGGTTTCTTCCACTGATACCAAGCCAGCCCAGAAGAGCCCATGATATCCGACATCTCCCGGCTTTGGCGGCGAGACGGATCACGGTGCGATGTGCGGCAGTACTCCGGCCAGCCCCGGTCCTGTTGCGGCCAAAGCCCGTGCAACGTGAACCCGATATCATGGCGGGCATCGCATTGCGGCGCATCGCGGGCATCACCCTCGATCTCGCACCAGGACGCATTCCAGCTCAGCGCCAGAACATAGTGGGTGAAATCGCCCGCTCGGTCCGCCGACAAGGCAGCGCTTCCAACAAGGCTCATCAGGATCGCAAGCAGTGTTCGCATGACAGATTCGTCTTTTCTTTCCGCAACCTCCCGCCTATATAGCGCGTGAGACTTCCCCTCGAAACCGTTGGAAGCGCTGCCAGCGCCCCGGTCTTCGGACCAGGGATGACGTATGCGCGCTGAGGAGAGACATAATGGCCGATGATCTGCCCCTGATGCCCAAGGCAACCGCCGTCTGGCTGGTTGACAACACAACGCTGACATTCCGCCAGATTGCCGATTTCACCGGCATGCACGAGCTGGAAATCGCAGGCATTGCCGATGACGAGGTCGCCATCGGCATCAAAGGCATGGATCCGGTGTCGAACAACCAGTTGACGGCTGACGAGATCAAGCGGTGCGAGGGCGATCCGGTACAACGGCTGACCCTTCTGAAGCGCACCGTGGCGCCGGAGCAAAAGCGCAAGGGGCCGCGGTATACGCCGGTCTCCAAGCGTCAGGACCGACCGAGCGCGATTGCCTGGCTGGTGCGGTATCACCCGGAGATGGAAGACAGCCAGATCTCGAAACTGCTCGGCACGACCAAGCCGACGATCCAGACCATCCGGGATCGCAGCCACTGGAACATCGCGAACATCCAGCCCGTCGATCCGGTCGCGCTGGGGCTTTGCACACAGATCGATCTCGATGCTGCCGTCACCAAGGCGGCGGAGAAGAAGGCCAAGCTGCAAGAAGCGGTGCCGACGCCCGAGGAGCGCATCAGTCTGATGCCTGTAGTCGAGAGCCTTGCCGAGCCGGGGATGGAAGGTCAGGCCCTGCCCAGCAATGTCGAGGGCTTCGAGAGTTTCAGCCTTGACGACCCGCGGGCCGATGGCGATCCGACCGACACCACCGATATCGACACCGATGCAGTCGATCCCGATGCGCTGTTCAACCTGCCCAAAGGCAGCGGCGATGCGGATGGCGACGAGGAACAGCCGACCTGATCGCCGCGGCCTCGCGGCAAATCGACGACTACGCATCCGGCTCGGTTGATGGCATGATATGGCCGTCAGTCAGCTCGAACAGGTGGCATGGGACAGCAGATCAAGGGTCGGTACGCGTCACCGGACGCTAGTGATCAACGGTTCTCGCACCGTTTGGATCCTTTGGTCCCTGCATTTGAAGACAACCAACCCATCGCGTTCATGGATGGCGACTGCGTCCTCTGCACCTTCGGCGCGCGTATGATTGCGCGCTTTGACAAACAGGGCGAGATCAAGATCTGCCCCGTGCAACGCGATCTCGGCCAAGCCGTTCTGACGCACTATGGGCTCGACGTTTCAGATCCTGACAGCTGGCTCTTCCTCGAGGACGGCAAAGTCTGGACCTCGATGGAGGCGATCATTCGGGTTGGCGAACGGATCGGCGGGATCGGTCGATTGCTTTCGGTTCTACGCATACTGCCGCGCCCATTTCGGGAATGGCTCTACCGCCGGATCGCCCGCAACCGCTATGCGCTGCTCGGGCGGCGGGAGATGTGCATGATGCCCGAGCCGTCCCTCAGTGATCGGCTGATCGGGTAGCCTGTGGCCAGGGTCCTTGTTGTCGGCGGCTATGGCGTCTTCGGCAGCAAGCTCTGTGATCTTCTGGTGCGCGACGGTCATGACGTGATTGTGGCTGGACGCAATGCGGGCAAGGCGAAAGCCCTCGCCACGCAGCTTGGATGCACGGCGGCGCGCATTGACACATCAGGCGACCTTACACCGATCACTCAGCTCGCCCCAGACGTGCTGGTCGATGCAGCCGGCCCCTTCCACAGCTATGGAGACGATCCCTACCGGCTGGTTCAGTTCTGTCTGGAAAGCGCGGTCCATTATCTCGATCTGTCGGATGATGCGCCTTTCAGCACAGGGATTACCGCATTGGATGATCTGGCCATCGCCAAAGGGTGCTTCGCGATCAGCGGGGCCTCGAGCGTGCCCGGGCTTTCCTCCGCCGTCGTCAGCGTCCTCTCCGACGACATGGACCGTATCGACGTCATCGCAAGCGCTATCCTGCCAGGCAACCGGGCGCCGCGGGGATATTCGGTCATCGCCAGCATCCTGAACCAGATGGGCCGTCCGATGCGGCTTTGGCGTGGCGGAGCATGGCGAGAAGCTCCGACGTGGTCATCCCGGCGCACCTATGATCTGGACGCAGGCACCCGACGCGCGGCGCGGATGATCTCCGTTCCTGATCTCACGCTCTTTCCCGCTGCATTTGGCGCGCGCTCGGTTCTCTTTCGCGCAGGGTTGGAACTGCCCGTAATGAACGCGGGACTGCGCCTGTTCGGCGCGCTTCGGCGTGTTGGTCTTGTCTCTGCCAATCCGTTCTGGGTGCGGGCGATGCAATGGATGGCGGACAGGCTCGAGCCCTTGGGCACGGACCGCGGCGGCATGATCGTGGACGTCACCGGAACCGTTCGAGGTGATCCAATACGTCGGCGCTGGCGTCTGCTGGTCGAAGAAGGTGATGGGCCGTTCATTCCTACCATAGCCGTCCGAACGCTTCTGCGCGATTTCACCCGAATTGCGCCCGGCGCCAGAGCGTGCGTTGCCGCCTTTCCCCTCGATCAAGCCGAAGACGCGATGCAGGACCTCAAGGTCACGACCCATCGCAACGAAGAGATCGTCCAACCACTTTTTCAACGCGCACTTGGGCCGGTCTGGACCGATCTCGATCCAGTGCATCAGCAATCGCACTGGGTGTTCGATTTCGAACGCTTGACGGGGCGTGCCTCGGTCGAACGAGGTAAGAGCTGGATGGCCCGCCTCCTCGCCGCGATCTTCCGGTTTCCGAAAGCAGGCGCAGACGTGCCCGTTTGCGTCACCAAAACCACCACAACGGAAGGTGAGACCTGGGAACGCGAATTTGCCGGGCGTCTCTTTCGCTCCCACCTCTCAATCGGCACCAAGACGGGACATGTCTTCGAGCGCTTCGGCCCGTTCCGGTTTGAACTCTCGCTGCCGGTTGCGGATGGTCGCATGGCATTGGAAGTCACGCGCGGCTGGGTCTTTGGCCTGCCCCTGCCAGCGATCTTTCTGCCGGTCAGTGACAGCTCCGAATATGTCGAGAACGGCCAGTTTCACTTTGATGTCGGGATGATTGCTCCGCTTGGGGGCGGGCTGATCGTGCGCTACCGGGGATGGCTCGAGTCCGATGCTCCTATCTGACGGGAGACGCCAGCGGATCGAGCAAGGTACGCCCGCCATCAACCGCGATCACTTGACCCGTGACGTAGCTCGCCTGATCCGACGCGGCATAGACCGCAGCATCTGCGGCCTCTTCAAGCTCGGCGAGACGGCCCATCGGCGTGACCGCGATCATGTCATCGCGCAAGTCCTCATGCTCGCGAAACGCCTGGCGCAAACGCTCGGTCACCACACCGCCCAGCGCGACGGCATTGACCCGGATCCCGTGCTGCGCCAGCGATGCCGCCATCGACCGCGTCAACTGATCGAGCGCTGCATTGGACACCGAAAAGGTCAACAATGCCGGCACCGTCCGTGTTGCCGCGATGGAGGAGATATTGACGATCGCGCCGGCAGGGTCTGCATCATCTGAGTCTCCAGCCTGCGCGATCATCCGTTTTGCGACGGCCTGACTGAGTTGAAAGACGCTGCGCACATTGTCGCCGAAGGCCGCATCGAACTGCTGCGAATCGAGATCGAGAAACGCGCCAGGCGCCGAAATCGACTGCGCCGCATTCACCAGAATGTCGATCCTGCCGAACTGCTCGACCGTCGCCGCGATCAGGTTGGCGATCTTCAGCCGATCCTGCGCGACGTCCTGAAACCGGGCAAACCGGTCTTCGGTTCCGGACACCGTACCGGACCCGGACTTTTCATTCGGCGCGGCCAGCATCACCTTTGCGCCTGCATCCAGAAACCGCTGCGCCATCGCCTGCCCGATATCAGGCGACGTGCTGCTGATGATCGCGGTCTTGCCGTCCAGTGAAATGCCCATGTGCATCCCCCGTTGAGGAAGGCCGGGACCATATCACCGCGGCAACCCTGCGCGAGAAGTTTTTGGCGTTGCGCGAGAGCGGCGCTAGAAGACCAAAAAGCGGGAAGACGCGGGGAGAGAGATGACAGACGCCTATCGCCAGAACCTTGACCGGTGCGCGGCCAACTATCAGCCTTTGACGCCGCTCAGTTTTCTCGCCCGCTCTGCCGCTGTATTCCCGGAGAAGACAGCGATCATTCACGGCGACCTCAGGCGCGACTATCGCGCATTCTACGCGCGCGCACGCCAGCTTGCGAGCGCTCTGGTCAAGGCCGGGATCGGACCGGGGCAGACGGTCTCTGCTTTACTCCTGAACACGCCTCCAATGCTCGAGGCTCACTATGGCGTGCCGATGATGGGCGGGGTCCTGAACGCGCTCAACACCCGGCTGGACGCCGCCGGGGTTGCCTTCATCCTGGACCATGGCGAGGCCAAGCTGGTGCTGGTCGACAGCGAACTTGCCCCTCTGATGGGCGAAGCGCTGGACCTGATGGAGGGGCCACGACCAAAGGTTGTCGAGTACACCGACCCGACTGCAGATGCCCCTGCGACCGGATTGGGCGAGGACTACGAAGCGTTCGTTGCCACCGGTAGCCCCGAGTTTGAATGGATGAAGCCTGACGACGAATGGGATGCGATCAGCCTGAACTACACGTCCGGCACGACCGGCAATCCGAAGGGCGTCGTCTACAGCCACCGCGGTGCGTATCTGCTGGCAACGGGCAACGCCGTTCATGCGACGCTGACGGGTGCATCCGTCTATCTCTGGACGCTCCCGATGTTTCACTGCAATGGCTGGTGCTTTCCGTGGACTGTCAGTTTGGTGGCAGGCACCCATGTCTGCCTGAGGCAGGTCCGGGCCAAGGCGATGTTCGATGCCATTGCCGATCATGGGGTCACGCATCTCTGCGGCGCGCCGATCGTGATGTCGACCCTGCTGGGGGCACCCGAGGCCGAGAAACGCGATCTGCCGAGCCGCGTCTCCTTCCTCACCGCCGCTGCGCCCCCGCCGGAATCGGTGCTGGCCGCAATGGACACGGCGGGATTTGATGTCACACACCTTTATGGACTGACGGAGGTCTACGGTCCGGCGGTCATCAATGAATGGAAAACCGAATGGGATGACCTGCCCGCCGCGGAACAGGCCCGGCTGAAGGCCCGTCAGGGCGTGAACTATCAGCAGCTTGAGGGGATCGACGTGATGGATCCCGACACGATGATCCCCGTGCCCCGGGACGGCGAGACCATTGGCGAGATCATGCTGCGCGGCAATGTCGTCATGAGAGGCTACCTGAAGAACCCTCAAGCCACCGAGGAGGCTTTCGCCGGCGGCTGGTTCCATTCCGGCGACCTCGCGGTCATGCACGCCGACGGCTATGTCCAGATCAAGGACCGGGCCAAGGATGTGATCATCTCGGGCGGGGAGAACATCTCATCGATCGAGGTCGAAGACACGCTCTACAAACACCCCGATGTCGCCATGGTCGCGGTGGTGGCAAAACCGGACGAGAAATGGGGCGAGACCCCGTGCGCCTTTGTCGAGTTGAAAGTCGGGAGTGCAGCGACGGCGGAGGACCTCATCGCGTTCTGCCGCGAGAATCTCGCCCACTTCAAATGCCCGCGCAATGTGGTCTTTGGCGAGTTGCCAAAGACGTCCACCGGCAAGGTTCAGAAATTCGAGTTGAGAAAGCGGACCCAGGCGCTTTAAGCGACTTCAGATGCACCGTCCTACCACGGCACGAGATACCCGCCCGCGGCCTGCCAAGCTTCGACCCCGCCGCGATACCACATCACGTTGGTATAGCCGAGATTGATCGCCCGAAGCGCCGCGTTGTAGGACATCCAACACTGGATGCCTTGGCAGTACAGCACCATTCCGACGCCATAATCTCCACCGGTTGCCTGTTGGAGGTATGCCCCGAAATCGCTCTGGATCTGGTCGTTGTACGATCCGGCCTCGGATGCTCCCACAACCCACTGCGCGTTGGGTAACCGCTGGTTGCCGCCCAACACGTCGAGCACGAGGAAGCGCTGACCAAGAGCCTGCATGTCCGCAAGATCTGCCGTTGTCACGGTCCGACCGCCGGGGATCGACACTGGTGTCGGGGCGTGCATCGCGCCGGTGTAGAGGTCAGCGGTCGGCTGCACGCCAAAATCCTGCAACTCCGCTGGCTCAAGCGCCGCGTATTGCTGACCGTACTCCGTGCGGGTCGAGCCCGCGCCCTGCCCGCCTTGCTGTCCCTGAAAGCCTTGCTGACCGGTCTGGTTGCCCCAGTCTTGATTGACTGCGGACTGCCCTCCACCGGTTTGCGCTCCGCTAAGCTGTCCGGTTGCACCCTGCTGAGAGAGAGAGCCATTGGCGGCCAGATTGGTCTGCCCACCCGTCTGAGCCTGCTGCGATCCGCCTCCTGACGGCGCGGTCGCCGATTGCTGCGACTCCGTCTGCAACTTTAGAAGGGCAGCCTTGGCGAGCAGCACATAAAAGTCACTTGGCTTGTCGGCATGGCGCGTCAAAAACGCCTCCCATGCCTCGGGCGCGTTGATGCTCTGGGCTAGCGTGAAGTCCGACTTGATATCCTCTTCTGGCGTGGCCTGCGGCGCCGCGGCAACCGTTCCTGTCCCTGTTCCAGCCGATGGAGCCGGGGTTGTGGCGACCGCGGGCTGAGCGGCCGGCTTGAACTGGAAGCTCCCCAGCACCGCATCGTAGTATGCGGGCGTCTGCTGGTGCGAGACGGTCGAGGCCAGCGCGCGCACTTTGCGGCGGACTTCACGGGCAAGGTCTACGAGATCCCGGCCCGGTTCGGCCATTAGAGGCGCAAGCGTACGGGTGAAGACCGAATTCTGGTGCGGATCACTATCGCTCAGACGATCAAGCGCCGCCTCACCTGCATCCGCCGAGTACATGATGAACGTGCCCTGCGGCGCGTTTATCCGGGCCAGCCCCCGCGTGGCGCCAAGCGACCGGCTGCCCTGCGGCGTGAAGGGATTGTTCCGGCAGGCATCGAGCAGCACGATGTTCAGGCGCGCCTGACGGCTGTTGAGCGCATCGAGCACGGCGTTGAGGCTGATCGCCTCGGACCGGACAAAACCCTCCTGACCTGGCGAGGCGTCGGGAATGTCCACCGGCAAAAGGAAGTTCTCGCCGTTGATCTCTACCCCGTGGCCCGCAAAGAACACTGCTGCGACGTCGCCGGGCTGGATCCGCGCGGTGAACTCGGACAGCGTGCGGTTCATGTCGCGTCGCCCGACATCAGTGGCCTTGATGACCTCAAAGCCCAGCGCCGCGAAGGTCTGGGACATTGTCTCCGCGTCATTCACCGCCTTCTGAAGCGGTGAGACCTCGACATAGCTGTCATTGCCGATCACCAGCGCAAGGCGCTGCTCCGCCGATGCAGGCATGACCGCAAGGACCATGGACGCCGCAAAGATCAGCAGAAACCGAAGATTTGCCACGCGCCGCCCCTCGCTAGTCCGGAAACTCGCGAGAGAATACACGGCGCTGCGGGATCAGCAAACCGTAGTCACGCAGATTTGCAGCCAAGCGTTACTCAAATACAGGCGTCCTACCGGTGCGCATCCACCAGAGGCTGCCCGATGTTCAGCGTCATCCCGTTATCTGCCGTCAGCATCTGACCAGTCATCGAACGTGCGCCAAGCGCAAGGAAGAGGATCACTTCAGCCACATCCTCGGACGATGACACACGCTGCAACAGCGCCGCGCTGGTCGAGCGGGCCTTCATCTTGCCAATGGTCTCGTCCGCAAGGCTGTCCCACCACTCCGAGGCGACATAACCGGGGCAAACCGCATTGACGCGCACATCCGGCGCGAGTGTTCGGGCCAGCGACAGGGTCATCGTGTTCAACGCGCCTTTCGATGCCGCATAGGCCATGGAGGAGCCCATTCCGGCCAACCCGGCAATCGAAGAAGTATTGATCACCGACCCTGCGTCACTGGCGCGCAACGCATCCTCCGCCGCGCGGGTCATCTGATAGGTGCCGACGACGTTGACCCCGTAAATGCGATGGAAGTCCTCGGCGCTCAGCGCCGAGAGGTCACTCATGCTCGCGACCTTTGTGGTGCCTGCGTTGTTGACGAGGACATCCACCCGGCCCCAGCGTGCGATGGCCTGGCGCACGACCTTGATACAATCGTCGTCGCTGGAGACATCGCCCTGCAGGGCTGCGGCCTCGACCCCCTTGGCCTCACAAGCGGCTGCCGTCTCCTCAGCTCCCTCCTTGTTGCCGACATAGGTCAGAGCAACACGCACGCCGCGTTCTGCCAGCATCAAGGCTGTGGCCGCTCCAATTCCGCTTGATCCACCGGTGACGATGGCGACCCGTTCTTCCATGACAATCTCCTCCCCTGCCGATGCCGCATCCTGCGCACCTTGGGCACTGTCGTAAAGAGGCCCGCCCGCCGCATTGACCCGGACACGGCCTGCGCGTATGCGTGCGCGCACCACGAAACAGCCCGGCACCTGAGCCATGTCCGAGACCGCACCACGTTCGTTTCAGGAGATTCTGCTCCGCCTGTCCAACTACTGGGCAGCAAAGGGCTGTGCGATCATGCAGCCCTACGACATGGAAGTCGGTGCTGGCACCTTTCACCCCGCGACGACACTGCGCGCGTTGGGGCCGAACCCATGGGCGGCAGCCTATGTCCAGCCCTCGCGCCGTCCGACCGATGGGCGGTATGGCGAGAACCCGAACCGGCTCCAGCACTACTACCAGTATCAGGTGCTCATCAAACCTTCGCCGCCGGATCTTCAGGACCAGTATCTCGGATCGCTCGCCGCCATCGGCATCGACATGGACCTGCACGATATCCGGTTCGTCGAAGACGATTGGGAAAGCCCGACACTCGGCGCTTGGGGTCTTGGCCTTCATGTGGGCCTTGGCGCTGGTGCTGTCGATGAGATGCACGTCACCCGCCTCGGCGGTG
>CAYYZH010000172.1:0-1199 GCA_964475765.1 uncultured Limibaculum sp.
CTGCGAGCGGACTGGACGCGGCGGGGCTCCTGTTCATCTCTGAACAGCGCGCAGCGCGGATGGATTTTGCGTTGCCGGTGCAAAGGATCGACTATCGACTGTTCTACAGGAAAGACAATCCGCCGAGCGATTTGGCCAACCCATTGCGCGGACACAGAGTTGGCGTCCTTCCGCAATCTCTGAGCGATGAGAGCCGGAGATCGCTCGCTGATGTCGATATCGTGCACGCACCGTCCATTGATGCGTTGGTCGATGGATTGCTCGATGGCACATACGATGAGATTCTTACGCTTCCTTTGGCCGCGGAAAAGCTGTTTGCGGAGCGTGGCGCTTCGGACAAGGTCGAGATCTACAAAGGGGCTTTGTTCAGCTCAGAGCTTGCCCCGGCTCTGCGCCCCGGACTGGGCGCGGTGCGAGAGCGGCTGAATGCCGTGATCCCGGGATATCTGCTTTCGGATGTGCATGCGGCCCTGCAGGAGAAGTACTTTGGAACACCGGTGTTCTGGACGAAAACGCGCGTTTATGGCGCAATAGGCGCAGTTGCGGCTGCCTTCCTTTCGCTTTTGGGCTTTCTCTGGTGGCAAGGAAACCGGCAACAGCTTCGGGAGCTGGAACTGGAGCGGGTCCATTCCAGCGAACTGACTGGCGTTGTCTCCCGGCTGGAGCAGTCAAACCGCGAGCAGGCAGAGTTCACCTATGCCGTCTCGCACGACTTGAAATCACCCTCCAACACCATTGCGATGCTGATCAACGAGATGTCCGAAACGGGAGATCTGGGCCCCGATGCGCAGGATCTGCTGACAGATATGGACAGCACCAACAAGCGCATGCGCCAGTTGGTCGATGACGTGCTTGTCTACTCGCGGATCGTTGACGGAGGAGTGGGCACCGAACTCGTCGACCTGAACTTGCTGATCGATGAAATCTGGGAGGATCTCAAGAGTGCCCGCACAGAGGCCGACGCCGCTTTGCTGGTCTCTGAATTGCCGCACGTTCTGGGAAGCAGAGTACAGCTGCGGATGCTGTTCCAGAACCTCTTGGTCAATGCGATCAAGTTTCGCCGACCTGGCCGGACGCCTGAGATCGAAGTATCCGGCCGGCAACTGCCGAATGGCGTAGAGATCACCGTGACAGATAACGGGATCGGTATTCCGCAGGAGCACCGCGACAGGGTGTTCGGCTTGTTTCAGCGCCTCAAC
>CAYYZH010000172.1:1299-9340 GCA_964475765.1 uncultured Limibaculum sp.
CGGGGGAATCGCGCGCCCATACTGGTTTGAAAAACAGACCACTCTGGGGAGGAACGCCGTGGCGAAAGCCATCCATTCCATGATCCGCGTGCTGGATGAGACGCGATCGCTGAACTTCTATGACATTGCCTTTGGATTGAAAGTCGCCGACCGGTTGGACTTCTCGTCCTTCACCCTGATCTATCTCAGCAATCCTGAAAACGATTTCGAGCTTGAATTGACGGTCAACAAGGATCGGTCGGAGCCCTATGATCTCGGCGACGGCTACGGCCATTTCGCGGTCTGTGTCGACGATGTCGATGCCGAGCATGCGCGCATGATGGGGGCAGGTCTTGCCCCGCGCAAGCTGGTCGATTTCGCCCCGGATGGCGAGTTGGTGGCGCGCTTCTTCTTCATCACCGATCCCGATGGTTATGAAATCGAGGTGCTCCAGCGCCATGGGAGGTTTCAATAGAATACCCGCTGAGCCCGGCATCCAGATCGGGCGGCTCAAGTCTAACGGAGGAATGACATGACCAAGCAAGCAGACCCGCGGTCGATGACCCGGCGCGAGCTGTTGGCGTCCGGCACCGCCTTTGGTGCCGCGCTGGTGGTTGGCCCGGGCTTCGTCGCGCATACCGGAGAGGCATGGGCGGCGGAAGTGACCGCGCTCAAGCCCGAGAGCTTCGCGACCCTCGTGCAGATGGCCCGCGATATCTATCCCCACGACAAGCTCGGCGATCGTTACTATGCCGCCGCCGTCAAGGGGCACGATACCGACGATGCCGCGCCGATGATCGAGGAAGGGATCGCCGCGTTGAACGCGTCCGCCGTGGCAGCGGGGAACCCGTCCTATCTCGAGACCGGATGGGAGATCGACCGCGTGGCGCTTTTGCGCGCGATCGAGACGACGCCGTTCTTCCAGACCGTGCGCGGCGGGCTGGTGGTCGGCCTCTACAACCAGCAAGACGTCTGGCCGGCATTTGGCTACGAGGGCGAGTCCTATTCCAAGGGCGGATACCTCGAGCACGGCTTTGACGACATCGATTGGCTGTGAGGAGGACGGACCATGCCAGCACCATATGATCTGAACGACGACGGCGTCGTCGTCATCATCGGCACCGGCGCGGGCGGCGGCGTTCTCGCCAACGAACTTGCGCAAAAGGGAATTGATGTCGTCAGCTTAGAGGCAGGCGCGCGTCACAACCCGGAAGACTTCATCAACGACGAATGGGGCTCGTTCAGCCAGCTTGCGTGGCTGGATACGCGGACCACATCCGGCGACTGGCGCGTGGCCAAGGATTTCGCAGGGCTTCCCGCCTGGATCGTGAAATCGGTTGGCGGCACGACCCAGCACTGGGCCGGGGCCTCGCTGAGGTTTCAGGACCACGAGTTCCGCATCAAGACCGAGTATGGCGACATCGAAGGGGCGAACCTTCTGGACTGGCCGATCACGCTGGCCGATCTTGAACCCTACTATGCCAAGGCCGAGGACAAGCTGGGCGTGACGCGCACGGGTGGCCGTGCGGGCCTGCCGGGCAACAACAACTTCAAGGTCTTCGAGAAGGGGGCCAAGGCGCTCGGCTACAAGGACGTGCACACCGGGCGAATGGCGATCAACTCGGCGGATTATGATGGCCGCCCGATGTGCCAGCAGACCGGGTTCTGTTTCCAGGGCTGCAAATGGGGCGCGAAATGGTCGGCAGGCTATGTCGACATCCCCAAGGGCGAGGCCACGGGCAAGCTCGAGGTGCGCGAGCAGTGCATGGCGCTGCAAGTCCAGCACAACGATCAGGGCAAGGTCACCGGCGTGCTCTATGCCGACAAGGACGGCAACCAGCATGTCCAGAAAGCGCGCGCCGTCTGTGTCGCGGGCAACTCGTTCGAGAGCCCGCGATTGCTGCTCAACTCGGCCTCGTCGATGTTCCCCGATGGGTTGGCGAACTCGTCGGGTCAGGTCGGCAAGAACTACATGCGGCACATGACCGGTTCGGTCTACGCTGTGTTCGAGAAGCCGGTCCGGATGTGGCGCGGCACGACCATGGCCGGGATCATCACGGATGAATCGCGTCATGACCCAAGCCGCGGGTTTGTCGGCGGATACGAGATGGAGACGCTGTCTATCGGTCTGCCGTTCATGGCGGCCTTCCTCGATCCCGGCGCATGGGGTCGCGAGTTCACCTCCGCCATGGACGGCTATGAGAACATGGCGGGCATGTGGCTGGTCGGCGAGGACATGCCGCAGGAGAAGAACGGCGTGACGCTCCATCCGGAGATCAAGGACCAGTTCGGTCTGCCGGTCCCGAATGTGCACTTCGACGACCACCCCAACGACATCGCCATGCGCAACCATGCCTACAAGCAGGGGATGGCGGTCTACGAGGCGGCAGGTGCGACGCGGGCCTTCCCGACGCCGCCCTATCCCTCGACCCACAATCTCGGCACCAACCGGATGTCCGAGAAGGCGAGCGACGGCGTTGTGAACAAATGGGGCCAGACCCACGACATCGAAAACTTGTTCGTGTCGGACGGCTCGCAGTTCACCACCGGAGCGGCGGAGAACCCGACGCTGACCATCGTGTCGCTGGCGATCCGTCAGGCCGACCATATCGCCGAGCGGATGAGCGCGGGGACGCTCTAAGCCGCAAAGGCGCTCTCAAGAATGAAGCCGGGCGCAGCGAGTGCGCCCGGCTTTTTCGTTTCAGGCGTGCAGGATCAGAAACCGCCGCCGCCCCTCAAGTAGCTGTAGTCGCCCTCCGGGAACATCAGGGCGTCGGTGTCGAAGATCGTCACGCCCTCCAGAACGAGGCTCGCGCCATCCTGGGACTGGAACTTCAGCGCCGTGCCGCCGTTTGTGAGGCTCCAGCCGTCATCGGCCTCGGTGATCCAGCCATCGGCTGCGGTGTCCATGTCGTACGCGCCGAAGATGTTGTGGGATTGGTCGAACACCCCCTGCGCCTGCATATTGATACTGTTGAAGAAGAGAAAATCCTCGTCTTCGTCGAAATCCGTGACGATCATCTCGGTCCGTTCGTCTCCATCGACAAAGACAAAAGTGTCCGCGCCTTCTCCACCGGTCGCGGTGAGGTGCGAGACCGGACCAGTATCCTCTGAAGGTCCGCCAATCCGGTAGCCGAGAGGAGCGACGTTTGAGCCGATAAACGCCAGCTCGATGATGTCGTCGCCGGCGCCGCCATCGGCCGTGTTGACGCCCTCGCCGCCGTTCAGGACGTCGTTGTCCAGACCGCCGCGCAGGTCGTCATCGCCCTTGCCGCCGTAGATTTCGTCGGCGCCTGCGTTGCCCTTGAGGAGGTCATCGCCCATCCGGCCATGGATGTAATCATCGCCATCTCCGCCTTTGATCACGTTGGCAATGCTCGAGCCATAGAGGTCATCGGCATTGCCCGAACCCACCACGTTCTCGAAATTGACGGCACGTTCGGAATAGGTCGGGGTTGACCGGCTCTGCAGATCAAAGTGGTCGACCTCTTCGGTGTTCAGATCGACAACGACACGTTCGGCATTGTCGGTGAAGATGAGGGTGTCGATGCCGTCCCCGCCATCCATGTCGTCGATGCCGTCGCCGCCGTTGATTTCATCATCGCCGCCTGCGCCTTCGATCTCGTCATCTCCGGCGAGGCCGAACAGGATGTTGTGCTGGTGATTGCCATAGATGAAATCGCCCTGGTTGCTGCCGGTCGCCCCCTCGATGGAGTGGAGCGCGTCGAGCGCGTCGCCGTTAAAGGCGTGGCCCTCTGCAAGGTCGATCAACCAGGCGGTCGAAGAGAGTTCGTAAGAGATATGATCGAACCCGATGCCGCCATAATAGTAGTCATCGTGCTCAGGCTGGTATGGATGGTCGCTATCATCCTCGGCGATGAAGAGATCGTCGCCCGCGCCGCCATAAGCCAGATCAACACCGTCGCCATCGTAGATGACATCATCGCCATCGTTGCCGTGGATTTCATCGTCACCATCGCCGCCGAAGAGGACATCGTCCTCGTCACTTGCCGAACGGGTATCGTCGCCGCCGCCGCCATACCAGGTGCCGCCAGTGGCTGGCCCATAGAGGTGCTGATCTGCGGCTGTGCCGCTGGATCCCACGGCGCCCTGGTTTACGGACCGGGAGCTGGTTCCCATCAGAGGGGCCGCCGGGGCGGGGGTGGTATCGTCGCTCGAGACGAGCGGTGAAAACGCGCCGTGCGACGCAATCGGGGTAAACATGTCTGCCTCCAAGTCATTGTCAAAATCGAGCCGGAGAAAAAAGCGATCCGGCATGTGTGTATGCAGACAATGATCTCAGGCAGCGCACCCTTGGGTCTGTACCGGATGCTACAAGACGACGAGGGTGCGCTCATGACGCACCCTCAGGGGTCAGGGATAACTGACCACCTCGATCTCGATCCCGTCATCCTCGCGGAAGTAGAACCGGCGGCCCGGCTCGTAATCGCCGTGGTTCTCGGGCGTATAGCCCGCCGCCTTGACGCGGGTCTCAACGGCATCGAGGTCGTCGACAACCACCGCAATATGGTTCAGCCCGCCCGGCGTCTGGTAGCTGTCGACCATCGCCGCGTCCGTCACGCCCTTTGAGTAGACCGCGATATAGGACTTGGTCTCACCGACATGAATGGTGTGCCCGCCCTGGGTCGCATCGCCGCGCCAACGGATCTTCCAGTCAAAGAGATCGCACATCAGCTGGGCAAACCGATCAGGATCGGACGAGGTAACGTTGACATGTTCCAGATAAGCCATGGGCTCTCCTTTCGCCAGATTCGACTCTGTATGACCGTCGTTGTAATTCCTCAACCTAAGTTGAGCTCAAGCATTTTCTTGGAGGCCCTGTCATGACCGCCATCAAAGGAACGGACTGGATCAGCATCGGGCAGTTGGCTGCGCGCACGGGCACCACGGTCTCGGCAATCCGGTTCTACGAATCGCGGGGTCTGATCGCCGCGATCCGCAATGCAGGCGGGCAGCGCCGCTTCGTCCGCGCCGAGATCCGGCGCCTCTCCTTCATCCTGATCGCGCAGCAGCTTGGCTACACCATTGCCGAGATCGGCAAGCTTCTGGCGGCGCTGCCCGATGGCCGCACGCCAACCAAACGCGACTGGACCGCGCTGGGCCGCCAGATGCGCGGCGACCTCGATGAACGGATCGCCACTCTCACCAGACTGCGCGACACTCTCGACGGCTGCATCGGCTGCGGCTGTCTCTCGCTGAAACGTTGTGCCATCTACAACGCAGGCGACAGCGCCGGATCAAACGGGGCGGGACCCCGCTATCTGATGGGCGACCGGGCCAAGATGGACTGACGGGTTGGCCCGCGCATTTCAAGGCGCTGGCCGTTTCGGCGTCAGCCATTCTTCGCCCTGAGCGCCGCTTCGACGTCCAGAGCGCGGGCAACCGAGGATCGCTTTCGCATCCTCGTCCGAAACGCGTCTATCTTGGGGAACGCGCCGGGGTCGACCCCGTCTGCCTCCATCCACTGCGCCAGAGTGAAAAGATACGGATCAGAGATCGTGTACGCGTCTCCGAAGACGTAGGGCGCGGTGAAAGCGTGCTCTTCGATATAGGCATAACAGCCTCCGACAGAGTCCGGCACTTTTCTGCGCATCGCCTCTTCATGGTCCTCGCCATCGACCCAGCGATGGCCACGCATGCGATGGGCATGGGCGACGTGAAGAGTGGAGCAGATGTAACTGTTGAATTCCTGCAGCGCTGCGAATTGGAAGGGGTCTGTCGACGCCAGAGCCGCCTCGGGCGCAAGCTGCGAGATCAGAACCAGGATCGCTGGCGTCTCCGTCACGACGATGTCACCGAACTGAATTGCCGGTACGCGAGCCTTTGGGTTGGTGGCCGAGTAAGCCTCACTTTTCTGCTCTTCTCGTTCAAATGAAATCGGAATGATCTCCGGATCGAGACCGGCATCAAAGCAGGTGATCAGTGAGGCCAGGGCGCATGTGTCCGGCGTAAAGAAAAGCCTGGGACGGCGGAGATCTGAGGACACGCGGCGTCTCCCATTCATGGGTGTGGAACTGCATCTCGAAGCTTTGGCCGGTCGATGTCTAGTACATACACTTGCCATACGCGTGAGGTACAGGAGCGAGACGCTTGCCATTCGCGAGCCATGTACCTGCCATACGCTTTGATCCCAGTTCGAAAGCGCTTTGGGATTAAACATTTTAGACTTGAAATAATTTATCTGCGCGATAGCGTTGATCCTGAGAACGCCAGACAAGGAGCACCCAGCGGTGAAAATCGCATGCCTCGGCGGCGGGCCAGCAGGGCTCTACTTTGCCATCTCGGCCAAACTGAGAAACCCAGCGCACGAGATCACGGTGATCGAGCGCAACCGGCCGGACAACACGTTCGGCTGGGGTGTGGTGCTCTCGGACGAAACGCTTGAAAACCTTGAGAAAAACGACGCCGTATCTGCGGCGGCGATCCGCGAGAACTTCGCCTATTGGGACGATATCGCGGTTCACCATAAAGGGGTGCGGACGGTGTCGCGCGGGCACGGATTTTGCGGCATTGGACGGCGTAAGCTTCTGATTTTGCTGCAAGACCGGGCGCGGGAGCTGGGCGTGGAGATGCGCTTCGAGACCGAGGTCGAGAGCGCATCGCACTACAGCGCCGACTATGACCTCGTCGTCGCCTCGGATGGGCTGAACTCGCGCACGAGAACAGAGTTTGCTGAGGTGTTTCAGCCCGAGATCGACACCCGCAAACTGCATTTCACCTGGCTCGGGACGCATCAGAAATTCGATGACGCGTTTACCTTTATCTTCGAGGAGACGGACAAGGGCTGGATCTGGGCGCATGCCTATCAGTTCGACGATCAGACCGCGACGTTTATTGTTGAATGTGCGCCGGAAACTTATGAGAAATTTGGGTTTTCCAAGATGAGCCAGGAGGAAAGCTGCGCAACCTGCGCCGAGGTTTTCGCGCCATGGCTGGGCGGCCACGACCTGATGTCGAACGCGGGCCACATCCGCGGATCGGCTTGGATTAACTTTCCTCGCGTCCTTTGCGAACGCTGGCATAACGATAACATCGTGCTCATGGGCGATGCGGCGGCGACAGCGCATTTCTCCATTGGCTCCGGCACCAAGCTGGCCTTGGAAAGCGCTGCGGCGCTGGCCGAATATATCGAGACCGAGCCGAACTTGGATGCGGCCTTTGCCAAGTATCAGGACGAGCGACGCCTCGAGGTGCTGCGCCTGCAGTCCGCTGCGCGTAACTCCATGGAATGGTTCGAAAATGTCGAGCGCTATCTCGATCTCGATCCGGTTCAGTTTGCCTATGCGCTGCTGACCCGGTCGCAGCGGATCAGCCATGAAAACCTGCGTCTGCGCGATGCGGAATGGCTGGGCGATGCCGAGCGTTGGTTCCAGCATCAGGCGGGCGTGAACGGCAACATGCCGGTGCGCGCGCCGATGTTTACACCGTATCGCCTGCGGGAGCTGGAGCTGAAGAACCGCGTCGTGATCTCGCCGATGGCGCAGTACAAGGCGGTCGATGGTTGCCCGACCGACTGGCATCTCGTCCACTATGGCGAGCGGGCCAAGGGCGGCGCCGGGCTGGTCTATACCGAGATGACCTGCGTGTCGGCGGAAGGGCGAATAACCCCAGGTTGTCCAGGGCTTTATGACCCAGAACATGAAGCGGCGTGGCGACGTCTGACAGCCTTTGTTCATGCCGAGTCCGATGCAAAGATTTGCTGTCAGATCGGGCATGCGGGTCGTAAAGGCTCGACCCAGGTTGGGTGGGAGGAGATGGACGCCCCGCTGGCCGATGGTAACTGGCCGTTGATATCCGCGTCTGCGATCCCGTGGTCCGATCGCAATCAGACCCCGAAGGAAATGGACCGCGCCGACATGGACCGCGTGCGAGATCAGTTCGTCGCGGCCACCGAAATGGCGGATCGGTCAGGGTTCGACATGATCGAGTTGCATGCGGCGCACGGCTATCTGATCTCGTCGTTCATCTCGCCGCTGTCGAATACGCGCAGTGACGAGTATGGCGGATCGATTGCAAACCGCATGCGCTATCCCCTTGAAAT
>CAYYZH010000173.1:0-9297 GCA_964475765.1 uncultured Limibaculum sp.
ACATCTGATGGCTTACCTCTTCGTGCAATTCTCGATCTACATGTTGATCGCAGCGAGCATATCGGTCTGTGCATCAAACTCGGCTTTCAGCGCAGTCGCGCGCTCCTCCCCCGATTGAACCTGGTTTTGAAGATCCGCAACGGCGCTGTCTCGGGTGGCGATCTCGTCAGTGAGCCCAGCAATCTGGCTCTCGAACTCGGCCCGGCGCGATTTTTCACCGACATTGATGCGCCAATCCGGTTGGTCTTCGGAGAGGCTTGCAAAGCGTTCCATCGTCTCGGCATCGCCCGCGATGCCGGAGATCATCAATCCGTCCTCGGAGACCAGAAGCTGACCGCTTTCCAGCGCCCCAAGTTCAGCCATCGCCGGTTCGATCTCGGCTTGCCAATCCGGCGTAAGTCCCGTGATGATCAGGCGTTCGTTCACGGTGCGGGGGCCCATGTCTTCAAGGGCAGCCACCAGTTTGTCGCGGGCCCTCTCGGTCGCAACACTTCCGGTAAGATTGATCGCGTCAGCCGTCAGAACAGCCGAGAAATGGTCCGCACGCGCCATCGACACCGTCAGCCGGTTCTTTGGGCCGAGCGCACCGTAAACGCCGTCCGCCGCCTCGAGCAGAGCATCATGGCGGGCCTGATGGGCGACGACACCCTTAAGGCTCACATAGCGTCCATCGACCTGCACTTCGGCGCTGTCGAGACCAATCCCTTTGACCGCATCCTGAGTTCTCGCGAGGATATCTTCTTCGATTGCGGGGAGCTTGTGTTTGAGGCCCGCGACCAGCAGCAACGTCATGGCCAGCGCGCTCGATCCCAACAGAATTTGCTTCAAAGACATTCATACCTCCCGCCAAAGCAACTCGGGGATATGAGTCGCTTTTCACATACCGTTTCCACCGCCAAGGAAGGTAAGGGGCGCTCTATAATAGTCAATATAAAAGTTATTTTGATATTTATTGGGCTTTTTGAAGCACCTAAGGCGGACTCAGGGCCACTGGCCCATCTTCGCATGGTGCGGTAAACTACCTATCGGAGAGTTCGGGACAGCATTTCGTCTCGGTCTCTGAACCGCGCAGCGCATATTTTTACCGTTCCGATTTTTCGAGGGGCTCATGACCAGAACGTCCATTGTCTTTCTGACCGCAACGGTGCTTGGATTGTCGGGCTGCGTCGAGACCACACCCGTCAATACTGTCGATGGGCCGTGCGAAACCGGAACATTTGTCGGCGCCTTCGATGGCGAGACGCTTCTCCCCCAGAACTGGACATGCCAGGAGCGACAGGAATTCTGGTTCACCGATCAGGGCTCCCAGATCATCCCCTATAGCTGGTTCCTCTATCTCGAACAGCCGGACAGCACAGCCAAGTTCGCCGATCCTGCGAACATGGATCGCTATCGGTATCTGCCGCAAAGCCAGACCACGCTGAACCCCGACAGCCTGCCCATTGGTTTCACTATGGGGTCGGCCAAGAACAACCGGGCCTACAAAGACATTTCGGGGGAATGGCTCGGGATGACCTGCGCGGCCTGCCACACAGGGCAGGTCGAGTTTGGCGGTGCGAAATACCTGATCGATGGTGCGCCGAGCATGGCGGATTTCGAGGGCATGTTCATCGACCTTGCGCTGGCGCTCTCACGGACCCATCGCGATGACCAGAAGTTCCAGCGCTTTGCCGATCTGGTGATTGCGGAGAACAAGTCGCGGGGGACGGGCACCACCGATCCCGAAACGCTGCGCCGCGAACTGGCAGATCTTGCGCGGATCAGGACGGAGTGGAACACCCGCAACGCCGGCACAGCCGAAAGCGGTCCTTACGGGCACGCCCGGCTCGATGCGCTCGGTGCGATCTTCAACGAGGTTGCCGCAACGGCCTTTGACGCGCCGCAGAATGTCCGGCCTGCGAACGCGCCTGTCAGCTATCCTTTCCTCTGGGACACGCCGCAGCATGACAAGGTCCAGTGGAACGGGTCGGTCGCCAATGCCGGGCTTGGATCGCTTGCGCGCAATGTAGGCGAAGTGCTCGGCGTCTTCGGAGCGCTCGAGATACGGGGGCGGCGCCTGATCCCCATCGGCCATGCAAGTTCGGTGGACGTCAAAGGTCTTGGGCGCCTGGAGGAGCTGGCATGGAAGCTGCAGTCTCCGCTCTGGGCGGACACCGATCTGCCCGCGATCGATCTGGCGAAAGCTGCCCGCGGCAAGGCCGACTTTGACCGGTTCTGTGTGAGTTGCCACCAGCCGATTGATCGCGCCGACCCCAATCGCCGCGTCAAGGCCGTGATGGTTCCAATCTCCGATCCCGAAAACCCGAGCGACCCGAACGCGCTGGGCACCGATCCGACGACGGCGCTCAATTTCATCGAACCCGAAGCGCGGCGGGACGGAAGCGCCCTGACCGGTCGGTACAAACGCTATCTGCGCCGTTTGAGCGACAATCAGAAATTCACCAAGGCGACCGAGGACGCCACGCCCGCGGCCTCCATGCTGGGCTTTGCGGTGTCCGGGACAATCATCAACCTTCTGATCTCCGACCCACGCGAAACCATTCGTGCGCTCAAAGTCGGGCAACCCGAGGAGAACGCGCGTAAAGTGGACGCGGCGGACCGGCTGTCCGGGGACGAGATCGAGGTCGCAGAGGCCGAAGCCTTCGCCGCCGAAGTGTCGGCGGAGGTGCCGCCCGCATTCTCGGCGCCCGAAGGTCGGGCCTGCGTGCCCGAAGGCTCGCTTGCCTGTTATAAGGCCCGCCCGCTGAACGGCATCTGGGCCACTGCGCCCTATCTGCACAACGGGTCCGTCCGGACCATGCGGGAGCTGTTGTTGCCAGTGGAACAGCGCGACAAGACCTTCCGGGTCGGGTCCCGGGAATTCGATCCCGACGCCATCGGATTTGCCAATGACGGCGCCTTCGTTCTCGACACATCACGGCCCGGCAATTCCAATGCCGGGCATGATGGCCCGGACTATGGCAACGATGAGCTGGCCTCCGACCCGGACCGGCTCGACGCCCTTCTGGAATATCTGAAGACGCTCTAACGCAGATAGCCTCGCTAGCACTCAACGGTTACCGCGCCGGGCATTTGCACAACCCGGTGTCGACAACGCCGTCAACATCTTGGACACTCACCCGCGAACATGTCCGAGCCGGGGATAACCGGCCGGACACCCAAACGACGACGCCAGGGGAGAGTGAGATGAACAAGATGGAAGCCGGGATCGTTGGCTCGCAAGACGGGATGGACGGCATTCGCTGGAACATCCTTGGGCAAACCTATGTGCCGAAGCAGTTGACCGAAGCGTCGTTCTCCTGGCACGCGACCCTGCCACCCGGCACCTTCGTGCCGCCGCACATCCACCCGGATCAAGATGAGTTTCTCTATATCCTCGAAGGCACATTCGACTTCTGGCTGGACGGCCAGGAGGTCCAAGGCGGGCCCGGCGATCTTGTGACCCTGCCGCGCGGCATCCCGCACGGCATCTTCAACAAGTCCGACGCCACGATCAAAACGCTGTTCTGGGTGACGCCTGCCCAGCGGCTGTTTGATCTCTTCTGGGCGCTCCACAACCTTGGACCGGAGGCAGACCCGGCGGAGGTTGTCTCGATCTCGGCGGCTCATGCCATCGATTTCCTGCCGCCGCCCGAGGATGACGGAGACACTGCATGACGGTTCTGATCGCCGGCGGCGGTATTGGCGGCCTGGCCACAGCATTGATGCTGCACCAGCGCGGGATCAAGGCGCTGGTGATCGAACAGGCCGCGGAAGTGCGCGAGGTTGGTGTCGGCATCAACACGCTGCCCCACTCCATCGCGGAACTGGCGGAACTGGACCTGCTCGAGCGGCTCGACGAGGTTGGCGTGCGCACACGGGAGTTGCGATACCTGACCCGCACCGGCCAACAGGTCTGGAGCGAATTGCGCGGCACGCACGCGGGCCATCCCCACCCACAATTCTCGATCCACCGGGGGCGACTGCAACGGGTGCTCTTCGACGCGGTTCTCGAGCGGCTCGGCCCGGATGCTGTCCGGACCGGGTTCCGACTGGCCGGGTTCGTGCAGGACGAGGCCGGTGTCAGCGCGCACTTCACCGACGCGCGCGACGGGTGTTCGTCGCTGGGTCTTCGGGGCGAGGTTCTGATCTGCGCCGACGGGATTCACAGCGCGGGGCGGCGACGTTTCTATCCGAACGAAGGCCCGCCAAGCTGGGACGGCGTTGTCATGTGGCGCGGCGCCGCCGAATGGCCCGTTTGGGAGGACGGCGAGACCATGGCCATCGCGGGCGGGCTGGCAGGCAAGTTCGTCCTCTACCCCATCGCGCCTGCCAAGGACGGCAAACAGTTGACCAACTGGGTCGTCAATGTCCGCATCGCCGATGGTGCGACCTCCCCGCCCCCGCCCGATAGCTGGTCGAAGATGGCGCAGCTTGCCAAGGTCCTGCCCTATGCCAAGCGGTTTCATGTGCCGGGCATGGACATCGAGGCGCTGGTCCGGGCCAGCGGCGCGATCTTCGAATACCCGATGGCAGATCGCGACCCGCTGCCGCGCTGGACCTATGGCCGCGTCACCCTGCTGGGCGATGCCGCGCATCCGATGTACCCCGTCGGCTCGAATGGCGCAGCGCAGGCCATTCTGGATGCACGCTGCCTTGCGGACTGGATGGTGCGTGCCGGACACCCGCGCGAGGCGCTTTACCGCTACGAGGCCGAACGCCTGCCCAAAACGGCCGAGATCGTCCGCACCAACCGCATAGGCGGGCCCGAGCGCGTGATCGACGAGGTGGAAAAACGCAGCCCCGCTGGCTTTGACAACATCGACGATGTCTTGAGCCTTTCCGATCGGGAAGCCATCGTGAAAGGCTATGCGCAACTCGCGGGCTTTCACACCGCCGCAAAACAGAGCAAAAAGGCGGCGGAGTAATCGGATCGCCTCGCGCCAAGGCGGCGAGGCAGAGACCAACAGTCCCCAAAAGGGGCACCAACAGGGAGACGACGAAGATGACGTTCAAACCAACAGGCATCGCCATGGCGCTTGCCCTTGCGGCGACCATGGGCACGCAAACATTAGCTGACGACCTGAAGATCGGCATGGTGGTGACACTGTCCGGCCCGCCCGCCGCCCTTGGGCAGCAGATCGTGGACGGGTTCCAGCTCGCGCTTGACCACAAGGACGGCAAGCTGGGCGGGCAGACCGTGGACCTGATCGTCGAGGATGACGAGCTGAAACCGGATGTGGCCCTGCTGAAAGCGACCTCTCTCGTGGAGCGCGATCAGGTCGATTTCGTCGTGGGCACCGTGTTCTCGAACATGCTGCAGGCGATCTTCAAGCCGGTCGTTCAGTCCGAGACGTTCCTGATCAGCCCCAATGCCGGGCCATCGACCTTCGCGGGTAAGAACTGCAATCCGTACTTCTTCGCGACCTCGTACCAGAACAACCAGAACGCCGAAGTCAGCGGCATGATCGCAAGCGCGCAAGGCTTCTCCAAGGTCTTCGCCATGGTGCCGAACTACCAGGCCGGGCGCGACAACATGGAAGGGTTCAAGCAAACCTTCACCGGCGCCGTGACCGATGAGGTCTTCACCCCGCTCGGGCATCAGGATTTCTCGGCGGAGCTTGCCCGGATGTCGACCTCCGGCGCGGATGCGGTCTTCACCTTCATGCCCGGCGGGATGGGCGTGCGTCTGGTGAACCAGTTCGAGAACGCAGGGCTGGGCGACAGCATGAAGTTCATGTCGGTCTTCACCACCGATGAGACCACGCTGCCCGGTCAGAAAGATGCAGCCGTCGGGTTCCTCTCGGCAGGCACATGGGCACCCGACATGCAGAACGACGCCAACACGGCCTTTGTCGCAGCGTTCGAGGAGAAATACGGCTACATCCCCGGCTCCTACGCGATGCAGGCCTATGACACCGCGAACCTTCTGGACAGCGCAGTGGCCGCGACCGGCGGGGATCTCAGCGACAAGGACGCGGTGCGCGCCGCCATCAAGGCCGCTGACTTCACCTCGCTCCGGGGGGATTTCGCGTTCAACAACAACCACTACCCGGTGCAGGACTTCCACATGCTGCAAGTGGTCAAACGCGACGATGGCAAGTTCCACACATCGTTCGTTCAGACGATCGCCGAGGACTATTCCGACAGCTTCCACAAAGACTGCGGAATGTGATGCGGGCGGGTCCGGCGCCGTCCGGACCCCTCCTTCCCAAGCCGGTGAGACCCATCCATGTCGACGACACTGTTCTTGATCCTGTGCCTGAACGGGCTGCAGTACGGAATGCTGCTGTTCCTGATCGCCGCAGGTCTGACGCTGGTGTTCGGCGTGATGGGTTTCATCAACCTCGCCCACGGTGTGCAGTACATGGTGGGCGCGTATCTCGCATTCTTCTATGTGGGCCTCACGGGCAACTTCATCGTCGCGGTGGTCCTGTCGCTTGGCACCGCCCTGATCTTCGGCCTGCTGCTGGAGTATTTCATCTTCCGCAAGCTCTATGGGCGAAGTCACCTTGATCAGGTGCTGGCAACCTTCGGGATCATCATCTTCCTGAACGAGTTGGCCAAAGTTCTGTTTGGCCCGGCAACCCTTTCGATGGCCCCGCCCGAATTCCTGTCTGGCTCCGTCCAACTGACCGAACAGCTACGCTACCCCGTCTACCGGTTCGCGACCATCATCGCCGGGCTGGTCGTTGCCGCCGCCCTCTTCCTGACGGTCAGCTACACCCGGACCGGCATGCTGATCCGCGCGGGCGCAACAACGCCGGACATGGTTTCGGCCCTCGGGGTCAACATCCAGCGCCTCTTCATGATCGTCTTCGGCGTCGGCGCAATGCTGGCAGGCTTCGCAGGCGTCATCGCAGCCCCCATCTTCGCCATTGAGCCCGGCATGGGCGACAACCTCCTGATCATCGTCTTCGTCGTGATCATCATCGGCGGGATCGGCTCGATCGGCGGCGCCTTCGTCGCGGCCTTGCTGGTCGGACTGATCGACACGCTGGGGCGCAGTCTGGCGACCGAGGTCCTGACAGCGGTGTTCTCCGCCTCCTTCGCGAACCAGATCGGCCCGGCGCTGGCCTCGATGCTGATCTACATCCTGATGGCCGCCATCCTGATCTTCCGCCCACAGGGGTTGATGCCCGCCAAGGGGGGCGCAGCGTGATGGACCGTTCCCTGCTTGTTGGCGCCGGTCTCTTCGGGCTGCTGCTCGCCCTGCCGGTGCTGCTGCCGCTGGTCGGCGCGGAGTATCTGTCCGGGCTCCTGATCAAGGCCATGCTGCTGGCCATCGCCGCGATCTCGCTCGATCTCATCATCGGGCATGGCGGTCTTGTCAGTCTGGGCCATGCCGCCTTTGTCGGACTCGGCGCCTACGCGGCAGCCATCGGTCTCGACAGCGGGATCGAGGACATCCTGGTCCTGCTTGCGATCACCCTCGCCGTCACCGGCGGCGTCGCAGCGATCACCGGCGCCCTCGCGCTGCGCACCAGTGGGGTTTATTTCCTGATGATCACGCTGGCCTTCGGGCAGATGATCTATTTCACCCTGACCTCGCTCGCGTCCTATGGCGGCGATGACGGTCTGACACTCTGGTCTGTGGCCACCCTCTTCGGCTCCGATGTGGTGCAAAACGGCAGCGGGCTTTACTTCGTGGTGCTGGCCACGCTTTTTGCGACGTGGTGGACAGTCCACCGCATCAGCCTCTCGCGCTTTGGCCGTGTGTTGCGGGCCGCCCGCGACAACGGTGAGCGGGCCGAGATTATGGGCTATCCCGTCGCCCACTATCGCCTGATCGCCTATATCATCGCGGCGATGATCGCGGGCGTCTCCGGCCTCTTGGTCGTCCAGCACGCCGAATTCGTCAGCCCCGCGCTCGCCACATGGCAACGCTCCGGCGACCTGATCGTTGCCGTCGTGCTCGGCGGCCTCGCCTCGCGCAACGGCGCCATTCTGGGGGCATTCTTCATCGTTCTGGTTGAGGAATTCCTCGGCTCGATCTTCCATGAATGGCGCCTGATCTATGGCCCGCTGCTGGTCGTTCTCGTCCTCTATGCCAAGGGCGGGTTGAACGACCTCCTGATGCCAAGGGACACCGCGCGCTAGCCATGCTGGATATCCAGAACCTCAGCAAGAGCTTCGGCGCTGTCCGGGTCAGCCGTGACATCTCGCTTGACGTCAGGGCCGATCAATGCCACGCGCTGATCGGCCCGAACGGGGCGGGCAAGACCACGCTGATGCACCAGATCTCGGGCGTGCTGAAACCCGATGCCGGGCAGATCTTTCTGGACGGACAGGAGATCTCCCGCCTCACGATGGCCCAACGCGTACAGGCGGGGTTGGGGCGGACCTTCCAGATCACGTCTGTTCTTCCAAGCTTCAGCGCGCTCGAGAACACGGCGATTGCCGTGCAGGCAAAGACCGGGTCCAGCATGCGGTTTTTCCGCCACGCCGCGCGCGAGGCGGAACTGAACGATATGGCCGAGGCGACGCTGTCGCGGGTCGGGCTTGGTGAGCGCGGTCATGTCCGCGCGGCTGACCTCTCCCATGGAGAGCTACGATTGCTGGAGATCGCCATCGCGCTGGCTGGTGCGCCGAAGTTCCTGCTGCTCGACGAGCCGATGGCAGGGCTGGGCCGCTCCGAAAGCGCGGCGCTTGTCCGGTTCCTCGGAGAGCTGCGCGGCCAGATCCCCATGCTGCTGGTCGAGCATGACATGGACGCGATTTTCCAGTTGGCCGACGTTGTCTCCGTCCTTGTCGACGGCGAGGTTGTGGCACATGGCACCCCGGACGAGGTCCGCGCCGATCCCGCCGCTCGGGCGGCATATCTTGGCGAAGGTGCGCTGTGAGCCCGCTTGTCTCCATCCGGGATCTCCACGCAGGCTACGGCAAGACCCGCATCCTCTTCGGGATCGATCTCGACATCGCGCCGGGACAGGTCACCACGTTCATGGGCCGCAACGGCATGGGCAAGACGACCACGATCCGCTGTCTGATGGGTCTCCTGAAACCCACAAGCGGTCAGATCGCCATTCGCGGCGACGACATGACCGGCGCGCCGCCTTACCGCATTGCGCAGGCGGGCCTCGGGCTGGTGCCGGAAGGGCGGCAAGTGTTCCCTTCGTTGACCGTCAGCGAGAACCTGCACGCGACCGCAAAGCCCAAGTCCGGCGGCTGGACCGAGGAGCGTATCCTCGACGCCTTCCCCCGCCTTGCCGAGCGTAAACGCAATTTCGGCTTTCAGCTTTCGGGCGGGGAGCAGCAGATGCTTGCCATCGGGCGGGCGCTGATGACCAATCCCGATCTACTGATCCTCGACGAAGC
>CAYYZH010000174.1:0-9292 GCA_964475765.1 uncultured Limibaculum sp.
CCTGCCCATAGTCGATCAGGTTGGTGTCGCGCGTCACGCCGTACTGGTCCGGGTTGAACCATTTGCCCGACTGGTTGACCTTGGCGCCGTGGGTGAGGTGCCCGCCGGAGGCCAGATCCATGCCCATGATGGTATCGCCCGGGCTCAGGAGCGCCTGGTTGACCGCCTGATTGGCCTGCGCACCGGAATGGGGCTGGACGTTGGCGAACTGGCAGTTGAAGAGCTGGCACGCCCGCTCGATCGCCAGTTTCTCCGCCACGTCGACATGCTGGCAGCCGCCGTAATAGCGCCGTCCGGGGTAACCTTCGGCATACTTGTTGGTCATGACGGAGCCTTGGGCTTCCATCACCGCGCGGCTGACGATGTTCTCCGAGGCGATCAGTTCGATCTCGTCCTGCTGGCGCTTGAGCTCATCGACGATCGAGCCGAACACGGCCGGGTCGCGGGCGGTCAACTCTTCGGTGAAGAAGCCGGCATCTTTTGTCTTGGCGTCCATCGTCGATCCCTCCTCGTTTTTTTTCCGGGCGCTTGCGCATCGGCCCGTCCCAATCTTGGTCGCGCGCCTATACGGTGTCCATGCCCTTTCGTCTACCGCCTGATCTGCGGCTCTGTGTCCTTACGTCAAGCGCGCCTGCAGGCATCAGCGGCGTTTGCCCTGACTGCGCGCGAAGAGTATGATCCCCCCGTTGAGGGGATTGGAGCAAAAGATATCCATGGAAAACTTGTGTGTTCTGGGGAGCCGCTCGCCCGTGGCTCAGGAAGCCGTGGCGACCCTGCGCGAGCGCTATGGCCACACAGCGCCGGAAGAGGCTGATGCGATCGTGGCCCTTGGCGGCGACGGGTTCATGCTTCAGACGCTGCATGCCTTCATGGATCTGAACAAGCCTGTCTACGGGATGAACCGTGGCTCGGTCGGCTTTTTGATGAACGATTTTGTCGAGGACGACCTGCCGGCCAAACTGTCGGAGGCGCGCTCGGCCACAATCAACCCGCTGCGCATGGTTGCAACGGACGCGATGGAGCGCGAGCACAAGGCCCTTGCGATCAACGAGGTCGCGCTCTTTCGTCAGACCCATCAGGCGGCCAAGATCTCGATCGAGATCGACGGCAACGAAGTGATGGAGGAGTTGATCTGCGACGGGATCCTGGCTGCGACCCCCGCAGGCTCAACCGCTTACAATCTCTCGGCGCACGGGCCGATCCTGCCGATCCGCTCGAAGATGATGGCGCTGACCCCGATTTCCCCTTTTCGCCCGCGACGTTGGCGCGGCGCGCTGTTGCCTTGGGACACCAAGCTTGAATTTCGGGTGCTGGAGCAGCAAAAACGTCCGATCTCGGCCACGGCAGACCATGTCGAGGTGCGCGATGTGCAGGCGGTCGCGGTCGAATCCGCCTCCGAGATCGAATTGCATTTGCTCTACGATCCGGGCAAAGGGCTTGAAGAACGCCTGATGCGTGAACAATTCACGGTTTAGGCGCTGAGCGGCGGTACAACCGCCAAACGCGACGCAGACCAGACGCTAGGCAGACCAGACGTTAGACGGAGACGAGACGCATGACCGTGCGCGAACAGGTAAGGTATTGGGGCATCGGTCTTGTGGTGTTCGCCTTCCTCTTGTGGTGGCTTGCCGATGCGCTGCTGCCCTTCGTGCTGGGCGCTGCGATTGCCTATCTGACTGACCCCGTGGCCGACTGGCTCGAGAGCAAGGGGCTCAGCCGCGTGCTCGCCACCGTGGTCATCACCGCCGTATCGATCGGCGCAGTGGTGGTCGGTATCCTGCTGGTGCTGCCGCTGCTGGTCGATCAGGTCCGGCAGGTTGTCGCCAACGCTCCGGCCTATGTCGATGACGCCCGCGCGCTGATGGTGCTGTGGCTGCCGGATATCGAGACCGAGGGCAGCTTCCTCAACAATGCGCTCAACAATCTCAAGGCCAATGCCCAAAGCTGGAGCGTCGGGTTGTTGCAACGGGTCTGGTCCGGCGGGGTCGCCTTCATCAACTTCGTGGCTGTTGTCCTCGTCACTCCCGTGGTGGCGTTCTACCTCCTGATGGACTGGGACCGGATGATCGAAGGGATTGACGACTATCTGCCCCTCGAGCACCGCGAGGACATTCGCGCGATTGCGCGCGGCATCGACACCGTTCTTTCTGGCTTCGTGCGCGGGCAGCTGACCGTCTGCCTCATCCTCGGCACGTTTTATGCGGTGGCGCTTATGGTCATCGGTCTCGACTTTGGCCTCCTGATCGGGGTCTTCGCCGGGTTGATCAGCTTTATCCCCTTCGTCGGCTCGATCATCGGTGGGCTCCTCTCGATTGGTGTTGCCGCGGCGCAGTTCTGGGATGACCCGATCTGGATCGCGGTCGTTGCCCTGATTTTTGCGGCGGGGCAGGCACTTGAGGGCAATTTCCTCACCCCAAAACTGGTTGGCGACAAGGTCGGTCTGCACCCGGTCTGGCTGATGTTCGCACTCTCGGCCTTCGGGGTCGCCTTCGGTTTTGTCGGGCTTCTGATCGCGGTGCCGTGCGCCGCAGCCATTGGTGTGTTCGGGCGCTATTGCCTTGAGCAATACAAGGGCGGGCGGCTCTATCAAGGTAGCAATGCAGCCTGGTCAGACGCCATCAATCACGACCGCGACAGGGATGCGGGATGACGGCGCGCAAGGATCAGATCCCGCTCGAGCTTGGCTTTGAGCCCGCACAGGAACAGGAAGACTTCCTGATTTCCGACTGCAACAGCGCGGCCTATCGGGCGATTACGGAGTGGACGGACTGGCCCGATGGGCGGCTGGCGCTCACCGGGTCGGCAGGCTCGGGCAAGACGCATCTGACCTCAATCTGGGGCCAGCGCACCTGCGGGGTCACGCTGCCGGTGATCGACCTGACGGAAAAGCTGCTGCAAAAGCTGTTTCTCGAACGCGCCGTCGCGGTCGAGGATATCGATTGCCTCGCGGGCTTGCCCCCTTCGGCCCGGCGACAAAGCGAGACGGCGCTCCTGCATCTCTTCAACTTTGCAGGCGCCGAGGGAATGTCGCTGCTGTTGACGGGCCGCAGCGCGCCCGCGCACTGGCGCATCGATACGCCGGATCTTGCTTCGCGGCTGTCGGCGATGGCGCATATTGCAATCGGTCCGCCCGATGACATCTTACTGTCATCTGTTCTGATTAAGCTGTTTCAGGATCGCCAACTTGAAGTTGGACATGAAGTTATTCAGTATATGTTATTGAGAATGGAGAGATCTTTCGCCGAGGCCGAGCGTCTGGTAGAAGCCGTGGACCGCAAGGCTCTGGCCGAACGCCGGGCCGTCACGCGGCCACTGGTCGGAGAAGTGTTCTGCGGCGAAGCGGATGAGACCAGCGGTGGTGAGACCGCGGGGATGAACCTGGATGGGGCCAAATGAGATGAAGGCCGATTTTCTGAACACATCCGTGCGCGATGGCGCGGCCCGTGAGCCTGCGTCCAATGTGACCGCCATCGATGCCGCCTCCAATGAGCGGTACTTCAATCGCGAGCTGAGCTGGCTCGCCTTCAACAGCCGTGTGCTGGAGGAGGCTGACAATCCGCACCAGCCGCTGTTGGAGCGCTTGCGGTTCCTGTCGATCTCGGGCTCGAACCTTGATGAGTTCTACAACGTGCGTGTCGCGGGTCTGCGCGCCCAGATGCGGGCCGGGGTCGAGCGCCGCTCGCTCGACGGACGCACGGCGGCGCAGCAGCTGGAACAGATCGACCGCGAGGCGACCCGTCTGCAGGACCAGCAGCAACAGTGCTGGTCACGTCTGCGGACCCTGCTCGATGCCGAGGGCGTGCATGTCGTCAATCCGCGCCAGTTGACCGCCGAGGACCGGACCGCGCTCGACGACCGGTTCATGGAACATATCTTTCCCGTGCTCACGCCTCTGGCAATTGATCCCGCACACCCGTTCCCGTTCATCCCAAACATGGGGCTCGGGGTCGCGCTTCAGATGCGGCGCCTGTCTGATGGCGAGACGCTGGATGGTCTGCTGCTCGTACCGCCCCAGTTGGACCGGTTTATCCGTCTTGGCAATTCCGACACCGGGGCCGTGCGCTTCCTGCCGATCGAGGATCTGCTCGAGCTCTACCTCGATCAGGTCTTCCCTGGGTATGCCGCTGAAGGGCGCTGTATCTTCCGCGTTCTGCGCGATTCGGATCTGGAGCTTGAGGAAGAGGCCGAGGATCTCATGCGCGAGTTCGAGACCGCGCTGAAGCGTCGCCGCAAAGGGCGGGCGATCCGGCTCAAGCTGAATGTCGATGCGCCGGAGGCGCTGAAACGCCTGATCGCGGCGGAGCTTGAGATCTCCAAACACGAAGTGGTCGAGGTCGACGGCGTGGTCGGTATCGCAGATCTCAGCCAGCTTGTGACGGACGACAAGCCGGAACTGAGTTGGGTGCCTTACCAGCCGCGCCTGCCCGAGCGGGTGCGTGACCACGATGGCGATATCTTCGCGGCGGTGCGCCAGAAGGACATGCTGCTGCACCACCCCTATGAGAGCTTCGAGACGGTCGTGCAGTTCCTGCAACAGGCCGCACGCGACCCGAACGTGGTTGCGATCAAGCAGACGCTTTACCGCACCTCCAAGGACAGCCCCATCGTCAAGGCGCTCTGCGAGGCGGCGGAAGAAGGCAAGTCCGTCACCGCCCTCGTCGAGCTCAAAGCGCGCTTTGACGAGGCCGCCAACATTCAACTGGCCCGCCAACTGGAGCGGGCAGGGGCGCAGGTCGTCTTCGGGTTTGTCGACTGGAAGACCCACGCCAAGATCTCGATGGTCGTGCGGCGCGAGGCCGGGAGCCTGGTGACCTATTCGCACTGGGGGACGGGCAACTACCATCCCATTACGGCGCGGTTCTACACCGATCTCTCGCTCTTTACGTGCAATCCTGCCTATGGCCGCGATGCCGCGCGGATCTTCAACTTCATCACCGGCTATGCCGAGCCGGGCGGGCTGCAAACCGTTCACGTCGCGCCGCTTCTTTTGAAGCAGACCCTGCTCGAGCAGATCGAGGCGGAGATCGCCCATGCCGAGGCCGGTCGCCCGGCGCAGATCTGGGGCAAGATGAACTCGCTGTTCGAGGGCGAGGTGATCGATGCCCTCTACCGCGCAAGCCAGGCCGGCGTGCATGTCGATTTGGTCGTGCGCGGGATCTGTGGGCTGCGCCCCGGTGTGCCCGGCCTCAGCGAGACGATCCGGGTCAAGTCTGTGGTCGGGCGCTTCCTCGAGCACTCCCGCATCGTCTGCTTCGGCAACGGCGCCGGGCTGCCATCGTCGGAGGCCCGGGTTTTCATGTCATCCGCCGATTGGATGGACCGTAACCTGAACCGCCGTGTGGAAACGCTGGTCGAGGTTACGAACCCCACTGTCCACGCGCAGATCATCGATCAGGTGATGGCCGGGAACCTGCGCGACGAGGCACAGAGCTGGGTTCTCCAGCCCGACGGCACTTATCTCCGGGCCGCTTCCCACGCCGAAGACGAACTTTTCAGTTGTCATGAGTTTTTCATGAAGTATCCATCGCTCTCAGGCAGGGGACGCAGCGGTGCCGATGACGCGCCGCGGCTGACCGGATTGGCGGAAGCGGCGGAGTAACGTCCCCGTCAGAGCTTGGGGACCGGACAACTGGCGACACGGTCGGCGAAAGTGAAGTCCGGGCAGGGTGCCGGAGGCGGGCATGACCTGCAGGGCGTCCTGTTTCCGGAAAACCCGCAGAGCTTCGATGTCCCGCGCCATTCCAAGATGCGCATCGGCGTGGTCGATGTCGGCTCGAACTCGGTGCGCATGGTGGTCTTCGAGGACGGGCGGCGTTGCCCGGCGATGATCTTCAACGAAAAGGCGCTCTGCGGTCTCGGCGCACAGCTGGAGCAGACGGGCAAGCTTGATCCCGAGGGCATGGAGCGGGCGCTCAACGCGCTCGAGCGGTTCATGGTGCTCGCGCCCGGTCTGCGCGTTGGCGCGTTGGTCGGTGTCGCCACGGCGGCGCTGCGTGAAGCCAAGGACGGGCGGGCCTTTCGCGACAAGATCGAAGAACGCACGGGGATCCGGCTCAGGATCGCTTCGGGCGAGGAAGAGGCCCGGCTCTCGGCGCAGGGCGTTCTCTTCGGCGATCCCGATGCGCATGGGCTGGTGGTCGATCTTGGCGGAGCCTCGGTCGAGTTCTGCCCGGTCGAGAATGGCGCGCCGATGGAGGGCGTGACGACGCCGCTCGGTCCCCAGCGCCTGAAACCGATTGCCAATGACGCTTATCTCGCCAAGGCGTTGATCGACGAGACGCTCGCGCCCCTGGCCGAACGGTTCAAAGGGCATTCCAGCCGTATCAATCTGGTCGGCGGCGCATGGCGTGCGCTTGGCCGCGTACAGTTGCAGCTTTCCAAGCATCCGATGAACATCCTGCACGAATTCACGTTCACGGCGGACGAGGCCCGCAAACTGGCGGCTTGGGTGATCGACGCCGAGGCAGATGACATCGCCGGGTTGCCGGGTGTGCCCTCGGCCCGGGTGCCGACGCTGCCGCACGCTGCGCGGCTGCTCGAGGGCCTGCTCGAGCACTTCCAACCCGAAGACCTCAGGATCTCGGGCTTTGGCCTGCGTGAAGGGGTTTGCTATGACTTTCTCCCGCAGTCCCTGAGGCGGCGCAATCCGCTGATCTCGACCTGCGAGGGGCAGGAGCGCACACGAGCGCGTCTGCCCGGTTTTGGCAAGGAACTCGCGGGTTGGCTCGAGCCGGTGTTCGCCCCCGCCGATGATCGCGAGCGCGTCCTGATGCGCGCCGTCTGCCATCTGGTCGACGTGAGCTGGCGCGCGCATCCCGAATACCGCTCGGACAGTTGCGTTGAGGTGGTGACCCGAACGAACGTCACCGGGGTCGGGCACCGCGGCCGGGCGTTCATGGCTGCGGCCCTCCTGATGCGCTACAAGGGCCGCCGCAAGGCGCTGAGCAACCAGCCCGCCACCAAGCTGCTGTCCGAGAATGAGATCGACCGGGCGAGCCAGCTCGGCGCGCTGATGCGGCTTGGGGCCACGATTTCCGGCTCGACGCCGGGGTACTTGCCGCAAAGCCCGATTACGCTGGACGAAGAGGCCCTCGTGTTGCGCCCGACCCGCGAGGGCCGTGGCCTTGTTGGGGAAGATGTCGAGAAACGTCTGGCGCAGGCCGCCCGCGCCTTTGGCGTGACCGGACAGATCGCCAGCGCCTGACATACTGAGCGCCGTCTACCCCCAGAAATTCAGTGCATCGTCCGTGAAATCGGTGCCAGCCCACGGGCTATCGGGATCGGGCGGCGTGCCATCCCCGTTCACACCTGCATCCGGTCCCGGCTGGGTTGTGCCGTAGATCGGCGACAAGGTCTCCGGATCCGGCAAAGACCCGGTGATGAATACGATCGTATCGGGATCGACGAGGATCAACTCTCCCGGCACGCGGGGCTCGCCATCTCCACCGTCCGGCAATGTCCCCTTCGCCTCGGCATCGGGATCCTTCGGGATTGTCTCATCTTCCGCACCGGGGGCGCCGCTGGCTTTCTCCAACATCTCGGCTGCCGCGTCGCTCAGGGGGTTTGCCGTGTCATCATTGGGATCGCGGGGCAGGGTCTCCTCATCGCCCTCGCTGTCCGGCTCGGTTTCGGTGTCCGTCTCGTTGGTGTCGTTCTCTTCGGTGTCGTCCTCGTGCTCGATGCGCTTCGTCGTCTCCGAGATCAGCTTGCCCGACCCGTCATAGGTCTTGGTGGTGTAGACCGTGGCACCGTCCTCTTCCTTTCCGGTGGTCACGCTCTTCTCGATCAGATTGCCTTTCTTGTCATAGCGCTCCCAGGTCGAGGACAGGCCATCGGCAGATCTCGTCTCACGATCCGTGACCTTGCCATTCTCGTCGTAGAAGGTCGTGACCTCGCCCTTCTCAGTGGCAACGGTCTCTGAGGTCCTTTTGCCATCGCGGTCGTAGCTGGTGGACGTCTTTCGGGTGTAGACGTCGGGGTTCTTGTCGTCGTCGTGCTCGTAGTCCGTTTTGGTCCAGCCGCCATCCGTATGTGGCTCGCGCGTCGCGGTTGTTCGGCCCTGAAGGTCCACCCATTCGGCGGAGCCATCGTCGTACCTGATTATTCTGCCAACGGCGACGTCGTGCTCGAAATCGTAATTCACGCGCTCACCAACCTTCTGCCGCCCCGTCAACACCTGCGCGACGCCGGCGATGCCAAGCTGATCGAACGCTGGCACGCCGATCTCGGGCAGACCGAAGATCAGGTTCCCGGTGGACGCAGGCGCCTCGCCAAGAGCTTTCAGCACGTCGAGCAGGGCCTGCGCCGCAGCAGACGTATCCTCCGCCGCGCCGATCAGCCCAGCGATCTCCTCGACAGGGATGGCGTATCCGTTGGTATCGACAAAGGTCCAAACACTGCCCAGATCGCTGAGCACTTCGATGAGTTTCATGAAGATGTCCTGATGGTTTTCGTTCAATACGGCGCATGATCGGGGATTCGCCGGATCGGCGCTGTGACAATGCGCACGCACAGGGTTGAAATCGCCACCTGTCTTGCACCGGTCCCGCAATGCCCCTACACCTCCGCGCAGCCTGTGAGGACGAGGAGACCGCATGCGCCTGACCCGTTATTTCCTGCCTGTGCTCAAGGAGACACCGGCCGACGCCCAAATCGTCTCGCACCGGTTGATGCTGCGCGCGGGCATGATCCGTCAGTCCTCCGCGGGGATCTATTCGTGGCTGCCGCTCGGCTACAAGGTGCTGCGCCGGATCGAGCAGATCGTGCATGAGGAACAACAGCGCGCGGGCGCGATCCCGATCCTGATGCCGACGATCCAGCCCGCGGACCTCTGGCGTGAAAGTGGCCGATATGACGGCTATGGCGCCGAGATGCTGCGCATTCGCGACCGCCATGATCGCGATATGCTCTATGGGCCGACCAACGAGGAACAGGTGACCGAGATCTTCCGCGCCTATGCCGGTTCGTACCGGGATGTGCCGAAGATCCTCTACCACATCCAGTGGAAGTTCCGCGACGAGGTCCGGCCCCGGTTCGGCATCATGCGCGGGCGCGAGTTCCTGATGAAGGACGCCTATTCCTTTGATCTCGACCGGGAGACGGCGCTGCATTCCTACAATCAAATGCTGGTGGCGTATCTCAAGACCTACGAGCGGATGGGTCTGCAGGCCTTTCCGATGAAGGCAGAGACAGGTCCCATTGGCGGCGACTACAGCCACGAATTGCTGGTGCTGGCAGACACCGGCGAGTCCGAGGTGTTCTACGATTCCAAGTGCCTGGATCTGACCTTTGG
>CAYYZH010000175.1:0-9284 GCA_964475765.1 uncultured Limibaculum sp.
GTCGTGGTGTTGCGCGGATGAAAGTCGCGAAACAGGAGCCAGCGCGGGTCCTCGGTGCGATCGGCTTCCTCGACCATATCGAGCATGCTGCGATTCTCGGCCAAACCGGTGCGGATCGTGCTCATCAACCCCGCAAAATAGCCGACCATGGCATCACCCGCCTCCGGCCAGGCCACCGCAACGGGGCCGTGACCGGGCACGACACGGGCCACGGGTTTTCCGGTGTTCTCTTCGATCGCGGTCATCCATCCCCTGATCGACCCATCGACGGCCGGAAGATGATCGATGAACAGAAGATCACCCATGAACCACGTGCCGGTCTCGACATCGAGCACCGTCATGTCGTTATCGGTATGAGCGGTAGGATGGGCCTCGAGCCGAAGCACCCGGTCGCCGAGGTCCAGAACCTCCGGCGCGGTCTCGATCCCGGTCGGGGCGACGGTGCCTTCGAATGCATCCCCCATAAGCCGGGCGTTCGCCTCAATGTAGAACTCGGCTCGTGAGGCCATCGCGAGACCAAGATTGGGGTGCCCGATAATCTTCGCGCCGACCTCTGCGAAAACAGATGAGCCTAGACTGTGATCGGGATGCATATGGGTCAGGATCAGCCATCGGATGGGCAGATCGGTACGCGCCCGAATGGCGTCTAGCAGATCCCGCCCCACCGCCGCGCTCCCGCCCGCATCGATGACGGCGACCGCATCGCGCCCGACGACAAAGCCAAGATTGGCCAGATCCCCGCGGTTTTCGGGACGGGGCACAGCATGCTGGCCCTTGTGGACAAAGACCCCCGGGGCAACCTCGGTCACGCGAAAGGCGGGTGTCTCTCCCGCCAGCACACAAGGCCAGTCCTGCGCGGCGTACCCGGGCGGCGGCTCCGCGCGCAATGCCTCGGCTGTGCGCAGGCACGCCGCATGGTCCTCTCCCGCTGCGATCCGGTCCTCGCGGCAGTCATCCGGCTGGGCCATCAGGCACAAGCTGAGCAGAACTTCATACATATCCGGACCCTAAATCGGTGTTGCCTTGGTTACGAATCAATTTCCCGTCGGCGTTGCATGGCATGGACGAAACCCATGACATCAGTTGAAAACTGCGGCCATTTGCCGGGGATCGCTGCCAAATCGCTACAAGTTCGACCTTGCACCGCCTCCGAACGCGCCCGTACACTCAGGTTGTGGGTTAGTATTGTGCGTTGGGGGCTTGGCGTGATGAAGGTGGCTATTCTTGCGGGTGGTAAGGGAACCCGCTTCTTCGAAGAGACACGCCATCGGCCAAAGCCGATGATCGAAGTAGGCGGACAGCCAATACTTCTGCACATCATGATGCAGTGTCACGCCTGCGGGTTCAGCGATTTCAACATTGCGCTCGGCTACAAGGGCGATGTCATCCGCCGCTGGTTCAGCGAGCGCGAGACGCTGCGTAACGATCTGCGCGACCACAAGCTGCTGCGCGATTTTGCGGGCATCCCCGACTGGTCCGTTGACCTCGTAGACACCGGGCTCGATACCAATACCGGCGGACGGATCAAGGCGCTGGGGCCGCATCTGGGCGACGAGACGTTCATCCTGACATGGGGCGACGGCGTCTCCGATGTCGACTTCAACGCCGCCGTCGATTTCCATCTTTCACATGGCAAGCTGGCCACCATGGTCGTCGTGCGCCCGCCTGCCCGCTTCGGCCATGTCGAAATGTCGGGCGACCTGATCACCGACTTCCGCGAAAAACCCGCGCGCGCCGAGGGCTGGATCAACGGCGGCATGTTCGTGCTTGAGCCAGAGGTGCTGGACTACATCGCGGGGCCGGACACGCAGTTCGAGAAAGCCCCTCTCGAGACCCTCGCACGCGATCAGGAACTGATGGCGTACCGGCACGAGGGGTACTGGCAGTGCATGGACACCCTGCACGACCGCATTCAGCTTGAGGACATCTGGGCCACGGGTCAGGCCCCCTGGCAAACGTGGAGGGGTCAGACATGCACATTCTCGTCACAGGCAGCCGTGGGTACGTAGGCGTCGTTCTCGTCCCGCTTCTGGAGCGGGCGGGCCACACCGTCACCGGCCTCGACAGCGATCTTTATCGGGGGTGCGACTATGGCACCGATGCGCCCAGCACCTTTATCGACAAGGACGTGCGCCATGTGACGGCGGCGGATCTCGACGGCGTCGACGCGGTCGTGCATCTGGCCGGGCTCAGCAATGATCCCCTCGGCGACATTGATCCCGCGCTGACAGATGCGATCAACCGCAAGGCCACCGTCGATCTGGCCCGGGCGGCAAAGCAGGCCGGGGTGCCCCGGTTCCTGTTCTCGTCGAGTTGCTCGAACTACGGCATGTCCGACGGCGGGTGGCTGACCGAAACCTCGCCCGTCAATCCGATCACGCCCTATGCGGTCTCGAAGGTCCAGTCCGAGGCGGAGTTGAACGCGCTCGCCGACGAGACCTTCAGCCCGGCGTATCTGCGCAGCGGCACGGCGTTCGGCTACTCGCCCCGTCTGCGCTTTGACCTCGTGGTCAACAACCTTACCGCATGGGCGGTGGCGACCGGGCAAGTCCGGCTGAAATCTGACGGTAGCGCGTGGCGTCCTCTGGTACATGTCGAGGACATGGCTCGCGCCTTCCTAACTGTTTTGCAGGCCGACCCCGCGCGGACCCATTGCGAGGCCTACAATGTCGGCAGCCGCGACAACAACATGCAGGTCCGGGACATCGCCCGGATCGTCGGCGAAGAGGTCGCGGGATCGGAGGTCACGTTCGCTCCGGGCGCGGAAGCGGACCAGCGCACCTACCGGGTGGACACGTCCAAGCTCGAGGCGCTGGGATTCGCGGCACAGCATTCCGTCCGCGACGGCGTGCGAGAATTGCGCGATGCGTTCCGGCGTTATGGCGTCTCGGTCGATGACTTCGAGGGCAGCCGTTATCAGCGCGTTCGCCATATCCGCCATCAGATCGAAACCGGCGCGCTCGGCCCGGACCTGATCCGCGCCAACTCCCGCGCCGCATGACCCAATCAGCACCGTTCTTTTCGATCCCGGGTTGTCGGTCCTGCGGATCTGCGGATCTGCACACCCTGATCGCGTTCGGCGAGACGCCGCTGGCGGATCGGCTGATGCGTCCCGACGACGAGACCGAGGAGTACATCGCACCCCTGACGCTGGTGGTGTGCGAGAACTGTGGCCTCTGTCAGATCCGCGAGACGGTCGACCCTGCGATCCTCTTCGGCGCGGATTATCCCTATTACTCCAGCGTCTCGCCTGCCCTGATGGCGCACTTCCACGCCAGCGCGCGCCAGATCATGCAGGACCGTGACCTGAACCGCGACAGTCTCGTCATCGAGGCCGCATCGAACGATGGCTATATGCTCAGCGCCTTTGCCGAGGCGGGCATCCCTGTGCTTGGCATCGACCCGGCCGAGGGTCCGGCCCAACAAGCCCGGTCGCGGGGCATCGACACGCGGATCGACTTTTTCTCTGCCGCACTGGCCAGGGATCTGGCCGCCGAGGGGCAGCAGGCGGACGTCTTTCTCGCCAACAACGTGCTGGCCCATGTCGCCGAGACCAACGATTTCGTTGCCGGGATAGCCATGCTTTTGAAACCGGACGGGGTCGCGGTTCTGGAGTTCCCCTATCTCGGAGACCTGATCGCACGGCGTGCCTTCGACACCATCTATCACCAGCATCTGCTTTATCTGTCGGCTCAGTCCGCGGCGGATCTGTTCGCCCGCGCGGGCCTGCACCTGAACGATGCCGAGCGGTTGAAGATCCATGGCGGGTCGCTGCGCATCACCGCCTCCCGCCATCCCGGACAGTCCGACCGCTTGAAGGCGCTGCTGGAGGACGAAGCCCACACCGGCATGGCCACCCCTGCCTATTTCGATGCGTTTCTGGCCGATCTTGACGCCATGCAACGGGAGACACGGGCCGCGCTCGAGGCTCTCCTTGCGGACGGCAAACGCATCGCCGGGTATGGCGCCGCCGCAAAGTCCACAACGCTCCTGCATCATCTCGGGATCGACCGGCGGCACCTCGATTACATCGTCGACAAGAGCACCTGGAAGCAGGGGCTGGAGATGCCCGGCGTACGCATTCCGATCGCTGCGCCGGACAAGCTGGCGAGCGACCGGCCCGACACGGTGCTGATCCTCGCCTGGAACTTTGCGCGAGAGATCATGGCCGAGAACCGGGCGTTCACGGACGCGGGCGGCACGTTTCTGGTCCCGGTGCCGCGTCTCAGAACCGTGCAGCCCGAAGATCTCGAGGCCTCGCTTTGACCCTGAACGCCTGCCCTTGCTGCGGCGGCGCGCTTGGCCAACCCTTCTACCGGGTCGGCCCGGTGCCGGTGCACTCCTGCCTGATGCTCGACAACGCCGAGACGGCGGCCGCCTTTCCACAAGCAGACGTCCAACTCGCCCAATGCACCCAATGCGGCTTTGTCGCCAACATTGTCTTCGATCCGAAATGGAGCGCCTATGATCCCAGCTATGAGGATCAGCAGAGCTTCTCCCCCACCTTCAACTCCTTCGCCGGGCAACTCGCGCAGGACGTGGTGGCCGGACACGACCTGACGGGCAAACGGGTGGTCGAGATCGGCTGCTCCAAGGGAGACTTCCTCCGGCTTCTTTGCGAGGCGGGCGGGATGCACGCCACCGGCATCGACCCCAGCGCCCTGCCCGGCCGCGTCGAGCAACCCGGTCGCGGAAGCCTGACATTCCACCAGGATTATTACGGCCCGGAGCATCTCGACCTGCCCGCCGATCTGATCTGCTGTCGCCACACGCTCGAGCATATTCAGGACGTGCGCGGGATGCTTGCCCTGATGCGCGACCACGCGGCCCGCAATCCTGGCTGCGTCCTCCTGATCGAAGTTCCGGATTCGACGCGGGTCTGGCGCAAAGCGGCGTTCGAGGACATCTACTACGAGCACTGTTCCTATTTCACCGCAGGCTCGCTGGCCCGCGCTTTTCGCGATGCGGGCTTTGCCGTGACCGATCTGCGCCGGGAATACGATGACCAGTACCTCGTGCTGGAGGCGTCTCTCGACCCCGCAGCGGACAAAACCTTCGCTATCGAGGAGACGCCCGCGGACACCGCCGCCGATATCGATGCTTTTCGTGCCGAGATCACCGGCAAACTCGACGGCTGGCGGGAGAGGCTGGGCGCCAATCCCGCAGGGCAGACGGCGATCTGGGGGTCCGGCTCGAAATGCATCGCCTTCCTGCGTACGCTGGGCATCGACCCCTCGCCCGGACTGATCGTCGACATCAACCCGCATCGCCATGGAAAATACCTGCCCGGTCTGGCACAACGCATCTCGAACCCCGAGCGTATCCGGGACTGCCAGCCGAGACAGGTCATTGCCATGAACCCGATCTATCGCACCGAGATCCAGCGTGATCTGGACAGGCTTGGCTCCGATGCCGCGCTGATGACGCTGTAGATCGCTGGCCCGGGATGTCGCTGCGCTATCATATCGTCCTGAGCCGCCCGTTCGATCTGGCCGCCCATGATCGGGAGGCGGCGGAGGGCGCAAAGCCGCGTCACACCATGTCTGCGTTGGCGCGCAATCTGGACGCCACTGTTCACCGGCCCGGCGACGTGGAGGCCACCGCCGGGGACAGGTGGAACGCCCGCACGCTCGGCATCGGGGACGCGCCGCTCTGGGCGCTGGCACGGCACCTTTCGCAACAGCTCGGCCCGGATGATGTGATTTTCACCATCGGTGAGGATGCGGGTTTTCCGCTTGCAACGTACCTCGCGCGGAGACCTGATCGCCCGCGCCTCACGGTTTTTGTTCACACGGTCCGGACGCCGCGCGCGCGGTACATGTTCTGGCGCTATGGTCTGACCCGGGTGATCGACCGCGTGGTCACCAATACCGAGTTCAAGGCCGAGGTTCTGCGCAGCGAATACGGCTTTGGCGCGGACCGCGTCTTCAACATCGCCGAGCAGACGGACACGCAGTTCTTCACGCCCGGCCCATCTTCGCCCGAGAAAGCCCGTGCGCTAATCGGCAGCGGCGGGCTGGAGCAACGTGACTATGTCACGCTCGCCGAGGCCACCGCCGCAATGGACGCCGATGTCCGGATCTGTGCGATGTCGCCGAACGCGACAGCCCGCAAGGACACGTTTCCCCGGACGCTGCCCGCAAACATGGCTGTCGGACAGTACGACTGGCCGGATCTGCGCCAGCTCTACCGCGATGCGGACGTCGTGGTGATCAGTCTCAAGGATCACAACTATCAGGCCGGTCTGACAACACTGTTCGAGGCGCTGGCCTGCAAGCGGCCCGTGGTGATGACCGAAACGCCGGGGCTGGTGCAGGAGTTCGCACGGGCCGGTTATCTCACCGCTGTGCCTCCTTATACGCCGGACGCGATGCGCACCGCGATCGAAGGGCTTCTGGCCGATCCCGATGGCGCGCGGGCGCAAGCCGAGCGGGGCTATGCCGCCGTGCATCAGCATCACACCTCCGAGCGCTACGTTGCCGATCTTGCCGCCCAGATCAGGCTGGCGGCGGGAGACGAGCCGGTCCACGAGATCCTTGAGGCGAGCTGACCGATGCCGCTTGTCTCCAAGCCGGGTCTCACGATCTTCTTCGCCCATGTGCCGAAAGCCGCGGGGTCGAGCATCGAGGACTATCTCGCCCGGCGTTTTGACACCCGGCTGACCCTCACGGATATGCATTACTTCCGGCTTGGCCATCGGCTGCGCGGACGCGGGGTGATCTCGCCGCCGACCCATATGACTGCCGAGGATCTCGAGGAGATCCTGCCCGCCCATATCGACCACAGCTTTACCGTGGTGCGCGACCCGGTGGAGCGTACGCTGAGCCAGTATCGGTTTCAGTCGAACAACGGCAATGTCCTGACCCGTCTCAGTTTCGCGACATGGCTCCAGATCATGCGGGCGTGTCTCAAGCGTGACGCGCGCTGTTTCGACAATCACCTGCGCCCGCAAACCGATTTCGTGCCTGAAGATGCCACGGTGTTCCGGCTGGAGGACGGGCTGGAGCGCGTGACCAACTGGCTCGACGAGGTCACGGGGACATCTGCACCGGACACCACTCCGGGCCATATCCTGAAAGCGCCGGACCGTGCTGTAAGCCTTACCCGGCAGGATCTCGCGGCCATCGAGGACATGTATGCGGGGGACTACGCGCGATTTGACTATGCGCGCCCGTCCGGGGAAGGATGCCCGTCAGACTCGTTGGCGCCCTTGCGGCGGATATTCGCTGCCGGGCTTGCACGACTGATCATCTGGAAGCAACGTCGGGCGTGGCTGCGCTGAACGACAGAGAACACCGATGACAGAGACGCCCAAGAAACTGACGATCCCCGATCTCGCGGCGAAAAAAGCGGCGGGCGAACGCCTCGTGATGGTCGCTGTCGGCGAGGTGCTGACCGCCACATGGGCCGAGCGTGCAGGCGTCGACATCGTTGGCGTCGGCGACAGTCTGGGGATGACCCTGCACGGGCACGAGAACACGCTGGCGATGACCGTCGATCAGATGATCATGCACACGCAGGCCGTCCGTCGCGGCGCGCCGAACACGATGTCGCTCGTCTCCATGCCCTATGGCTCCTATGCGACGCCGGAGCTGGCTGTCACCAATGCCGTGCGCATGATGAAGGAGAGCGGGGCGGACGCGCTGAAGCTGCAACTCGGTCGCGAGGGCGCCGAGATCATCCGCACGGTTGCAGATGCGGGCGTGCCGGTGATGAGCCATGTCGGCCTCCTGCCCCACAAAGTGCACTTGCTCGGCGGGTTCAAGATGCAAGGCCGCACGGCGGAAGCTGCCCTCGAGATCATCGACAACGCAAAAGCCATCGAGGACGCAGGCGCCATTGGGCTGGAGATCGAAGCGATGCCGTATGAGGTGGGCAAGGCCGTAGACGAGGCCGTCTCGATCTTCACTTTCTCTATCGGCGCTGGCTCGGCTGGGACGTGCCAGCTTCTCAACGGTTATGACCTGATCGGCGCGTTCGACACCTTCAAACCCAAGTTCGCCAAGCGTTACGGGAACATCGCCGAGATGGCGACCAAGGCGTTTGCCGACTATGCAGCCGAGGTCCGTGCAGGTACATTCCCCGACGAAGAGCACAGCTATCAGATGAAGCCCGAGGAAGCGGCCAAGCTCGCAGACGCTCTAGCTAAGGGAGACTGACATGAACGAACAGTCCGACATCCCGCGCAGCGGTCAGCGTATCCCGAACGGGATGCTTCAGGATAACTATCCCCGGAACATGTGGTGGGTGGCGGCCCATTCCCGCGAAGTCACGACCAAGCCGCTGGCGCGTTGGCTGTTGGAGACGCCTGTGGTGCTCTATCGGCTCGAGGACGGCACGCCCGCCGCGCTCTATGACCGCTGCCCCCATCGCTGGGCGCCGCTCAGCGAAGGCCATGTCGATGGCGACAAGATCGTCTGCCCCTATCACGGCATGGAGTTCAACACCGGCGGTCTCTGCACCAAGGCGCCGACCCAGCATATGAAGCCCCGCACGGCCAAGATCCCGTCCTTCGAAGTCCGCGAGGCGGGCGCCTTCATCTGGATCTGGATGGGCGACCGGGACGCCATCGATTGCGACCCGCCCGAGGTCGGCTATCAGGTCGATCCCGAGTGGTCCTTCATCGACGGCTACTACACGGTCGAGGCCAACTGGGTGCTGATCCGCGAGAACGTGCTGGACCTCACGCATATCGCGTTCCTGCACAAGAACACGTTCAAGCAGGATGACTGGGTCACCCCGCCCGATTGCTTCATGGATGGCGATCACGTCTGTTACGAGCAGGAGTTCGACCTCGCGCCCCTCTCGCCGCTGTTCTGTGCCGGGATGGGTCTGCCCGAAGACAAGCCGATCAAGCGCACGCAGAAGGGGCGGATGCCAACGCTGGCGATCTCGTTCTCGGACTGGTGCGTGCACGATCCCGCGCCCGACGCGGGGCGGCGTTCGGACTTTCTCATGCGCGGTTGCCATATCGTGACGCCTGCCCGACGCGGCTAGACGCACTACTTCTGGGGTGCCGCCTTCGATGTGCCCGAGATCAGCGATGACGTGGCGGAGAAGACCAAGGGCTCGATCGTCGCCGCGTTCGACGAGGACAAGCACCTTCTGGAAATCATGCAGCGTCAGATCGGCGACGACCCGCGCGGCATGGACTATCTCGAGGTGACGCTGGGCGCAGACGGAGCTGGCATTTTCGTACGGCAAATCCTGAACAAGATGCTCGCCGCCGAGGGCCGGGCGATCTGAGGCGCCACATGCGCTGTCCCGGACCTGATCCGGGACCT
>CAYYZH010000176.1:0-9190 GCA_964475765.1 uncultured Limibaculum sp.
TCGACTTCCACGTCATCCGCCACACGATGAACCTCGAGACGGTCAACACCTACGAGGGTACGCACGATGTCCATGCCCTGATCCTCGGGCGCGCCCAGACCGGTTTGCAGGCGTTTTTCTGAGGAGGAACCCCTACTGGTGATCGGCTTGTGAGACCGAGATTCTCTCCTCTGCCGCTACTGCTTGGGGGAAGTCTTTTTGCCTTTGTCCTCGTCGTGCTGGTCACCTCGGGGGAATGGCTGTTCTACGAGACACGAGATCCGGATGGAGGTTTCGGCGGCGTGCTCGCACCGAATGCAGAGGGACTTCCCGAAGATCCTGAGGACCTGATCAGCGGTTTGCAGTCCATCATCGCAGCCACCGGTCGCGATGAGCTCGATATTCAGGGCTGCCAGATCATTCTGCGCCGCGGTCCGGGCAGAGATATCTGCAGCGATCCCGAAATGAGCTTCTGGAAACGCGAACAAACCTTCGACCTGCGGCTGGTAAGAACATCCATCCGCCACGCAGAGGTTCGCTACATGGCAGAGCGCGATACTGACGTCGTCAGTCTTCCGATCGAACCGAAAGCACGGGAGCGGTTAAGGGCGATCATGGACATCTGGCACCCTGCCTCAAGCCAAATTATCCGCCAGAGTATAGCCAGTGGTAACAATAAGCGGGAACGAATTCGGAAGCTCCGCCACCTTTCCGCAAGCCTGGAAGACCGCCTGTTCGAGCGGTTCTCCAGAACCACTTTGTATTGCGAATGGGGCACACTCGCCAGCCCGGAAACCAATACCAGCGACGTCTTGTTATTCGTGAACGCAGGTGATGGTGAGCGTTTTCACCTGATGTTGCACAGGCTGAAACGACTGCAATGTCCGTTCGATCGCAGCGCTCTTCGCACGGACTGAGACTTGCCCATGCGGCCACACTGCCTCGACTTCCACGTCATCCGCCACACGATGAACCTCGAGACGGTCAACACCTACGAAGGCACGCACGACGTCCACGCCCTGATCCTCGGGCGGGCGCAGACCGGATTGCAGGCGTTTTTCTGAGGGGACTAAGAGGCTTAATTACCGAGGCGGGCGAACAGATCTTCGCCCGCGGCACATGTCGTACATCGGCCATCGCGCCCTCCCCTCAGAGTCGTACAATCATGGAAATGCACGTATTGCGCGAATCTCCCTAACCCTGAATACTCCATTCCGCCGTTTACGAAGAATTTGGGCACGTACCGACCAAGTGGCACGGACCGGTGTGCCAGCACTGGAGCTGGATCGAACAGTTCAGCAAAGGACGGATCGAACATGGATCTGCGCGGACTTTTCTTAGCCACGCTCGTTCTGCTCGCGCCTCACTCCACAAAGGCGGAAGAGCTTTCATTCTGCTACGATCCCTATCCACCCTATACGCTTGGGGAGACCGGAGCGCCGACCGGTGGCCTCAAGGTCCGGTTGCTCGAGGAGGTCATCAAAAGGATCGACGGTGTGACAGCCACCGTTGAACTGCTCCCGTGGAAGCGTTGCCAGATCGAGGTTCAGGAAGGTCGCGTCGATGGGATTCTACCGCTCTTTCCCAATGATGAGCGCCGCAGCTACATGACCTTCTCCGACGAAACCATGCCGGAGCAATCCGTGTTCTGGTACGACCGCACCCGCTTTCCCGATGGGATCGACTGGAGTGGGTCCTATGATGAGATCGCCGGTCTTCAGCTCGGGATGCTGCGCGGCAGCTACATTGACGAAGACATGGAAGCGGCGTTTTCGGCTGGAAAAGACATCACACGCGCGAATGGCATATCTGCACTGTTCCTGTTGCTCGAACACGGGCGGGTCGATCTTGTCGCCACGGATTTCGCCGTCGGCCGCTACACTGCACAGCAACGAGGGCTTTCTGCCCGGTTTGCCCGGATCGAGCGACCCATCGCGACGCGCACACCGCGGTTTGGCCTTTCACGAGCCACCGGTGCCGACAAGTATGTCGCGGCGTTCAACACAGCACTCCAAGCCCTCCGGACGGACGGCGAACTCGACCGGATCCTCTCGGCCGCGCCCACTGACTGAGAAGCGCCTCCCGACACCGCCTCTCGTCCACGGATGCGCGTTCCTTGTCACCCAGTTTTGTGAATGCCGCGTCGTAGCGGGTCGGCGAAGCCGCGGCCTCAGTGCAATTTAACCCCTCGACTTTGTGTACATACGCCTGCCATACGCGAGCCATACAGGTGCCATACGCTTGCGGTACAGATGCCATACAGGTGCCATACGCCTGCCATACGGGGTGGATCCTGGCCCGAAAGATCGCGTCAGGTGGTCAGACAGCCAGCAGCTTTGACCCGCCCGCAATCGATATCCCTGCGGTTCAAAAGCGGCGCATCCGCATAGCTCTGGTACGCGGGATGGCCTCTGTCCAACGCGCCATACCGGGCCAAAAGTGCGGTAATCGCGGCATGACTGCCACGGGTCGAGCCATCGTCGATCTTCACCGCGATGCCCAGCCCAGCTTCGGGCAGGATGGCCGAAAACACCCCCTCTGCCCCCGTCTTGACCACAGCCTTCCCGGCGCAGGCCCGGATCAGATCCGTGCAGGCCCGACCCTCTCCGGCAACCAGAACCGGGTGCGCGGCCATGGCCTCGATCAGCCGCTCCGCCGCCTTCGTCCGGGCGCCGGAGAACGCCTCCTGCGGGCGCGCAAAACGGGCCATCGCCGTCGCGAACCCCTTGAGGGATAACGTAAAATTCGGAGCTGAGCAGCCGTCGATGGCATGCCCGACGGTGGACTCTCCCGCCGTCTCCTCAGTTGCCGCAAGGATCGCGCGCTGCACGGGATGATCGGGGTCGATGTATTCAGCCCCGCCCCCGAGATGGCGGTTCAACGTCAGCATACCGGAGTGCTTGCCCGAGCAGTTGTTGTGGAACTGGCTGGGTTGGACGCCGTGTGTTCTGAGGTTCTCGCGCTCCGTCCGATCGTTCGGAATTTGCACGCCGCACCGAAGATCGGAGGCGCCCAAGCTCAGACCGGCAAGCCAGTCTTCCGCCAGCGAAACATGCACGGACGCCCCATTGTGCGAGGCGCAGGACAACGCCAGATGGCGGTCGGTCAGACCCGCCGCGTCGGCGGCTCCGCTTTCGACAAGTGGAAGGGCCTGAACCATCTTGCAAGCCGATCGCGGCAGGATGATCCGCTCCGGATCTCCCCATGATTCCAAGAGATTACCATCTGGACCGCAGACCACTGCGGCACCGCGATGAACGCATTCCAGCACCGGACCGCGCCAGATTTCAGCAAGCACAGGACTGGGCGCAATATCGCCCTCAGTCATCGACAAGCTCATGGGCAAATTCGGCGCCCAACTCCTTGCGCAGCCGGGTAAAGGCCAGCCTCAGCCGAGACTTGACCGTCCCCAGAGGCGCGTCGATCTCGGCTGCAATCTCGCCATGGCTGAGCCCGGAGAAAAACGCCAATCGGACGATCTCGCGCTGATCCTCGGTCAGGCAGTCAAGCGCCCGGCGCACCTGTGCATCGCGGTTGGACGCGGCCACCTGGGCTTCGGAACTGGCTGGTGGATCGGGCCGAAACTGCGGATCGTCAGGATCGGGTTCGGGCCTCTTCTGCCTCCGGATCAGATCAATCCGCCGGTTTCGCGCAATCGTGTAGATCCACGTCGCCGCGCTCGCCTTGGCCGGATCGAAACTGGTCGCCTTGCGCCAGACCGTCACCATGACGTCCTGCGCCACATCTTCGGCGATATCCGAAGCCGCACCGCTCTTCATCAGGAACGCCTTGATGCGCCCGGCGAATCGTCCAAACAACTCAGCAAAGGCGGTTCTGTCCTGCTCTCCCGCAATGCGGGCAAGCAAAGTCTCGTCAGTCGCGCCTGAGTGGTCTTCTGAGTCTGCGCTGCCGCTCACGACGGACCTGGCCCCTTAATCCGTGTCAATTTCCAGCCGTGCAGCCAACCTGCTTGCGAAAATCCCACCTCAGGCTGGAAATTCACGGCGAACATACAGTATGCTCATAGTTGGCGCCCGGACAACCGGTGTCGAGCAAACGAACATGCGGCGGGCAAACCGCTGGAACGAGTTGGATGAGGCGAGCATGAACAGGTTTTTGAGGGTGATCTCGGCTGGACTTCTGGTCGCGGCGACGACAGCAGGCATGTCATCGGCGCAAAACAGAGTGGATGCCAAAAAAGACTGGTCGATCTTCGAAGCGACATCCAGCGGCGCGAAAGTGTGCTGGATCGTCAGTCAACCGACCAAATCGACTGCAACGCGCGGCGGGCAGCAGGTCACGGTCAATCGCGGTGATATCTTCCTGATGGTCGCCAGCCGTCCTGGTGATAAGGTCAAGAACGAGGTGTCGTTCCTTTCGGGCTATCCCTTCAAGAAGGGATCGAAGGTCAAGGTGTCGGTCGGCAACAAGAATTTCACGCTCTTCACCGATGGTGAGAACGCGTGGACATCATCTCCTGCTGAGGACGATCAGTTGACCGCCGCCTTCCGGGCGGGATCGACCGCGCGGATCGAAGGCGTCTCGACGCGAGGCACGACAACCCGTGATACGTTCTCGCTGAGCGGGTTCACGGCTGCAATCAAGGCCGCGCGCGGTCGCTGCAGCTAGTCAGATTTAGGCGTGCCCGGCTCTGGGCGCGTCTCTCCCCAAATCCAATCCCGATAATCGCCGGTCACGAGATCGACGCGGATGGCGCTGATGCTCGGCACCTTGTCAGGGTGATGTTTTGCAACAGTGCCAGCAACCTCTTCGAACAATGCGGCCCGCGTGCGCACCACAAGCGGGATCTCGGCACGTTCAGCCACTTCGCCTTGCCAACGATACCGGCTTGTGCGCGCGGGGTAGGTATGCGCCACCGCGATCAGCCGGGCATCGAGCAAAGCGTCTCCAACCCGCCGGGCCACATCCTCGTCGGGGCAGCTGACCCGGATCTCGATGACCGTGCTCTCAGCCATTGCGATAGGTATAAGCATATCCGTTCAATGCAGGCGCTCCGCCGAGATGGGCATAGAGGACGCGGGACCCATCGGGGAAGAACCCCTGCTTCACCAGATCCATCATGCCTTGCATGGATTTACCCTCGTAGACCGGATCGGTGATCATCGCTTCGGTCTGTGCCGCAAACCGTATCGCGTCATTGGTCTCGGCTGACGGCACACCATAGGCCGGATAAGCGTAATCCGGATTGATGTGGATTTCGTCATCTGTGATGGCCCGACCAAGACCGACCTGCTCCGCTGTCGTGTCCACGATCTGACGCACCTGATCGCGGGTCTGTTCCGGCGTGCCGGAGGCATCGATCCCGATCACGCGCTCTGCCCGGCCATCGGCGGCAAACCCCACAATCATGCCGCCCTGGGTCGAGCCGGTGACCACGCAGACAATGATGTAGTCGAAGGCAAACCCGAGGTCGGCCTCCTGCGCCCGAACTTCTTCGGCGAAGCCGACATAGCCGAGCCCGCCCAACGGATGCACCGACGCGCCAGCCGGGATGGCATAGGGCTTGCCGCCTGCGTCCTTCACGGACTGGATAGCCTCTTCCCATGACTGACGAATACCGATGTCGAAGCCGTCCGGCACGATGCGGCTGTCCGCCCCCATCAGACGGGTCATCATGATATTGCCGACCCGGTCATAGACCGCATCCTCGTGCGGCACCCAGCTCTCCTGCACGACAACACACTTGAGGCCGAGCTTGGCCGCCACCGCCGCCACCATGCGCGTGTGGTTCGACTGGACACCGCCAATCGACACCAACGTGTCCGCGTTCGACTTGATCACATCCGGCACGATATATTCGAGCTTGCGCAATTTGTTGCCGCCCATCGCCAGACCTGAATTGCAGTCATCACGCTTGGCCCAGATCTCGACCTTGCCGCCCAGCGCCTCGCTCATGCGCGGCAAGTGTTCGATGGCAGTCGGCCCGAAGGTCAGCGGATAGCGTTCGAATTTCTCAAGCATGGAGCACTCCTTGGTTTCACTGCCAATCTAGGGGATCTACTGCGAAAAGTGCTTTCAAATTTTCGTCCACTCTGGATATATTCAATCAGAATAGAAATCTCTTGATCGAGAATCTCCCACATCTGGAGAAAATATGGAAGATTCGAATACGCCCCTCGTGCTGGATGAAATCGACAGGAAGATCCTGCGTGCCCTCCAGAACGAAGGTCGGCTGAGCAATGCTGATCTGTCCGAGCGCGTCGCTGTCAGTCCCGCCACCTGCCATCGCCGCACCCAGCGCTTGTTCCGGGAGGGCGTGATTTCTGGCGTACGTTCCGAGATTTCGCCGGACTTCGTGGAGCTCGGTGCGCTGGTCGTCGTCGGCGTGGTGTTGGACCGCTCAACGCCGGAGAGTTTCGCCAGCTTCGAGGCAGCCATCCGCGAACTGCCGGTCGTACTGGACTGCCACCTCGTCGCCGGGGATTTCGACTACTTCCTGAAGATCCGGGCGCGTGACATCGCCGATTTCAACCGATTGCACGGCGACGTGCTGATCGCCCTGCCCGGCGTGCGCCAGACCCGTACATTCTTTGTCATGAAGGAAGTGATCGACAACGCACCATTGGTCTTCTGACATTGCGAAGCACTGGACATCTGTGTCTGTTCCATTGCCGGACCCCATCCTCCCGCAACACAGTCGAAACAAATTTTGCGCCGCCAGACATTCATCGGAAACATGGCGAACACATAGTCTCCACATCAGTTGGCCGAACGGCCGACATCAAAACCCGAAAACCGGGACAACAGTGGAGAATGAAATGAAACCGAATATCGATATCGCTGGCGCGCCGCAAATGCACGGGCCTGCAAACTCCATCACAGCAATTCGGGAGAGATGCCGCCGGGTGGCGCACGCTTTGGCCATGCCCACCATTCTGCCGGATCTGCACTGGTAGCGGTCGCGGCGGCGGCCATCACGTTCTGGCAGCGGCGTTATGGGTGTGCTATGGCCCCCTCTCGCCGCAAACGAGCCGAGACATGACCGTCGAACGACCCGCTGCCACAGCCGTCACACCAGATGTCGCGACGCTTCCCCGTCGTGATCCGGAGGGTATGCGCCCGAACCTGATCGGGCTGACGCGGGATGGACTGGCCGAGGCGCTCACCGGCATCGGTGTGCCTGAGAAACAGATCAAGATGCGCACGGGCCAGCTTTGGCAATGGATGTACGCCCGCGGCGTCAGCGACTTCGACGCGATGACGAACCTCTCCAAAGGGTTTCGCGCCGATCTTGCTGCGGTCTTCGATCTGACCCGGCCCGAAGTCGTGACCCGTCAGGTCAGTCAGGACGGCACACGCAAATACCTGCTCAGGATTGCGGGCGGGCACGAGGTCGAAGCGGTCTATATTCCCGAAGAAGATCGCGGCACGCTTTGCATCTCGTCCCAGGTCGGCTGCACCCTGACCTGTACTTTCTGCCATACCGGCACGCAAAAGCTGGTTCGAAATCTGACGCCCGCCGAGATCGTCGGGCAGATCCTCGTCTGCCGCGATGATCTCGAGGAGTGGCCTGTTGCGGGGCAACGCCCGCCGGACCGTCGCCTTCTGTCGAACATTGTGCTGATGGTCATGGGCGAGCCGCTCTACAACACCGACAATGTCCGCGATGCGATGCAGATCGCCATGGACAACGAGGGTCTGAGCCTGTCCAGGCGGCGCATCACACTTTCGACCTCGGGCATCGTGCCAGAGATCCCGCGCTGGGGCCGCGAGGCGTCGACCCTTCTGGCAATCAGCCTCCATGCCGTCCGCGACGATCTGCGCGATGTGCTCGTGCCAATCAACCGCAAGCACCCGATTGCCGAATTGCTCGCCGCGTGCCGCGCCTATCCCCGCCTCTCGAACGCGGAGCGGATCACCTTTGAATATGTCATGCTCAAGGGCGTGAATGACAGCGACGCAGATGCGCTGGCGCTGGTCAAACTGATCGCGGGCATTCCGGCGAAGATTAACCTGATCCCCTTCAACCCCTGGCCCGGTGCGATCTACGAACGGTCTGATTGGGATCGGATCGAGGCGTTTGCCGAAATCGTCAATCGTGCCGGATATGCAAGCCCTGTGCGCACTCCTCGCGGGCAGGACATTCTAGCGGCCTGCGGCCAGCTCAAATCCGCCACCGAACGCGGACGCAAATCACGCGCCGACATTGCCGCTGAAACAGGGATCATCTGAGCCGTGAACCCCGAAGATCTCGGTGTGATCGGCGATCTCAGTTCCTGGACCACCAGAGAGCCAATGGCGCTTACAGCACTCCTCATCGCGAGCATCCTATTGGTTCGCGTGGTTGCGCTTCTGGCTGTACGCGGACGCACGGATGTCCTCTCTGATCGTCAACGCTGGTGGATCACGTTCATCCGCAACGCCTCAAACGCGCTGATCGTCGTTTCCATTGTAGGCGTATGGGCCAACGAGATCGGTGAGTTTGCACTCTCGATCACGGCGATAGCCGTGGCCCTGGCCATCGCGCTGAAGGAACTGATCCTGTGTTTCTCCGGTGCGACCTGGCGCGGGGTCAGCGGCGCGTTTGGCGTGGGGGATTGGATCGAGATCGCCGGGCATTCTGGCGAGGTTATCGACGAGTCCGCGTTTGTGACAGTCCTGCAGGAGGTCGACCGCAGCGACTTTCGCTATACCGGCCGTACGATCACGCTGCCGAACTCGCTTCTGCTGTCGCAGCCCGTGGTGAATCACAATTTCCGCAAACGCTTTTTGCATCACGAGTTCTCCATGCACACCGAGCCCGCAAGGGACGCACTGGACATTCGCGATCAGGTGCTGACGGCCCTGACCGAGGTGTCCCGCGAGTTTGCCGATGTCGGCCGCAGATACACGGCGACCATCGAGAAACATGCAGGAGTGCGGTTGCCTGTGGTTGACCCTGAAGTCCGGATCGAGACCACCGAGTTGGCAAAGATGGTCTATCGGTGTTCGCTGTTTTGCCCGCGCGAACGGGCGGTCGAAATAGAGCAGATCGCATATCGTGCGCTGCTCGAAGCCGGAGGGGTCCGTCCAATTGGCAAGTAAATCTCCGGACCGTCTGGATCGGAGTAGCTTTGCGGCAGGATCAGGCTTGCTTTGCACCGCATGCCATAACAGGGTCAACAGATGATCTCGCAGGATGATATCCAGGCTGCCAGTGCCCGCATCACACCGCACATCCGACGCACACCGGTGATGGAGGTCGATGGCG
>CAYYZH010000177.1:0-5646 GCA_964475765.1 uncultured Limibaculum sp.
AGGGCCGGGCGATCTGAGGCGCCACATGCGCTGTCCCGGACCTGATCCGGGACCTCTGCGTTGGGCCACGAGGAGGTCCCGGGTCAGGCCCGGGACAGCACATCGCAGAAAGGCTGGGAGAGCTACATGCTGACCGACACCGACCGCCGCATGATCCGCATCGCCTATGACGAGGCCAAGGCTGGTTTCGACGAGGGCGGCTGCCCCATCGGCTCGGTGCTCGCGCGCGGCGAGACTGTCGTGGCGCAGGGGCGAAACCAACGGGTACAGCAGGGCGACCCGATCGCGCACGGTGAGATGGACGCGCTGCGCAAGGCGGGCCGCCAAAAGACCTATCGCGACACGACGCTCTACACCTCGCTCAGCCCCTGCATGATGTGCTCGGGTACCATCGTCCAGTTCGGCATCCCCCGCGTGGTCATCGCCGAGAACACGACCTTTGGCGGCAACGAAGACTTCCTGCGCAGCCGCGGCGTCGAGGTCATCGTCGCGGACGATCCCGACTGTATCGCGCTGATGACCCGCTTTATCGACGAAAAGCCGGAACTCTGGGCCGAAGATATCGCCGAGGATTGACGCCCGGCATGTGGTAGACTTGTCCCCTTTTCAGAACCAAGGGGACTACTATGACTTTATTGAACAAGGCCGCTTTGGCCGTCTTCGCCATGATGATCGGCGTACCGGCGGTCCATGCAGACCCGGAGATCACGCTGACGCTGACCGAGCGGGACGAGCCGCGGGTCAAGTCCGGTAAGCTCTGCATGATCGGGATGGAGCTTGGCGGCACCCATGCCAAGGTCGACATGATCTACGCGGTCAATTCGCCAAACGGGCCGAATGATCTCTGCCATATGTCTAGGGACGGAGGAAGCCGGACCGGCCCCTATTGTGGAAGCGACTACGACATGAACGTCGCCTGCGCCGATCTGAAATCGGTTAGTGTCGCCTACCTCGCTTGCGCCGATGAGAACGGTGCGCCGGTTGCCTGTGGCACACCAAAGCTGATGGGCGACGGGGCCGCGGCGGAGAAGCTGGAGCTTGCCTCCAATGTCGCCAACCGCGCGAGCACCGAGATCTACATGTCGGCGTTAAATGACAAGCAGTTGTTCGACAAACCGTTCGGCTGCGAGATGGATGTCGAGGTCAGGTTCGACCCGCCGTCGGAGAAGGACAAGGTCGAGTTCACCTATGCGCTTTTTGCAAAGGGCGAGGAATCCGCAGTCTGCGAGGTCGATGCGACATATTTCACCCGTGGCGGTGGATGCAACATGCGCAAGCCGCGCTTCACCTGCGCAGACATCGAACGCGTCGAGGTTAGGGAGGTGACCTGCCTGGACGCCGATGACGCCAGCCGAAGCTGCGGTGATGTCGATGTCCGCACGTTCGGCATTCCCGAGGTAACGGTGAACTGACGCGCGTCGCGGCGGCGACGTCTTCAGTGGCGCATGGGCTGAGATGCCAGCTCATGCGCCGTGAGCCTGCGGTAGGCCCTATATTCACGGGAAGTCAGCGGCGCCCGGCACGGATCGCGCTTTGTCCCTTCTGCCGCTTCCGGGAAGAGGGTGAGGTATTCGGCGCGCATTTCCGCGTCGAGTGCCTTGAGCGCCTCGGGGCCGTGCGCGAAGCTTTCCGTCGGAACACCATTGGCGAAGATCACTTCGTGCTGGCCAAGTGCGATGTGGAAATACCTGACGCCGCGGGCTCTCGGGATCTGGCGAACCGTGCTGTCGTTCACGAGGTCCTTGGCCTTGACCAGCACCTCGGGTTCGCCAAACAGCAGTTCCGAGCGCCAGTGCCGGAGCAGCATCCGGTGCTGGGGCGAGACCATGAGGGGTTCAGCGTTGCCAATCGCCCGCGCTTCGAACCGGATCGGGGCCATGCGGCCAATCCCGGGCACCTCACGCTGGCCGATCCATTCGATCGGACACAGTCCGCGATCGAGCGTCTGTACGAGATCGCCAACTGCAAGGTCCTCGACCGGTCGCTCGCCGGTATCGGTCAGGATCATGGTGCCTGACACGAAACAGGCCATGACTTCGGGGTCGACCACCTCGTCAAAGATCGCGACGCCGTTGATCTCGCCTTCGAAGAACCCTTTGAGATTGTTGGCGGTGCCATTGCCGCTTTGCGCCTGCGACGCGCCGATGGTCAGGGGTTGGGGGTCTCCGGCGAGGGTCAGGGCCTCGGTACCGGTGTCCACGACCGTCCCATCGACGATCAACTGGCTGCCGGTAGGGCTCCAGGAGTAGATCACCGTCGACTGTTGGTTCAGCGTGATCTCGCCGCCGCGGAAGTTGAAGTTCTCGCTGTCGGTCTGATGGCGCACGCCGACCGTTCCGTTTCTGAGAATGAAGATCGTCAGGTGACCGCCATTGTCGAAATTGCTCGAGTCCCGGGAGAACAGCGTCATGGCCGGGTTGCCACCGAAGGGGACATTGCCGGTGGACGCGGCAGTTTGGGTGAACGTCACCACCACCGAGCCTTCGTCGAGATCAAAGACAGGGTCATACGGCACTTCAACGACATCGTTTTGTCCGTCGAAGGTGCCACTCCCGGACCCGTTGGTGCCCGCACCGTTGCGGAACGTCCCGTCCTGCGAGCCGTCTCCATCGACCGAATCGTCGGCTGTCGGTGATCCGAAAGGGTCGTCAAATTCCCAAAAAGCAACTTGAGGCAACAGGTTTCTCCCTGCGTAAGGCGTTCAACTCCTCACCTCCCATCCAAAGTCTTAACAAATCCCAAACCCGTCCGACCACTCGCAATTTCTGAGTAAGTGAGGGGGGCTGATCGCTCCGCGTGAAAAAAACTTCGCCGTGGCGTGAAAAATTTATTGACCAAATTAACATTTAAAGTTACATGTAATTCGAACATTAAGAGTGTTCAACAGAACGTGCCTAGTGAAGCCGCCGGTATCAGCCCCCACCTCACCGGTTGGTTTCACTTCCTCGAAAGACGGAGACAGTTCTCCAGATTTTGGGGCGGGTGTGGCGGTGCTTTGGCCCTGCCACACCCACAATTTTATCCGACATCGCAGACTTCGCTGAGGACTGCAGGACAAGGCCCGCACGACCGGTGCGCTGCCATGATGCTCGATGAACCGCACAGCCTTGTCGCTCCCAATTGTCCAGGCATCGGCCTTCCTGACCTCGAACTCCAGCCCACTTCTGCGGCGCCGCAAGGTGCTCGAGGCTGCTCCTGTGGATATCCTTCGTTTTCAAGATGCAGCACAGCGGGAACGCCGCGGCAACCGAGCCGGAGTTCATCATGGATGCCCGGTTTCTTTGTCAGCCTAAGCGCATTTTCAGGTTAACCCGCGTGCAACCCTGTGGTTAAGCTGACGCCAGACAACTCGACCGGGAGAATGATATGCTGAAAACTGTTTTGGGTGCCGTAACGGCAACCCTGATTGCCACAACCGCGTGGGCTGCAGACTTCAAGCCTGCCGTCGTCTTTGATATGGGCGGTAAGTTCGACAAGAGCTTCAACGAGGGCGTCTGGAACGGCGTCAAGAAGTTCATCGACGAGACAGGTGTCGAGGTGATGGAGTTCGAGGTCACCAACGAGACCCAGCGCGAACAGGCCATGCGCCGAATGGTTCAGCGCGGCGCGACCGTGGTGCTGGGTGTGGGCTTCGCGCAGGCCGATGCGATCAATGCGGTCGCCGCCGACAATCCGGACGTGAAGTTCTCGATCATCGATGTGAGCTGGCTCGACCAGCCCAACCTGCGCCAATACGCGTTCAAGGAGGAAGAGGGCTCGTATCTCGTCGGTGTCGCCGCGGCAATGGCATCCGAGAGCGGCAAGGTCGGCTTTATCGGCGGCATGGACATCCCCCTGATCCGCAAGTTCGCCTGCGGCTATGTGCAGGGTGTGAAGGACACCAACCCCGACGCTGAGGTTATCCAGAACATGACGGGCACCACGCCCGCGGCCTGGAATGACCCGACCAAGGGGACGGAACTCGCCAAGGGTCAGATGGACCGCGGGGCTGACGTGATCTACCACGCCGCTGGCGGGACCGGCATGGGCGTGATCCGGGCTGCCGCCGACGCGGGCAAGCTGGCGATTGGCGTCGACTCGAACCAGAACGGCATCGCGCCGGGCTCGGTCCTGACCTCGATGCTGAAACGCGTGGATGTTGCGGCCTATGAGACGCTGAAGGACGCCAAGGAGGGCAACTTCGAGACCGGCGTGCGGATCCTGGGCGCGGCCGAAGGCGGTGTCGACTGGGCGCTCGATGAGAACAACGCCTCGCTGGTCTCGGACGACATGAAATCCGCGGTCGAAGGCGTTCGCGCCAAGATCATCGCGGGCGACATCAAGGTCCACGACTGGTTCTCGACCGAAAGCTGCCCGCACGGCTGAGCGGGCCAGCCCCTTCCTCCCTGCGGGGAGGAGGGGACGCCACCGGCGAGCGCCGCGCATGACCTCCCCAGACATGACCGAGGACGAAATCGAAGCGGCCCTCGCCCGCGCCCGCGTCCCCGCGATTGCCATGCTGCGGACACCCCAGCCCACCGACGCCGGCACCCCCGGCTGCTGGTTCGGCGGTGAACCGACCCTGCCGCCCGAAATCGAGTGGCCGGTTTATACGCATGAGGAAAGCGGCCTCGATATCCCAATGCACTTTCTGGTGCAGATGAACTTGGCGCATCTACCCACTGTGCCGGGCTTGCCTGCGCTCCCGGGTAGTGGAACTCTCTTTGTTTTCTATGATCCGGCTGTTGCGCCTATTTCATCTGGCATCATGGGTGACGAGCCAACGCCGATGGTCCTAGGAACTGGTGCGAAAGTCATCTTTTCCAAAACAGATTTTTCGGAATGTTCGCACCGTTCACCACCGACCTTTCCTGAGCTTAAGGCGCTTTCAGTGTACGAAGTTTCGTCCGAATATGAGGGTACGACCGCATTCAAACACTGGCCATTTGTCTATTCTAAAGTTGATACGTTCCCAAGATCTCTGTCCCTTCCTAAGCGTACTCTTGCAGGGGAGCACGCTCTCAAAGATGGAGACGGTTCACACAGGTTATTCGGAGCTTCGCAGCAACAGCGGTTTCCTTCTCGTGAACATCTCGATCTGTCCGGTTATCCGAAGTATCCACCGCTCACTTCTGACCATGTTCTGCTGTTCAGAATCGTGTCGGACCCCGACATTGGCCACTACTATGTGGGGTGCCAGGACATAGGCTTTTGGATCAAACGCGATGACCTGTCTCAGCGCGTGTTCGACAACGTCGTCGTTTGGAAGGATTGTTGAGAATGCCCCCCGCCGTGCGCCTCTCCGGGATCACTAAGCGCTTCGGGCCGGTGCTGGCCAATGATGCGATTGATCTCGAGGTCGCCCCTGGCACCATTCACGGCATCATCGGCGAGAACGGGGCGGGCAAGTCGACGCTGGTTTCGATCCTCTACGGGTTCTACACCGCCGATGGCGGGACCATCGAAATCAATGGGGAGCGGGCGGCGATCCATGCGCCTGCGGACGCCATCGCCCACGGGATCGGGATGGTGCATCAGCACTTCATGCTGGTGAAGACGTTCACGGTGCTTGAGAACGTGATGCTGGGCGCGGAGGAGGATTTCGCCCTGACCCAATCCACCGCCTCAACCCGCGCGTAGAATGAGCGGATGGACAAGGACTATGGC
>CAYYZH010000177.1:5656-6792 GCA_964475765.1 uncultured Limibaculum sp.
GTCATGCTGGGCTCCGAGGGCGGTGCGCTTCTGGCCAAAGGTCGCGCCGAGACGCGGGCGGAACTGGAGCGCCTTTCTGCTGAACACGGGCTGGAGATCGACCCCGATGCCGTCGTCGGCGACCTGCCCGTGGGCCTGCAACAGCGGGTCGAGATCCTCAAGGCCCTGCGCCGGGGCGCGCGCATCCTGATCCTTGACGAGCCGACCGGTGTGCTGACGCCGGAAGAAGCCGACCGGCTGTTCGATATCCTGCGCGGCTTGCGCGACAACGGGGTCACGATCCTGCTGATCACCCACAAGCTGCGCGAGATCATGGAAGGCTGCGATGCAGTCTCCGTGATGCGTTTGGGCAAAATGGTGGGCTCGCGCGTGCCTGGCGAGACGTCGCGTGAGGAGCTGGCCGAGATGATGGTTGGCCGGTCGGTGCAGTTGGAGGCGGATCGGTCGCCGGCCGAGGTGGGTGACGTCGTGCTGCGCGCCGAGGGGCTGACCTGGCGCGATGTCAGCGGGGCGGCGCGCCTGACGGATGTGAGCTTCGATCTGCGCGCTGGCGAGATCCTCGGTGTGGCCGGCGTTTCGGGTAACGGGCAGTCGGAACTGTTGGATCTGCTGTCCGGCATTGCGCCGGTGCAGGACGGTAACATCGAATTTGCCGGACGCCGCGTGGACCGGCGCGCGCCGTTGACCCCGTCCGAAATGCGCGATCTGGCGCTCGCGCATGTGCCGGAGGATCGCCACCGCATGGGTCTGGTGCTGCCGTTCGAGGCGCGTGAGAACGCTGTGTTGGGCTATCACAACGGTGAGGCGTGCGGGCAGGGCGCGTTCACGTCGCTGGCGGCCATGCAGAAATTGACGACAGGCATGATGGACGCCTTTGATGTTCGTCCTCCCAATCCACGGCTAGCCGCGCGAGGCTTCTCTGGCGGCAATCAGCAAAAGATCGTGCTGGCCCGCGAAATCGGAGCTGCTCCCAAGGTTCTGCTGGTAGGGCAGCCGACGCGGGGTGTCGACATCGGCGCGATCGAGTTCATTCACGCGCAACTGATCGCCTTGAAGCAGGCGGGGTGCGCGGTGCTCCTCGTCTCGGTCGAACTGGACGAAATCCTGTCGCTCTCCGACCGGATCATGGTGCTGAA
>CAYYZH010000177.1:6892-9119 GCA_964475765.1 uncultured Limibaculum sp.
GCCGCATTGGGGTCCTCCACACCCGCCCCGGCAGGATCGGAGATGTCGCAATGACCACCGCCCTGCCGCGATGGGTCGAAATCGGGCTCCTGCCGCTGATCAACCTTGCCCTTGCCTTCCTTGTCGCCGGCCTCGTCATTGCCCTGATCGGCGAGGACCCGCTGGCCGCGCTCACAGTCATGCTTAAGGGCGCCTTCGTCTATCCCGGCTCGCTCGGTTACACGCTATACTACACCACCAACTTCATCTTCACTGGGCTCGCCGTCGCGGTCGCCTTCCACGCCATGCTCTTCAATATCGGGGGCGAGGGACAGGCGACCCTTGGCGGCCTCGGCGTGGCCCTCGTCTGCATCACGCTGGACCCGATCCTGCCCGGCCTGCTTGTCATCCCGATTGCGATCGCAGGCAGCGCGCTCTTCGGAGCGGCTTGGGCTTTCATCCCCGGCTGGCTTCAGGCTTACCGCGGCAGCCATATCGTGATCACGACGATCATGTTCAACTTCATCGCTGCGGGCCTGATGGTGGCTCTGCTCTCGGGGGTGATGATGAGTTCCGGCCAGGGCTCGCCGCAGACCCGCGCCTTTGCCGAAGCGGCCTGGCTGCCGCGCATCCACGAGATGCTTGGCTGGGTCGGGATCAAAGCCGCCAGCTCGCCGCTCAACCTCTCCTTCGTCGTCGCGCTCATCGCGTGCTTTGGCGTCTGGGTCCTGATCTGGCGGACCAAGTTTGGTTATGCCCTGCGGGCCATGGGTCATTCCGAGCCCGCCGCGATCTATGCCGGCATCCCCGTGAAGCGCATGGTCGTAATTGCCATGGCCATCTCCGGTGCGCTTGCGGGCATGATGGCGCTGAACGAGATCTTGGGGGTTCAGCACAAACTGGTCCTCAATTTCTCCGCAGGCTACGGGTTCACCGGCATCGCGGTCGCCCTGATGGGCCGCAATCATCCCGTCGGGATCATCCTCGCCAGCCTTCTGTTCGGCGCGCTTTATCAGGGCGGGACCGAGCTTGATTTTGAGTTCACCTCGATCACCCGCGAGATGGTGCTGGTCATCCAGGGGCTGATCATCCTCTTCTCCGGTGCGCTCGCCTACATGTTCACGCCGTGGCTGGTGCGCCTCTTCGTGCGGCGCGGAGCGGCCCATGCTTGAGAACTGGGCAGATGTTCTGTCCGTCTTGAACGGGACACTTCGCACAGCAACTCCGCTTATCCTATGCGCCATGGCGGGGCTGGTCTCCGAACGCTCAGGCGTGATCGACATTGGACTTGAAGGCAAACTTCTGGCAGGTGCCTTTGCCGCCGCAGCCGTGGCCGCTTTGACCGGGTCGGCATGGCTCGGACTGACCGCGGCGATCCTCGTCTCTATGACCTTCTCGCTGGTCCACGGCTTTGCCTGCATCACCCATCGCGGCGAACAGATCATCTCCGGGGTTGCGGTCAACATCCTTGCTGCCGGTTTGACCGTCGTGATCGGGATCGCGATTTTCAAACAGGGCGGGCAGACCCCGCCGCTGGGCCCAGGGGAGCGCTTTGGTCCGCTCGATTGGCCGCTTACCGAAACGCTATCCGGCGTGCCGCTAATCGGCCCGCTCTTTGCCAAACTGATCTCCGGCCACAACCTTCTGGTTTATGTGGCGCTGACCGCCGTTCCGGCGACCTGGTGGCTGCTCTACCGCACAACATTTGGATTGCGCCTGCGCGCAGTGGGCGAAGCTCCGGAGGCGATCGACAGCGCCGGGGTCTCCGTCACATGGCTGCGCTATCGCGGCGTGCTGATCGCCGGGCTGCTGTGCGGGGTCGCAGGCGCTTACCTCTCGACGGCCCATGGCGCGGGCTTCGTGCGCGAGATGTCGGCGGGCAAAGGGTTTATCGCGCTCGCTGCCATGATCTTCGGAAAGTGGCGGCCGTGGCCGACCTTGTTCGCCTGTGCGCTTTTCGGGTTTCTCGAGACAATTGCGCCGCGACTGGAGGGGGTACGTTTCGCATGTGGTGACAGTTTCTTGATTGAATGGGTGTTCCTGGTTTTTGCGATGGACTGTGCCACCGACGTGTTGCGTTTTCCGACTTGGCTCATTCCGATGCTTCCTTACATCTTCACCGTGATCCTTCTGGCCGGGTTCTTTGGCCGGGCCATTCCGCCGCGTGCTTTGGGAAGGCCGTATGTCAAGGAACACTGAGGCCCTCACAATGGCGGCCGTTGCGGTGCGCGCCCGCGCCTATGCGCCC
>CAYYZH010000178.1:0-2739 GCA_964475765.1 uncultured Limibaculum sp.
CATGCGCGTAGTGACGGTTCTCGGTCTCATACTCAACATGCGCCGTCGAGATCGTGATCCCGCGCGCCTTCTCCTCCGGCGCACCGTCGATCTCGTCATAGGCCTTGAACTCGCCAAACTGCTTCGTGATCGCCGCCGTCAGCGTCGTCTTGCCATGATCAACGTGACCAATCGTGCCAATGTTGCAGTGCGGCTTGTTCCGCTCAAACTTTTCCTTCGCCATGATCCGTATCCCGGTCTCGAGGCGGCCCGCGGCCGCTCTGCTGCAGATTGAGTTGCTGTAGCGCCGCACCCGCGGCGATGCGCGCGACGAAATAAGGGCTTTTCCACGCGGGTGCAAGCATCTAGCACGCCGCACCCATGAGGCGTGGGAAGGTCAATCTGCGTTGATGGGACGTCCCTTGGTCAGAGACCGGCCAGCCACTCGCGCGTGCGTTTGACGATGCCTTCCTCGATCCGGACCCGTTGGTCACGTCCGGCGGCGACTGCGACGAGGCCGGGCACACCGCCAAGCGCAACGCGCCCGAGATAGACGTCCTTGCCTTCGGCCAGAACCTCTCCGGAGTCCGCGTCCTCGATCGTCAGATCCGCGCGGATATTGTGCTCGCCGCAGCAAAAGAGCCGCGAGAAGTTGGTCAGCGCATGGAATTTGTTGATCTGGACCTTCATTTTCACCGGTTGGGGACCGGTCATCGCCTCGGCGCCGACCTCGGCCATTGCGGATCTGAACATCGTGAGGACCAGACGTTTGCGGTTGCCCTCGCCATCGCCTTCCCAGACGAAGTTCGAGTTGAACTCCTGACCCGAAGCGGTGCGGCTGATTTCCGGGCCATATCGCACGGAGACGTCATCGAGCGCCCAGCCGCTGACCCGGTCGTTCACCGGTCCCGATGTTGCGCCACACGCCGCAAGGGCCATCAGCCCAATCGCAAGGACAAACTTCGAAAGGTACTGCATTTTCAACCCCATTTGCCTTGGTCCGGTCCGATGGTCACGCCTAGGCCGGACATCGTTTATATACTCTTAACCCTCACGCATGTCTTTAAGGCGCGGGTGCAACGGACGCAACGTCAAACCGAATTCTGCATACACTTCAAACCCGTGCCCCAACCCTTGCGGCGAGCCGTAGCTGACGATATAGCGGCGCGCGAGAATTCATCTGCTCCCGGTTGACGACAGGACGGTCCATGCCCCGGCTGGTCATGAAATTCGGCGGAACATCCGTCGCCGACATGGATCGCATTCGCAATGCGGCGTCCAAGGTCAAGCGCGAGGTCGAGCGCGGCTATGATGTGGCCGTCGTCGTCTCCGCCATGTCGGGCCAAACCAATCAGCTTGTCGAATGGGTGCGGGACGCAAGCGCGCCGCCGGGCTCGAACGGGCACGGACTGCACGATGCCCGCGAATACGACACGGTGGTGGCCTCCGGTGAGCAAGTAACCTCCGGTCTGATGGCGCTGGTCCTGCAGGAGATGGGCGTTGATGCGCGGTCCTGGCAGGGCTGGCAGATCCCGATCCACACCACGGGCGCACATGGTGCGGCGCGGATCGTCGATATCGAGACGGAAAACCTGCTCCAGAAGTTTGCGGAAGGCCGGCACGCGGTGGTCTCCGGGTTTCAGGGCATCGGCCCGGACGGGCGTATCGCCACGCTGGGACGGGGCGGATCGGACACCTCTGCCGTCGCCCTTGCCGCGGCGCTTGAGGCCGAGCGATGCGATATCTACACCGATGTCGATGGCGTCTACACGACCGATCCCCGGATCGAGCGGCGCGCGGCCAAGATCGAGAAGATTGCCTACGAAGAGATGCTCGAGCTGGCCTCGCTGGGCGCCAAGGTCCTGCAGACCCGCTCGGTCGAGCTGGCGATGAACCACAAGGTGCGCCTACAGGTCCTGTCGAGTTTCGAGGATGTGCCGGGCACGTTGGTCTGTGACGAGGAGGAAATCGTGGAACAATCCGTGGTCAGTGGGGTGGCCTACTCCCGTGACGAGGCCAAGGTGACCCTGGTCAAGGTGCCGGACCGTCCGGGCGTGGCAGCGTCGATCTTCGGGCCGCTGGCCGATGCTGGTGTCAACGTCGACATGATCGTCCAGAACATCGGTGCGGACGGGATGACCGACATGACCTTCAGCGTTGCCACCGATCAGATCGGACGGGCCCGCGATGCGCTGGATGGCGCGCGCGGGGACATCCGCTATCAGGATCTGATCATCGATGACGAAGTCGCCAAGGTCTCGATCGTTGGCATCGGCATGCGCAGTCATGCAGGTGTCGCACAAAAGATGTTCTCTGCGCTGGCCGAAGACGGTGTAAACATCAAGGTCATCACGACGTCCGAGATCAAGGTCAGCGTGCTGATCGATCGGCGCTATATGGAACTGGCAGTGCAGTCGCTGCACAAAGCCTTTGAATTGGAAGCTGCCTGACGGGAACGCCGGGCAGGACGGGCCGGGCAAACCCGGCTGATCGACGCGGAGAGGAGGGGGCAGGATGCCCACCACCAAGGGCGGGTCCAGAGCATTGCTCCGGGCGCTGCGCACCGTCATGGCGAGCGCCGGTGACGGGCAGCAGCGGCTGGACAAGGTCGTGCGTCTGGTCGCGTCGAACATGGTGGCAGAGGTCTGCTCGATCTATCTCAAGCGCGACGAGAGCACGCTGGAGCTGTGCGCGACCGAGGGGCTGCACCCCGATTCCGTTCATACCTCGCGGCTGAAATTCGGACAGGGGCTGGTGGGC
>CAYYZH010000178.1:2839-9055 GCA_964475765.1 uncultured Limibaculum sp.
GCCGGGCGCCGTCAGGGGCCGGTGCGCCTGAAGGGCAAATCGGTGGCGGAGGGCATCGCACAGGGACCGGTCTATCTGCACGAGCCCCGTCTGGTTGTCTTCGACCCGATTGCCGAGGACATCGAGACCGAACGGGCGCGCCTTTCCGGCGCCATGACCGCGCTGCGCGGTGATGCTGACCGGCTCTTCGCCCACAGCGACAGCAACGGAACCGATAGTGGCGAGCAGCGCGACATCTTCGAGGCCTACCGCATGTTTGCCTATGACAAGGGCTGGCAGCGCCGTCTGCACGAGGCAATCGACAGCGGTCTTTCTGCAGAAGTCGCCGTCGAGAAGGTCCAGTCCGAGGCCCGTGCCCGCATGGAGCGCGCCACTGACCCCTATCTCCGCGAGCGCCTGCACGACCTCGACGACCTCGCGAACCAGCTGCTGCGCCATCTCGTCGGGCCAGAGGCAGGTACCGCGCCTGAGATCCCGGAGGGCGCGGTGCTGGTCGCCCGCAATATCGGCCCCGGTGCACTGATGGACCATGCCAGCCGGGTCTCGGCCGTGGTGCTGGAGGAAGGCTCGCTGTCGTCCCATGCCGCCATCGTCGCCCGGGCGCTCGATCTGCCGATGATCGTGCAGGCGGCCCGTGTCGTGCGCGATGTCAACGCAGGCGACCATGTCATCGTCGACGGCACTGAGGGGCATGTGCATCTGAGGCCCGAGGCCGTGCTTCAGGACCACTTCAACCAAAAGATGGTGCTGGCCGACAAGGCCCGCGAAGCCTACCGCGCGCTCATCGACAAGCCCGCGATCACCCGCGACGGCACGCGTATCGCACTCAAGATGAACGCCGGCGTGCTGGCCGATCTGCCGACATTGGCCGAATCCGGTGCCGAAGGCGTCGGCCTCTACCGCACCGAATTGCAGTTCATGATCCGCCAGAGCATGCCCCGGCGCGAGGCGCAGGCAGCCCTCTACTCGCGGGTGCTCGATGCGGCGAACGGCAAGGAAGTGATCTTCCGGACCCTCGACATCGGCTCCGACAAAGTGCTGCCCTATGTCCGGCGCGAGGCGGAGGCCAACCCGGCGCTGGGCTGGCGGGCAGTGCGCGTCGGCCTCGATCGGCCACATCTCTTTCGCATGCAGATCCAGTCGCTGATCCGCGGCGCCAACGGGCGGGCGCTGTCGGTGATGTTCCCGATGATCTCTGACGCCGCCGAATTCTACACCGCGCGCGATATGCTGTTGAAGGAGCGCGACCGGCTGGCCGCCATGGGATATGCCGCGCCAGCCGATCTGAAGATCGGTCTTATGCTCGAGGTGCCGTCGCTCGCCTTTGCGCCCGACGCGCTCTTCGAGACCTCTGATTTCGTCTCGGTTGGCGGCAACGATCTGATGCAGTTTTTCTTCGCCGCCGATCGCGAAAACGAACGCGTCTCGCAGCGCTATGACATGCTGAACCCGAGCTTTCTTGATTTTCTCGCTGAGGTCGCACGCCGGTGTCAGCGCGCCGGAACGCGGCTCAGTTTCTGCGGCGAGGCCGCGGGCCGGCCCGTCGAGGCTGTGGCGCTCGCCGCGCTTGGATTTCACGAGCTTTCGCTGCGCTCGGCCTCCATCGGTCCGGTCAAGCAGGCGCTCCTCGACATTGACCTTAAGAAAGCCCGCGAGGCGATCGAATTTGCAAAATCGGAAGGTCTTTCGTCTGCACGCGATGCGTTAACCAAGCTTATCCACAACTCACACGATTTCGACGGAAGAACCCCTTAAAGTCGCCACCATTCCAGCCTTCTTCAGTCTTCTGAAACCATACTCGGGGAGACTGGCGACATGGTATACAAAAACTTGTCGAGACGGGCCGCAGGCCGAACCAGCATTGCAGCCGGGGCGGTTGCCGCCCTTATGGCTCTCCCCGGTGTCGCCCCTGAGGCAGAGGCCGGCCCCTTCAGTGTGCAGGACGAGTTGACCGTCCCATCCGCGCCGAACGCCCGGTTCACGAACCAATGGATCGCATCGCAGCCGATCACTGCGCAGCGTGAAATGTTCGCGGCGCCCCATGCGTTCCAACGCAGCATCGACACGGGCCAGACTGTCATCCCGCTCGACTTTCTCGATCTGCCTGCCGAGTTTGGCCTCGTGATCGACAATTCTGGCGATCAGGTTGTCTATCAGGGGCTGACCTACATCGTGACGGAAACGACCCGGATCGATGCAAGCTGGGGTTTCGGGCGGACCTATCAGTCGCTCGAAGGCCATGTTGATCTGCACTTCGGCTTTTAATCGGAACATCACGCGCTTACATCACAACCCGCGGCTGCATTGGGGCTTCCCACAGGACGCCTGCTGCGCGAACATGTCGGCACACCCGGGGTTGGAGGACTTTTGATGCGTTGGATCGGCACGGCTCTGATGGTTCTGTTCCTGCCTCTGGCGGCATGGGCCCAGGACGCAGAGACGATCGCAAAACAGGGTGGGTGCCCGGATTGCGATCTCAGACTGGCCTCGCTCCGGGCGCTCTCATTACCCAACGCCAACTTTGCCGAAGCCGACCTGATCGAGGCCGATCTCAAGCAGGCAGAGCTGCCGAATGCCAACTTTGCCGAAGCCAATCTGCAGCGCACGGAGCTGGAGCGCGCAAATCTCACAGCGGCAAATTTCAAGGACGCTGCACTGCGTGATGCCGATCTCGAGAAAGCTGTCCTCAACGAGGCCAATCTGACGGAGGCCGATCTGCGCGATGCCGATCTTGCGAACGCTCAGATTGTCAACGCGAACTTTCGCGAGGCTGACCTGCGCGGCGCCTATCTGCGCCGCTCGACCGGACCAGGCGCGAATTTCACCGAGGCGCTTCTGGAGAAGTCCGATCTGGAACGCGCCGAGCTGTCCGGTGCAAATTTCACCTCTGCGCGGATGTCGGGCGCCGATTTCGACCGGGCCAATCTGGGCGGGGCGAACCTTATCGGCGCCGATCTGACCCGCGCCCGGCTTTCAAGCACGGATCTGAGCGGGGCTGATCTAAGCCGGGCCGATCTCAAGAACGCGCTGATGCGGCGGACCAATCTCAGCGGCGCCAATCTCGAGGACGCCCAGAACCTGACCCAAGCGCAAGTCGCACTGGCCTGCGGGGATGGTGCCACCGTGCTGCCGCACGGCCTGACGATCCGGCCATGCCGGTCTCTGGACGACGAAAACTAGGCGTCAGGCCCCGACGCCCGGCGCCTCACGCAGCCGGACACCGGCGATGCGCCAGATCCCGTCGACCTGCTTCATGAGATAGCCCGCTTCGTGCAGACGCCCGGACTGGTCCTCGAATAGCACCACCTGCACCGGGCCGGCGTTCGTCTGGACAAGTTGCATCATCTCCACCCGTGCCGGGCGCCAGACCATCGGATAGCTGTTCTGCACCATCTGGCCGAAGGCCTTTGAGTTGCCGAAAATTGCCTGAATGCCGGGAGCCGCGTGCCGGAATGCGGCGTCTACATCGCTGCGCTGGAAATCGGCGAGCTGCTGGGAAATCACCGCCTGGATGCCATCGGCGGGCTCTTCGGCAAGCGCAGGGCGCGCCGCGAAAACACCGATCACCATCATCAGAGAGACCAAGAGAATGCGCATGACTGCCTCCTTTACATCTCAAACAGGATGGGGCACCGCTGGGGTCGGTCAAGGATTTTGGCCGGACCCGGCGTTTGCGGGTGCGGTTGACGGAGGGGCAGAGCGGTATGGGTGACAGCGTTTTCGAGATTGGCGAGGATGTGATCGACGCGTTCCAGCGCGATGGCTGCGCTGTTGTCCGCGGAGTGTTCGGCGAGTGGATCGAAGGTCTCGGCGAGGGCATCGAGGAGAACATGGCCGCCCCCTCCTTTCGCGAGCGCACCTACCAGCCCGAAGATGGCACCGCGCCGTTCTTTCAGGACTTTTGCAACTGGGACCGGATTGCCGGGTATCGCGCGCTGGTTCGCTCTTCGCCGATGGCTGGGATTGCCGCACAACTGATGCGCTCGAAAACCGCGCGGATCTTTCACGATCATGTGCTGGTCAAGGAGCCGGGCAACTCGATCGCAACGCCCTGGCATCAGGATCAGCCATATTATCTTGTCGAGGCCACGCAGTCCGTGTCGTTCTGGGTGCCACTCGATCCGGTGCCGCGTGATCGGACCATCGAGTTTGTTGCGGGCTCTCACCGGGCGGGCAAGATCTACCGGGCGGAGCGATTCGATGGCACCTCGCTCTATGATGGTGACAAGACCGAAGCGGTGCCCGATGTCGCCGCCGCGCGCGAGGATCTCGACATTCGCGGCTGGGAAGTCGCCCCGGGCGATGCGGTGGTCTTTAACTTTCGCACGCTGCATGGCGCACCGGCAAACCAGTCGACGGCACGCCGCCGGGTGATTTCGGTCCGTTGGGTTGGAGATGACGCCACGTTTGCCGCGCGGCCGGGGCGGACCTCTCCGCCGTTTCCAGATCTCGACTACCGCGATGGCGCGCCTTTCGATGCGCCGGAGTTCCCGGTTCTCTATCCCCGGTGACCTAACGGTGCCTCACTCCAGCCGGAACCCTTTGGCCCGGACAAACGCGCCCCAGTCCGTACGTTGCGGCTCGGCATACTGGCGGGCCTTGTCATCTGACCAGCCATAGTCGGCCTTCTCGCCCCACCTGTCCGGATCGCGCCGCCGGGCAAAGGGCTGCACTGCTGCTCGCCTTTTGTCGTATTCGCGGATCCCAGCAGTTGGCTCCGTACCAAAGCGGTTTTCATGCACCGTCGCCCCCAGCGACAAGCGCGGGCTGATCCGGGGAGGTCTGCCGGGCCAGCCCACGGCCAGCCCTGCCACCGGCACCACCCGGTCAGGCAGCCCGAGGAGGTCCGAGACCTCGCTCGCCGCATTTCGGAGCACCGAAAGGGGGCAACAGCCAAGCCCGACCCGCTCGGCCGCCGCAACGAAGGCCGAAAGCGCGATCCCGGCATCGACCGCTGCGTTGAAGAACCCGTCGAGATGGTCGTTGACGACCGCGACGCCCGCCATCTCGTGACAGAGGTGAAAACGCGCGTGATTGGCGCAAAAGACCAGCAGGACAGGCGCCGCGATCTGCCAGTCGAACCCGGTGATCGCATCGAGGCGCCCCCGGATATCCGGATCGGTGACGATCACAATGTCGCGCTGTTGCAGATCTGATTTGGACGGGCTGGACAGCGCCACCGCGCACAGCGTCCGGATCAGATCGGGATCGACCGGGCGCTCCTCGTACAATCGGCAGACACCGCGAGCGGCCATGTCCAACAGTCCCTCGGCTTCTTCAGGCACATCGGGCGCGTCCCCGAACCGGCGCTCCAGTGCATCTCTCACGCTCATCCCATTGCCCTCCGCATCATCAAGACGGCCAGTATGCCCAAGAGAACCAGCACCGTCTTGCGAAAGGTCTCGATCGGCAAACGGCGCGCCCAGCGGTCGCCCAGCCACATGCCGAGCACCGCGAGCGGCACCGAGAGGAGCGCAGGTGCCAGATGCTCGGCCCTGAGCATCCCGACCCACGCATAGGAGAGCGCCGCCACCAGCCCAAAGAGGCACATGATGAAGCCAAGTGCCGTCATGAAGGTCGGGCGATTCAAATGCAGCGACACCATATAGCCGACGAAGATCGGCCCGGGTGCCGATGTCAGCCCGCCGACTACGCCGCTGACCAGCCCCATGCCAAACCCGACGTGCCGCGCCCAGGCGGGCGGCGTGCGCAGCGCCGGGTTGAGAAAACTCGAGATCACGAAGACAAGGATCAGGATGCCGAGGACCAGGAGCAGCGCCTGCGTCGACAGGCCCGCAGCGAAGGCCGCCCCAACCGGCACCATCAGCGCCATGCCCATGATCATCGGCCAGGCGGCGGAGAACCCCTCCGCATACTGCCCGCCCTGCCGGATCTGCTGGATGTTGGTGGCGACGATGACCACGGCGTTCAGGGCCAGCGCAGTCTCGACCGGCACGAAAAACGGCAGGAGAGCCACGGCGACCACCGGTAGGCCAAAGCCGGTGGCGCCCTTGACCAGCCCAGCCAGCACATAGACCCCCATGATCCCGACGAGCACGTCGAGGGGTTGTTCGATCGCGATCACTGCGTCTTTCCTGCGGCCCTCAGGTGTAGGGGGCCGTGGTGTCGGCTGTTGTCTGTCACGGGTGTTGAGGTCCTGTGTTGACGGTGTGGGTTGAAGCCGGGAGACGGCGGGCGCGATCCGGTCCGGCCAAC
>CAYYZH010000179.1:0-3410 GCA_964475765.1 uncultured Limibaculum sp.
AGCCCAAGCAGCATGGCACACGCAAGGCTGGTCAGGAGACGCGTGAGGCGCGGCTGGCCAAGGCGCTGCGCGAAAACCTGCGCCGGCGCAAAACGCAGGCCAAATCGCGGGGCGGCGCGGTGCCTGTCGGGGCCGACGATAACGGGCAGAAGGACGGGGACTAGGCCACCAGACGCTGAGCCCCGGCTGAGGCAGGAGCAAAAATGGACAAGATACGCGTGGTTGGCGGCAAGGCGCTCAACGGGACCATTCAGGTTTCGGGTGCCAAGAATGCCTGCCTGACGCTGATGCCCGCGGCGCTGTTGACCGATCAGCCGTTGACGCTGATGAACGCGCCCCGGCTGGCCGATATCCGGACGATGACCGATCTGTTGCAGTCGCTCGGCTGCGAGGTTGCGCATCTGCAGGACGGGCATGTTCTGGCGCTGTCGGCCAAGGCGATCACCAATCACACCGCTCACTATGACATCGTGCGCAAGATGCGGGCTTCGATCCTGGTGCTCGGCCCGATGCTGGCGCGTGACGGCCATGCCCGGGTCTCGCTACCGGGCGGCTGTGCCATCGGTGCGCGGCCCGTGGACCTGCACCTGAGCGGGCTCGAGAAGATGGGCGCCGAGCTCGATCTCTCGGACGGATATGTAAACGCTGCCGCGCCGAACGGCCTCTCCGGGGCCGTCATCGACATGCCGTTCCCCTCAGTCGGCGCAACCGAGAACCTGATGATGGCCGCAACGCTGGCCAAGGGCACAAGCGTGCTGAAAGGGGCGGCGCGCGAGCCCGAGATCTCGGATCTCGCGGCCTGTCTGACGGCCATGGGCGCGCGTATCATTGGCGCGGGCTCGCCCGAAATCACCATCGACGGGGTCGATACGCTCAGCGGCGCCACGCACCGGGTCCTGCCGGACCGGATCGAGATGGGCACCTACATGATCGCCCCTGCGATTGCAGGCGGCGAGGTCACGATCGAAGGCGGAGGTCGCGATCTCGTCGGCTCGCTCGCCGATGTGCTGGAGCGGGCTGATATCTCTGTCGAGGGCGATGCCGAGCGTGTGACCGTGCGGCGCAAGAACGGCGTGATCCGCCCGGTTGAATTCGACACCGAACCCTACCCCGGCTTTCCGACCGACCTGCAGGCGCAGATGATGGCGCTTCTCAGCCTGGCCACCGGAGAGAGCCGCATCCACGAGCGGATCTTCGAGAACCGCTTCATGCATGTGCCTGAACTCGTCCGCATGGGGGCGCAGATCGACATTCAGGGCGGCACCGCCACGATCACCGGCGTCGAGCAATTGCGCGGCGCGCCGGTGATGGCGACGGATCTGCGCGCCTCCGTCAGTCTGATCCTCGCGGCCCTTGCCGCCGAGGGCGAAACCGTGCTCAGCCGCGTCTATCACCTTGACCGCGGTTACGAACAGGTCGAACAGAAACTCGGCGCCTGCGGCGCTGAAGTCGAACGCATCTCGGGAGAGTAAGGCGATGTCGGATGCCCGGTTTGAAGATGCGGCGTTCACCGACCGCCCGATACGGCTTGCCGCTCAGACGGATGAGGACCTTCAGGTCATCTCGGCCTTGCTGCAAGACGCCGTTGGTTCGGCGGCAGATGTTTCTTGGATGCCGAAGCGCCGTCGCCTTGCCATTTTGTTGAACCGGTTCCGCTGGGAAGACGTTGAGGACGCCAAGCGCGCGGGCCGTACTGCGGAACGCGTCCGTTCAGCGCTGTTGATCGACAGCGCCCTGGCGGTACGCGCGCTGGGTCTCGATCCTTCGGACAAGGATCAGATCTTTGCCATCTTGCAGGCGACATTCGAGGCGGGCGAGGACGGCGCAGGCCGGATCAACCTGACGCTTGCGGGCGACGGGGAGATCTCGGCGGACGTGGAATGTCTCGATCTCAGCCTGATCGATCTGACAAAACCCTGGACGGCACAATCCGGCCTGACCCCGGATCACAAACTTGAAGACACCCCGTCCGATGTCGGGGGCAACGACGCGTAGCCGAACCGACGGTAGTCTTCCGCATAGATCTCCTCCAGAATGGCCGAGGTATCGGCGTCGAGCGTTTCGTCCACAGCAAAATCCACGACAAGACCGGCGCGGCTCATGTCTTCGGCCTCAAAATCCGGAAGAGGCGGCAGGCTGACCCGCTTGCAATACCGCCGGGCAAAGACATCGAATTTCTCGAGCTCCACCACGCGGTCAAGACGGACCTCCTGCGCATAAGCATCGACCAGATCCGCTTGGGGGTACCAGGCCAGACGCGGTGAGAACTGGCCTTGCCCGGCCAGCGCTGCCTTCACTATGCCGAGATAGGTTCGGAACGCGCCGCGACGGAGCGTCTGAGGAAACACAGTTGCATCGCGCCGGACCTCACGCGGCTCCGGCAACGGCCCAATCTCAGCCTCGATCATCGCGCGCACCGGCGCATGGGCCCAGCCCGGACCAAACAGTTCTTCGAGGAACAGCGCATGCATCCGGGCTGCCGGATGACAGACCGGCGCAAAGACGCGGGAGAGGCCAAGTTTGTCCGGCAGCGTTTGCGCATCGAACCCGGATGTAAAGAGCTCCCCGCGCGCGGCCATATCCGGCAGTTTCTTGCGCGGCAGCACCTGCGTGTTGCGCAGCCCGCTGTCGACCCACTGCATCAGCGAAAGCATGGCAGCAAGCCCCGGCCCCTCGATCGGAGCCAGCGCCATCGGTCCCTCTGGCATCACCAGAACATCGCGTGCCGTCACCAGATCAGGCGCTCGCCGGGGCTCCTCTTCCATGCCCAACGCCGTGCACATCTCGCCATAGTTGGCGACCTTGTCGCGCAGGCTCTCGGGGTTCTGCCGGTGCAGGACGGGCCCTGTTGGTACTTGCCCCTGCGAGCCGACATGTTGGGCCACAGCCTGCAGAACCGCCGGATCAGACATCTGGTCATAGTCGATGTCAAAGGCAGAAAGGCTCGCTGCCTCCATATCCGTTTTCAGCCGTCCATAGTGGGCGAAAAGGTCTGCCCGGTAGATCGCGAACTCCTCTGCCTCAAAGGTGATCTTGGCGGTCAGTCGCCGCCGCGGATTGCGCAGCATCCACTGATTGGTTGTGCGCGCGATCTGAAGTGAGACGAAGGACTGCAATGGATCGCGACGCAGAACGATACGGGCGCAATCAGGGTCAGACAGTACATGGCTCAACACGACGTCGGAATGCCCGTCGAAGAGGCGAAATCCCGCGATCCGGTCACCGCTGCCCTCGATCAGCGCCTCGAGGCACCCCAGAGGATCGCCATCCCGGCGGTCTTTGTCCCAGCCCAGCAGATCGCTCTTCTGCGGGCCTCCGATGAACGCGGGGTTGAAGACCTCGCCCCAGCAGGCGGTGTCGCCCAGCGCCCCCAACGTCTGCTCCAGAAGGTTCGATCCGGTGCGCATCGC
>CAYYZH010000179.1:3510-9021 GCA_964475765.1 uncultured Limibaculum sp.
CGCACGATCTGCGCCGCAACCTGACGGTCGTCCCGGGGATGGAACAGGAACCCCATGCCCGTCGCGCGATCGGCATGGACCAGCCGCGCCAGAAACTGCGCCGGGCGGTAATCGGCGAGAGCCCGTGCGCCGGAGAGGTTTCTCTTGTAAATCGCGCCGCCCCCGTTGAATGCCGCAGGTTTCGGCCCGAAGAGCCGACCGTGCCAGACCATGCCTTGCATGTCTGCCGCCAAGAGGTCCCGCGCAGCTTGCATCAGGGTGGGGTCTGTCGAGACAAGCACCAGATAGGGGCGCGAAGTCTCCGTTTTGACCCCGGAGGTGCCGCGCCGGAACCGCGCGGGCGCGGCGGTGCCATAACCCTCCGTATGACGGGTCTGTTCAACCTCCTCGAACGGGGTCTCGTCGATCTCGCCACGAAAACCGGTATCAGGGCGCGGCGGCCCCATACCTCCGAGGAAATGCGCGTAAAGCCCGTGCGCATCCGGGTCGATCTTGCGGGCAAAGAAGAAATCGGACGCCGTCAGAAGATCGCGGTGATCGTCATGGAACACAGCAGGCAGTCCGCGCCCGTCAAAGCGTTGCAGGGTCAGCGACATCGGGCGGATTCGCGCCTCGGCGTCGGCGCGCAGCACCGTCTGAAAGAACCCTTCATCCGGGATCCACGTCCAGCGAAAGAACCCCTTGAAGCGCGGCAAATCGGTGTGCGCCAAAAGCCGTTGCAGGCTTGGGACCGACAGGCACCACCATTGCAGGCCAAGATGCGGGACCAGCCCCTCCGGCATCGCCCGCCGGATGCCCATCCAGCGCTGCAGATCGACAAGCGCATCGAACATCGCGCGCCTGCGTTTCCACGAGAATGGAAACCAAAGCGTAAACCGCTCAACCGACAGCCCGCCCTTGATCCAGGTCGCATCGTCCGCCGGAACGCTTTCGATAAAGTCGACGCCTCGGTGGCGCCCAAGAAATTCCGACAACTCGCCGAGCGGGCGCACCGGCAGGCAGGTGCCGCTGAGAAGGCAAACATGGTCGATGCGCTCCGGCGTCTCGAGCAGCTTGCGAACACAATCCAACGTCGCCTCGACCAGACCGAACATGCCCCATTCGGCCTTGCGCGTGGAAATGACTGTCGCCTTCCCCGCCAGATCACCCCTCAGCTTGGCGATCTCGGCGCTGGCGATGCGCCGGTCGACATGGACCGCAACGGGGGCACCGGCCCCCGCCAGATGGAGGGCGAGCGCCTCAACCCGGCCGAGGTGTTCATGCGCAAGAAGAACAAAGCCCGTGCGCATCACACCCATCCGCCGCGTGTCATCAGACCAAGATCGCAAAGCTGCTGCCAACCGGTATAGGCCGTGGAGTGTTTGGTCCACATCGTCACATCATCGCCCAGCGCCGCATAGGCCTGATACTCGGAACTGCCGTCGTAATGCTCGCGGCGCGTCATCTCTTCGGCAACCTTCTCGCCCAGCGTAGACAGGAACTTGGTGTGCAAAAGGATGCCCGACGTGAACGCCCCGCCATGACGGTCATAGACGCGGTTCAGACGGCGCGGCAGCAGATTGTGGGTCGAGGTCAGATACACATAGCCGCGTTGCCATTTCACCAGCGGGATCTTGTTCAGGGCCGGGGCCTTGGCAGGCTTGTCCTGATAGTGCATCCGCATCCGCGGCCCGCCCTGGATCCAGAGGTTGTGATAGCGGTTGTGCATCTCGAAGAAGTAGTTGCCCGCATCGAACCATGGCGCGGCGGCCACGGGATCCTCGCCTGAGCGATAGGGCGTTTTCGCCGCACTTTCGCGCCCATAGAGATCAAGCAGCATGGTGCCCAGCGCAGAGCGCCCCGTCGCGTCGAGCCAGCGCGTCAACGCCGGCAGCCCGCGCGTGTCGCAATGGGGATAGACCAGAAACTCATCGGGATCGACCACCAGCACCCAGCGCCCGGACCCATACCGCGCCAGCAGGCCGTTCAGCCAATGTACGCCAAACTGCGCGGCTCTGTAACTGGCCTCGGTGCGCCAGACCGAAACATCGGGGGCCGCGGCGAGCAATTCAGCCGAACCGTCATCCGAGCCGTTGTCGACGATCAGAAAATGCACGACGCCAAGCTTGCGGTAGTAGTCGAGGAAATAGGGCAGCCGCACCGCCTCGTTGCGCAGGGTCGAGAACAGGATCGGCCCCGGGCCGATGTCGCCGGTGCGATCATGAACAAGCGTCAGTTCTGTTCGTTTGACGAGGGCACGCAGCTGCATGCGACGGCGCTGCATCCTCAGCGACAACCGGCGTTTCAAGCCGAACTTCAACCGCATGATGGACCCATCCGACGCCGACCCTAACCGCGCACCGTTCTATGCAACCGGGGGCTGAAGCGCCAGAACCAGATCAAGGTGTCTCGCACGTCTGCTGTCCAACATGCGGAACGCCCGGTCGCATCGCTGCATCCGGGCGCTTCCAAAAGTCGGCGTCGTTGGCGAAGTTATTCTGCAGCCATCGGATCCCTGGCAACTGTGCGCAGATAGGAGGAGAACTCATCCCTGAGTTCAGGGCGCGCCAGCGCAAAGGCGACTGTCGCCTGCAAATAGCCCGCCTTGTCACCGCAGTCGAAGCGCTGTCCATCGAAGCGGAAGCCGTAGACCGGGTGTCCGGCATCAGCCTGCGCCGCAATGGCATCGGTAAGCTGGATCTCCCCGCCGGCACCGGTTTTGTGGTCCGACAGCGCGGTCATCACCTGAGGCGAGAGCACATAGCGCCCGATCACCGCGAGGTTCGATGGCGCCACATCGGGGGACGGTTTCTCGACCAACCCCTTGGCGGCGACCAGCTTGCCCATATCCTCGGACGGGTCGATGACACCATAACTCGACGTCTTCTCCGGCGGCACTTCCATGGCCGCAACCATGCAGGCGCCATCGCCAAGACCCTCATAGGCCTCGACCATCTGTTTCAGACAGGGCTTCTCCGCCGCGATCACGTCATCGGGCAAAAGCACCGCAAAGGGCCGGTCACCAACCAGACGCCGTCCACACCAGACGGCATGGCCCAGACCCTTGGCTTCCTGCTGACGCACGCAGGCAATCGAACCCGACGGCATGGTCGAGTTCTTGACCTCGGCCAGCAGCTTGTCCTTGCCAGCCTCCTCCAGCGCGCGCGCAATCGTCGGCGCGGCATCAAAATAGTCGACCAGCGCCGACTTGCCGCGAGCGGTGACGAAAATGAACTCCTCGATCCCCGCCTCGCGCGCCTCATCGATGGCGTACTGGATCAGCGGGCGGTCAACCAGCGGCAGCATCTCCTTGGGCACCGTCTTGGTCGCCGGAAGAAAACGGGTGCCAAGTCCCGCCACGGGGAAAATCGCTGTACGTACTTTCATCACTGTGCCTTCTGTTCTGAGCCACCGCATAAGCGGCTGGTGCTCACAATGCCCCAGACCCGGTGCTGCATATTCTACCCGATTCTCTAAGCATTCTGTTGACCGTTCTGGTATTTCATCAGGTGTGCGCCATTTTCGTCATTGGCATGCCGAGATTGTGGCTTTCCCGGGGCAGCTTCTCGCAAAAGTTGCATCTGCGCGGTGTCGATGATCGCCTTAAACTTGGCGGCTATGCCCTGCACATCCTTCGTCATTTCGTCCATCGCCACCACCGCCAGCGGTTGTTCGATCCCTGGCACCTTCAAGGGCGCGAAACTGTCTTCCGGCCGGGCACTTGCGGGCCCGATCCAGAGGTTAAACTGCCGTCGGTCGAAAACCCGGCGCAACTCTGCGTCGATGCGGTCGCGGCGACGGATCAGGCGTTTGCCATCCTCTATGTGATCGAGCCGCCACGTCCCGCCGCGATGCACCCAGACCCCGTTGAGATACGAGACCGTCCGCGTCCAGCGCCCGGAATGAAAGGCGAAATAGCTCACCCGATGCCCGGCTTCGGCGAGCATCTGGGCCAGCGCCCGCATCCGGCGGACCCGGCGAAAGCCCCAGCCGCACTCGATGGCGATGTTGTAGACCGGCGGAGCGACCGGCTCCGGCGCGGCCAGATCCCGCGGCGGCTCTGTGACATCAAAGGTCTGCACCTTGCGTGTCAGGCCGTCGGCGATGCCCTCCTCGATCTGCGCGCTCAACTGGTCGCGTTCGGCCGCGCGCATCGCGCCCAACCGCAGAAAGCTGTCGAGATCCGTGAGCCGGGTCGTCCGGAACACCGCAAGCGCCTCGTCGCGCACCGTTGCGGGCATGTGACGTCTACAGAAATACGCCTTGGAAGCCGCCACTTCGAAGAGATTTCGCGGCTTGTTCATACCGCCGCGCACGGCGTTCTGTTCGCGCAGATGGTGGACTTCAGCGCGCCGGTTGAGGGCGGTTGCCCAGCCCGCCTCTGCCAGCCGCAGCGCGGCGTCGGTCTCGTCCAGATAGTACCGGTACGCCTCGTCAAACCCGCCGATCTCAACCAAGGCCGCTCGCCGAAACGCAGAATTGACCCCGCGCAGCGCGGCAAAACGGCCGGTCTGGACCTGCACTGAAGCGAGAAAGATCAGCTCGTCCCCGGTGAAATCCAGCGGATAGTGCTCGGCGGCGCGGTCGAAAAGCTCCCCCTGCCACTCGACCGAGATCCCGTCGCCCGCGCGCACGAGACCACCCACAGCACCCGTGCGGGACGCCTGAAACGGGCGCACCAGTTCGCGGAGCCAGTCCGGTTCGGGAACCGCATCGTCATCGCAAAAGGCAATGATCTCACCCGACGACGCGCCCAACGCAAGATTGCGAGCGCGGCAGATGTTTGGCTCGGCGAAGTGCACATAACGGACACGAGCCGTCAGACGCTCGGGAAGATCGAAGGCCGCAAGATCGGGCTGATCGCCGACCACCACCACCTCGAATGTGGGGTAGTCGAGCTGCGTGATCCCCTGCAACACGCGGCCCAGCAGATGCGGGCGCTTGTGGTTCAGTACCACCACGCTGGCAGACGGGGAAAAGGACGCCTCGGCCATGGCTCAGGCCAGCCCACGCTCGGCCAGCACCGCCTCGATCCGCGGCGTATCTTCCGGGTTGTTCAGCTCCCAGAACTTGGCGCCGCGGCTTTCGACCTCGACACAGTGGACCGCATGGCCGTTCTCCATGAAGCGCAGTTGCTCCAGCCCTTCCCAGGTCTCGAGTGGACCGGTCTCCATCGCCATATACGCCGTCAGCGCGGCGGGGCGGTAGGCATAGACACCGACATGATGAAAGACGGGACATTCCGGGCCTTCCGGCGCCTTGCCCGCAGTGTAGGGGATGACTTCCTTGGAGAAGTAAAGCGCCCGGCCCTGCCGGTCGAACACCGCTGTCGTCGCTCCGACGCGGCCCGCCTGACGATCCGCCAGAAACCCTGCCAATGCGTGCGCATCGCAGCGCAGCACCGGGGTTGCCACGGCCACCTCCGGGCGCGCCTGCATCTCGGCAATCAGCGCCTCGATGAACCAGGGCGGGGTCAGCGGCGCATCCCCTTGCAGGTTAACAACGATGTCAAAACTCTTGCCCAGAAGCTCA
>CAYYZH010000180.1:0-8986 GCA_964475765.1 uncultured Limibaculum sp.
GGCGGCAGTTCAACCGTCTCGTTCAAAGTGGTGCCGTCAATGTGGTCCCGTCCAACGAGGGTCACAAAACTCGAGATCAGGACCATCCGGGCGTTTGTCCTGCGCGCGGCTGCAAGAATGCGGCACGTCCCAAGCGCGTTGATGCGTTGATGGTCGAAACGCCCCGGTGACCAAAGACCAGCAATGGCCGCGGCATGGATCACGCTCTCGACACCCTGCATCGCAATGGTCAAGGCATCGGGATCGAGAATTGACCCCGTTTGCACTTCTGCGCCATCGGGTAGCGGCTGGGAATAATGGACGTCGAGCCCGCGGACCTCTCTGCCCTCAGCGAGTAGGCGCTTGGCAATCAGCCCGCCTAGGAATCCACCGGCCCCGGTGATCAGAACCGTCACCCGCCCGCCTCGCAATAGAGAAGACCACTGTCGAGAACCGACCCGGCGACAAGCTTGTCATCGACCAGAATGGCTGATGTTGCCGCCGAAAAGAGGTCACCGCGGGGATCGTCAAACAAGACCTCGACGGCACCAGTGTCCGGGTCGGCACGCACAATGCGCGAGGGCGCCCGGCCTTGCCAGCCCTGCAGATAGAACCAAAGCTGCATCAGAGCGGGGTGCACGGCGGTAACAAGCCCGCCATTGGTGTCGAGACTGATGTTGTCTGGTCCACCTGGCAGCGTGATCTGGCTGCCGTTCTGCTCGAGCAAACGTTCGTTTCGGGTCTCTGCGACATACGTGCCGGCGATCCCATTGGGAAATTCCAGCTCGTCGCGAACCCCAACAACACTCGCGCCATCAAAGCGCACGACATGACCGGATTTGCTCCCCGGGAGAAGGTCAACGATCGAGGTATCGCACGAGCCGCGGTCTATCGTGATGAGCAGCGCCTCTCCCGGTCCATCTTCAAAGATCAGATCGTTTGCGCGGCAAACTCTTTGTCCCCGGATGCGCACGTCGCTCGCCCATAGCCGCTGATCGAAACTTCCGATTTCAACGAAGACCTGCTCCTCACCGACCCGGTTGATCACGGCGAGCCGTTGGCCGTCTTCATCGACGGCAATCCCGTGCGGACGGAATGGATGCTCGCGAGTTTCCGGCGGCACCAGCGTGTTCAGTGTCAATGCATCCCCGGCACCAAGTGCGAAAAGGGGCAGACTGTAGAGACCGCCATCGGGCCGGGCCGGATCCATTCGGTCATGCGCGGAGACGATGACGGCTCCGGTGGTCGCAACATAGGCGAGATCTTCGGCACCCGAGATCTCGCGACCCGTCACCCGGTCGATAAGCGGCACGACTTGACAGTCTGCGGCCGCGTAACGCGCAGCCAACCGGGTCGGGGCCGCAAGGAAATACATCGCCGAGACCAGACAGATCACGAGTACGACCATCAGCGCGACAACGCCGCGGATCACACCGGTGCCCCACTGCGGTTATAGCCCCAATGTGCGAACCAGCGTCCCCAACGCTCCGCCAGTTTGTCGAGCACCAGAGGGTCAGGCTCGAAGCGGTTCTTTTCGAAGTTGCGCACGCCCGCGAGGTAGTTTTCGAAGTCTGGGCGAGCCTTTGAGAAACCGTCGAGTTGAAGCCCGGAATAGATCTGCTCAAGCGCTCCGAGCGGATCCCGGTCGAGCATGTCGTAGGGGAGCTCCACAAGGTCGGGTGTCGTCAGATCTCGTGTGTCATTCAAGAGTTTCCCCATCATCCGGTCATAAACCCGGAGAATGGTCTCGTCGATATCGAGATCAGGTGGAATGTTCTGAAGCGCCATGACGTCCAGAAGTCTGGCGTAAAAGTTCTGCATCGAGCGGAAGACATCGACTGGATTGCGGTGGATGTGAACGAAGCGGGCATTTGGGAAAATCTTGCGGATCTGCGCGACGCGGCCCGTGTAAACCGGGTTCTTGATCAGCAGCGGCTGGCCCTGTGCAAACGCAATTTTGCGTAGAAAGTAGGTGAACCGCTGCTCCCAGATGGCAATTTCCTCCGTACCGCATCCATCAAAAAACAATCCGCGGTCAATCAGCCGGTCGAAGGCGCGGGGGAAGTAGATGCCGTGATAGAATGACAAGTCGGTCATCGAGGCGAGACCGATCTCGTCCTCCTGCGGGCTTGTGGGCGTCACGGGGATCTTGTCGATCCAGCGGTGTTCCGGCAAAGCACGCTCAAGAAGTGGGCGTAAGGCGCGACCGATGCCGAACATGTCCCACGGCAGGCCAACAGACACCGGGGGAACATAGGAAAAGTCGCCGAGGCTCATGATGTTGTAAAGATGGGTTGTACCCGAGCGCCAGTGACCAAGAATGAAGATAGGTGGTGGCAGGTCGTCGAGATTTGGCAGTCTGTCAGTCAGCCAAAGACGTTCAGCAAACGAAGCTGGGCTACGGGCAAGCGCCGCTGCCCAGATCGCGCATGCCGTACCGAAGTGGTCCGGTCTCCCGCCCATGCGAAACGCCCGGGCAAGTGTGGTTAGGTCGGCTCCGCTGAGGGGATGGGCCACGCCAAGGCTCGCTGTTGCTGATGCGACCAGCTACCTAACGCTCCGCAATAGCGGCTGCAATGGCATAGAGACCTGGTCTGCCCGACTTGGCGAAGCCGCGTCGGCGTATTGCAGGTCAGGTAGAACCGGTTCCCGCTCGAGACATGGCATCCCGAGCCGGGTTCAACAACCATGATTTCGTCCTTTCGGCATCCATCGCCGGCGAGATTGCATCGCCTTGCAACTCGTCAAACCCGAGTTGCCTGATGGCGGCGCGCTCCTGCGGGTTCGATATGCCCTTGGCTACGACGTCAAGGCCGAGACAGCGCGTGGCACTCAGGATAGCTTCCAGAGACTTGAGCGTCGTTTGCGCTTCATCACCATGTACGAGCTTGGAGATGAGCCCGCGGGCAGTCTTCGTTTTGTTCGCCCCAAGCCGGATGAGGTTGTTAATGGAACCTGTGTCCGAGCCGAACTCGTCGAGGACAATGCCACATCCGAGATCGCGTAGACGATGCAGGTTTGAGGCGACCGCCTCTTCGCCACGACCAACACAGTCAGTTTCACTTATTTCGATAGACATTCGGTCAGGTGCAAAGCCCGAGTTATCAAGGGCCCAACTGAAGGCATCTACAACAGACGGGGCAAGGATCTGGGTGCGACTGACGTTGACGTGCAGCACGGGCACATCTAGGCCGTTGAGGCGCCAAGATCGCATCTGATCCAGCGCAATTTCGAGGACCTGCATGCCCAAGCTGCCGATTGCATTGTGCGCAACAGCAGCCTGAAGGAAGTCCTCGGGAAGCAACAAACCGAGTTCGGGATGACGCCAGCGCGACAAAAGCTCTAGACCTGTAACGGCGCCGGTCCGTGCGTCGATCATGGGTTGAAACCAGGGTTCGAACTCTTCGTCCCTGAGACCTAGCATAATTCGCCGGGCAAGATTGGCTTCGTCGTCGCGTCGAACGCCCATTTCCTCGCGGAACAGAAGATACGTGCCCCGCCCATTTGCCTTTGCGGTACAAAGTGCGGTGTCGGCCTTTTGCAACATGAGCTCAAGGTCAGTCTGCCCCGGATTGAACGTCTCCTGCGTGGCGCCGACTGTCGCACCGATATGGCAAGGGGTGTCTTTATAGATGATGGGTCGGTCGAACTCAGCGACGATACGCTGGCTGATGGTCTCGAGAGAGAGTTCGTCATCTGCGCGTGGAACGAGTGCGACAAACTCGTCCCCACCTATCCGGGCCACGACGTCGCTCTCACGCAATGTCGATTTCATGCGAAGCGCGGCTTCGCGCAAAACAAAGTCCCCTGCATCATGACCCAGTGTGTCGTTTACCGTTTTGAAGTAATCGAGATCGACATGCATCAGGCCGAGACGGCGCCCCTGGTTTCCAGCATTCGCGGAAATCGTGCGAAAGAACTCGAACAACCCCCGCCGGTTTGGTAGGCTCGTCAGAACATCAGTCAGCGCCATTTGTTCCATGGTCAGCTTGCTGGCGACAACGTCGTTCAAGGCTGCCCGAAACACCTTGAGACTTCGAGCCAGATCACCAATTTCGTCTTTGCGGGCGTCGCCGGAGATCGGGACATCGAGGTCCCCGTCTGCCAACCGACGCATCGCCTTAGCGAACCGAGCCACGGCCAGAGCAACGCGGTTTGAGAGTATCGCAGCCAGAAGCACGGTGCAGAGGAGACCGGCGACGAGGTAAGTTATGATTTGACGTTGCGTTCGGTCCATCGCGGCATTGTCCCGCAACACAGCATCGCTCGCCATTTGGTGCGAGTGATCAAAAAACTGATCGAAATAATGTCGAAGTTGCGCGTCGCGTTCAATGAACTCGGTCATGTGCCAACTTCCAGTCGCGGCTGGTTGCAAAACCAACGCCTCCGCACTCGCGTACCAGTCTTCGATGGTCTCATTGATGGTGGGGGGAAACCGCGCACTGGATATGTTCCGGCTCAGGTCCTCGAAGTTTGTTATTGCAACCTGCATGCTCTGATAGGCGTTGGCCAGATCCTGGGCCAGTGCGGCCCGGTCCTGGGTATCTCGCTCCAGGATTGCCTGGGCGACGAGCCGACTAACCATGTACTTTTGTGAGCGCGCAGCACTTGAGTGGCCAACAAGTTCGAGATGATGGGCCTGCGTCTGTCCGATCTGGGTGCGCTGCTTGACTGAGGCGGCGCCGATTACCAGGACAGCGACGATACCGGCCAGCCCTATTAAAAGGACGGGCAGCACGATCTTCAGCCTAATTCCTGCGATCATTCTGGTACGCCGCTCACGATAAGCAATCCATTTCACCGCTCGAGTGACCTGATCCAGCCCTCGATCCCGGAGGAAGCGACCCGCTTGAGTGAGTTCGATTCACTGTGAACGTTACTTGACGCTTATTGATAATTTGCGAACGCCGGGGTGAAGGCGAGCAATCCATGCCCTGCATCAAGAACGTCCCGATCGCCCCGCGTGACTGCCATATCTTCATGACTTCGATCCCAAGACTACGTGAAATGCCTTTCTGGCCAGCAAAACAACGGTCCGGGGGCCGATCTTTGCCTTGGCATCAATTGGGACGCGTGTTTAGCTCTGCCAGGCTGCTGACACTGAAATTTGCGCAGGGAGAGACCACATGACCGGCAAGATGTTGACAGACCGCCCGCTTCATCCTTGGGCCGATGGTTTCGCCGATGCGTTCAGGGCAGGCAAAATGAACCGACGTGAATATCTCGCGTCGATGATGGGACTTGGGGTTACTGCGGCGACCGCATTTGCCATGGGCGGGCTTGTGATGCCCAGTCGCGCGATGGCGGACGATCATGCGAAACCCGGCGGGACGCTGCGAGTCGCCATGTTGATTAAGGCGTTCAAGGACCCGCGGACCTTTGACTGGTCGGAAATGGCCAATGTCGCCCGCCAATGTAACGAGCACATGGTGCGCTGGAACACGGATTTCACATTTGAAGGTCGCCTTCTGGAAAGCTGGGAAGTCTCGGACGACGCCAAGACCTACACACTGAACATCCGCAAGGGTGTGAACTGGTCGAATGGCGATGAGCTGACATCCGAGGATGTCGCGTTCAACATTACGCGTTGGTGCGAGGCCGGAGTTGAGGGCAACTCGATGGCCACCCGCATGAACGCATTGATCGATCAGGACAGCAAGACGGCCCGTGAAGGCGCAATCGTAATTGTTGATGATCACACCGTACAATTGAACCTTGAGACGGCAGACATCTCGCTGATCGCCGGCATGACCGACTATCCGTCCATGATTATGCACCGCAGCTATGACGGGTCGACCGATCCCTTCGCCGCTTTGTCCATCACGACCGGGCCTTACGAGCTGGTCGCCTACGATGTGGACGTGGGCGCCGAGGTCAAACGCAAGGATGGTCACCAGTGGTGGGCCGGAGATGTCTATCTCGATAACATCGTCTGGACGGACTACGGCACCGACCCCACAGCCATGATCGCGGCGTTCGAGTCGGAAGAAATCGACTGCAATCACGAGACCCAGGCCGACAGTCTGGAGCAGTTGGACGCCATAGGCGTTCCCACATCATCGATCGCGACCGGCTCAACCATCGTGGCGCGCATGAACGTCAACAATCCGCCCTATGATGACCAGCGCGTGCGTAATGCGATGCAGTTGGCCGTCGACAATTCCATCGTGCTTCAGCTTGGAATCAACGGCACCGGGTCGCCTGCCGAGAACCACCATGTCGGCCCGATGCATATTGAGTATGCCGAGTTGCCGCCGATCGGTCGTGATGTCGAGAAATCAAAGGCGCTGCTGGCCGAGGCCGGGCACACCGACACGGAGTTCGAGCTGATCTCGATCGACGATGACTGGCGACGCAACACCACGGATGCAATCGCAGCCCAGATGCGCGATGCGGGGATCAACGTCAAACGGACCATCATTCCGGGATCAACGTTCTGGAACGATTGGACGAAGTATCCGTTTTCAACCACAAACTGGAACCCGCGGGCGCTGGGCGTTCAGGTACTGGCGCTGGCCTACAAAGGCGGCGTGCCATGGAACGAGAGCGGCTATGCCGATGCTGAATTCGATGGGCTTCTGGAAGAGGCGCTGGCGACCCCCGATGTCGATGCGCGGCGCGAGATCATGGCGAAGATCGAGAAGAACCTGCAGGACAGCGGCGTGATCATCCAGCCCTACTGGCGCAACATCTACCGGAGCCATACAGACGCTGTGCAGGGACTGGGGGCACATCAGGCTGTCGAGCAACATCTGGACAAGGTCTGGCTTGACACCTAGCGTCTGAACTCAACCGGGCGCGCGGACAGTGTGCTTGGGCAGCAACATCCCGGGCGGTGCACACACAACGACACCGTAAACGCGCCGGGGCATAGCGACAGGGAGCCGCCATGCTGATGTTCATCCTGAGACGTCTGGGGACGATGATCCTAACGATTGTCGCGCTGACCCTGATCGTCTTTTACATGGTCAACCTTCCTGGCAATCTCGAAAAGGTCGCCAAAACCGAAGGCAACATGCGCATGACTGACGAGCAGGTTGCGGCCTGGCTCGACAAGGAGGGTTTCAACCGGCCCTTCTTCACTCGCTATACCGAATGGATCACCGGGTCCGTACAGGGCGAGATGGGCTGGAGCCGAACCGCCAGAAAGCCTGTGTCGGAAGTGGTTGGTGAGCGGCTGGGATATACCGGCATCCTGATGTTTTGGGTGATGATCACCATGGTGCCGATGGCGTTGATCATCGGCGTGCTTGCGGGAATGCGGGAGGGTTCCCCGCTTGATCGAGGCCTCTCGGTGGCTTCCATCACATCAACCTCTGCGCCCGAATATGTGACGGGCATCATCTTCACCGTCATTTTCGCCTCGGGACTGGGCCTTTTGAAAGGTGTCTCCAAAGCAGGCGGCGTCACCTTCGAAAATTTCGCCCTGCCCGTGATGACCATGGCGATCTACGGCGTCGGCTATATCGCGCGCATGACCCGGGCCAGTATGGCCGAGGTGATGACCTCGCAGTACATTCGCACTGCGCGGCTCAAGGGCCTGAACTTCCGAACGGTTGTCATGAAACACGCCCTGCGCAACGCTCTGATCGCACCCTTCACAGTCATCATGCTGCAATTCCCATGGCTTCTGACCGGGGTCGTGATCGTCGAGTCGATGTTCAACTACAAAGGCTTTGGCTGGACGCTGGTCAACGCGGCGGGGAACAACGACATCGACCTGCTGCTGGCAATCAGTTGGGTCGCGGTGATCGTCGTTCTGCTGACGCAGCTCATCTCGGATATTGGATACGCCTATCTCAACCCGCGCATTCGCGTGAAGTGAGAATTGCGGGGGGATTGAGATGAAACCGGAAACGATCAGCACGATCGAAATTATCATCCAGACCGTGGTCAGGTTTTGGCCGGTCTGGGTTGCCATGGCCGTCACTTTGGGTGCGGGCTACCTTTACCGCGCAAGATTGGGTGTTTTCGGACGCCTTTACGGCTCACCTATCGGGCTTGCCGGTGTCGCCATCGTCATGTTCTGGTTCTTCACGGCAGCCTTTGCCGACATGATCGCAGTGATGCAGCCCCTGGACCAGAGCTTCACCTTCGGGATGAAGAAGGCAGCTCCGGGCTCCATCGACAGCGAAAGCGGGATCGTCTTCCTGTTCGGTGGCGATAATTTGGCCCGCGATATCTTCAGCCGTATCGTCTATGGCAGTCGGATCGTCCTGATCATCGCGCCGGCGGCGACGCTGATCGCCTATATGGTCGGCTCGACGCTGGGACTGCCTGCCGGGTTCTACCTCGGTTGGATGGACACGCTGATGTCGTTTCTGGCCAATCTGGTGCTGGCCTTCCCGGTGATTCTGCTTTTCTACCTGTTGGTCACGCCTGAAGTGCGCAACCCGGTGCCGGTCGATCTTGGCCTCTTCGAGTTGCCATGGTCCATCCCGATTGGCATGGCGGCGGTGTTCTTCCTCTTCCCCATCATCTTCATCTGCCTGATGTGGTGGGCGAAGTACGAGAAAGACCGCTCGCGTTTGACCCTCTACATGGGTGTCACGATCGTCATCGGCATATGGGTCTACTCCCAGACCGTGTTCGGGTTTGAATGGCTGGGTGATACGCTCTCGCCCTTCACGCTCGAGCCGAACGAGCTGAACGTCTTTGCCGCCGTTGTGCTTGGCTCCTCCCCCGGGGTGTTCCGGATCGTCCGGGGCCTCACCATGGATATCAAGACACGGGACTATGTGGCCGCCGCGCAGACCCGCGGAGAGCGTCCGTGGTACATCATGCTTTGGGAGATCCTCCCCAATGCCCGTGGGCCACTGATCGTCGATTTCTGCTTGCGCATTGGCTACACGACCATCCTGCTTGGCACGCTTGGGTTCTTTGGCCTGGGGCTTCAGCCGGAAAGTCCGGACTGGGGCTCAATGATCAACCACGGCAGGTCCTTCGTGCGGCTGTTCTCGACCGTGCACATCGCGCTTTTCCCCGCCGTTGCCCTCATGAGCCTTGT
>CAYYZH010000181.1:0-8799 GCA_964475765.1 uncultured Limibaculum sp.
CAAAATCCGCCGGTGGCAACACCTTGTGAGTTCGAGTCTCACTCCGGGCACCATGTTCCAATGATAAGCTGTTGATCTGAAAGGAAAACCTTTTGGAAAGGCGGCTGCAATGTCACACAATCTACCACACACGATCCTCAGGAAGGGTCATTCATCTTCCATCGAAGAGTACCACGCGCCGTACAAACTGACTTTGAAGCTGCTGTTGTCAGGGTCAATCTCGGACGCTGTGAAGACGCAGGCTTACATCTGTGTCCGGCTTTCCAGGAGGAGCTCACCTCCGTCCGCGATCATGCCTCTTTTTGAGAAGGCGAAGCTCCAAGGCTTGCTCGGCTACGACCTCCTTGAGGTCACGAACCTCCTGCCGCAGATCTTTAATCCCGCTCGTTGATGCGGCTCGTATGGTGTCACCCGCCAACCTCCGCTTCCCAGCTTCGAGGAACTCCCTGGACCAACTGTAGTACAAGCCTTGAGCAATACTTTCACGCCGGCACAGTTCCGCATTCGCCATTGTTGCTCGGGCCAATGGCGCGACAAGGCTCATTGTCCTCTCACTTGAGGCCGTCCAACACGATCCGGATTTTCTCTTCTGCCGAATATCGTCTGCGTGTCGCCTCATCTTTACTGAGCGCTATCGTGGAACGCGCTCGATTGTTTCCGTCCCATAGTCCATCGCCTTTGGTGCGATAGGTGTTATCAACGGGGCAGCATCAAACCGAGACATCTCCACAATGACCCAGAAGCAAGCCGAGATCCCGTATTGTCCAAGTCCGGATCCTGAACCGCGTGCGCCCGCGTTCGAGGTCCCGGTCGGGGCTTGCGATACGCACTTTCACATTTTTCCGATGGGCCACGAACATCGGTACGTGCCGGATCGGAGTTACACACCGCCGCCCTTGGAGATGACCGACTTCGATAAGGTCGCCACGGCCCTGAGGATGGATCGGGCGGTTGTCATTCAGCCAAGTGTGTATGGCGAAGACAACACGGCGACGTTGCAGGCCTCAGCGGCAGATCCGGAACGGCTCCGGTCGGTCGTGTCCGTCACCAAAGATGTCACCGATGCCGAGCTTGAAGCGTTTCACGGAGCGGGTGCTCGAGGCATCCGGGTGAACATCGTGGACAGTGGCGGCATGACATTCCCTTCAGTGGACGACGCCTTGGCGTTCACCGCGCGCATCGCCGATCTTGGGTGGCACATCGAGTTTCTGGCGCATGTCGAGACCTTCGAGGACATTCAGGCGGTTTTGGCGAAGTCTCACGTGCCTGTCGTCTTTGGCCATCTCGGCTATACCCATGTCAGAAAGGGCGTGGGTGATCCGGGGTTCCAGCGGTTCCTTGCGGCGTTCGAAGCGGGGCAAGCCTGGGTCAAACTTACGGGACCATACCGGATCAGCAGTTTGGATCGGTCGCCGTACACCGACATTGCGGACATGGCTCACGCGTTGATTGCCGCCAATCCTTCGCGCTTGCTGTGGGGGTCGGACTGGCCGCATGTGCGGCACAAAGGCGTGATGCCGAACGACGCGGTGCTTCTTGATCAGTTGGCGGACTGGGGCTGCGATCAACAGCTTCGCCAGCAGATCCTGGTCGATAACCCGGCGACCCTGTACGGATTTCCGAACCCATAGAGCCCCGAGCATCAACGATCGGACGGCAGGGTCTTGCCCGGTCGGTGTCGGGTCCGGGTGCCAAGGCTGAATAATCTGCGGCGCTTAAGCCGGTTGTGTCTTCTTCGGCATTGCAAGAAACCGTCCCGCGATCACTGTGGGTATCAGGATCGCCAGCCCGATCAGGTTCGACGTCAGCTCGGGGAAGGCCAGGCAGAGCCCGGATGCAATCATTCCCAGACGGACCAACAGCGACGGGATCGACGTTCCGAAGGCGCCGACGAGGACTAGGTAGCCCTGCAGGCCAGACGCGATCAGCGTGACACCGGCGAGAGCCGTCGGCACTTCGATCAGGATCTGCTCGATTGGCCCGTTCAGCACCAGCGCCGGGTTCAGGACGAAGAAAAACGGCAGGAAGTAGATGATCGAGCCGAGCCGCATTGCCTCAAGCCCGGTACGCATCGGCGTCGAGCCCGCCACTGTGGCGGCGGCAAAGGCGCCAAGCGCAACCGGCGGTGTGATGAACGACACCATCCCCCAGTAAAGGATGAAGAGATGCACCGCCATCTTGTCGAGGCCGAGTTCGACCAGCGCTGGCGCCAGCACAATGGCCAGAAAGATATACGCTGCCGTCACCGTCATGCCGATGCCAAGGAGAAAGCTCGTGAACGCGCCGAGCAGCAGGAGCAGATAGACATTGCCTCCGGCCAGCCGCACGAGATCACCGGCAAAAGTTCCGGCAACGCCTGTGACCATCACGCCGCCAATGATCAACCCGACCGCCGCCAGGATCGCGACCAGCTCGGTCAGGAGCTTGCCGTTGGACTCGCAAAAGGCCGAGATACTCGACCATGGAACCCGGATGTGTCGCGGCAGGTGAGAAATCGACAGGACCAATGCTGCGGCCGCCACCAGAACGATGTTGGCTGAATCCTGCGGCAGGTAAGGGCTTGCCAAGACGATGCCGATGAAACCGACAATCGCCGCGCCGAGAACCCAGAACCAGAGGTCTGTACTCTTGAGCTTGCCGAACTGGCTGAGCGCCAGAAGCGCGACCGTCGCATGGAACGGGGCCTGTGCTTCGCGTTTGAGATAAACCAGCAAATAGACCAACAGGACGAAGGCGAAGATGTAGTACCAGCCTTCCTTGATTGTCCCGCGCACCGAAGGCAGTTCGATCCTTGGTAGTCCCTTGAGGTCGTAGCGCGCCGCATAGGCGTCGATCTGCACAAAGAGCCCATAGAAATAGAGGATCGATGGCACCACCGCCGCGATTGCAACCCAGATGTAGGGCACATCAACGAATGAGGCCATCACGAACGCCGTCGCGCCCATTACAGGAGGCATCAGGACACCGCCCGTCGAGGCGCAGGCCTCGATCCCCGCGGCATAGCGGGCGGGGTAGCCCGTACGCTTCATGGTCGGAATGGTCATCGCGCCGGTGGTCAGCACGTTTGTGATGACACTGCCGGAGAGTGAGCCGAAAAGCCCGCTGGCGATGATGGCGACCTTGGCAGGTCCGCCGCGGACATGGCCGAGCAGGGCAAAGGCGAGGTTGATGAAAAACTTGCCGCCGCCCGTCGATTGCAGCGTCACGCCGAATATGATGAAGCCGATGATCAGGGTGCCGAAGACCCGCATCGGAATGCCAAGGACGGACTCTTCGCTCAGCGCATGATAGCGGGCGGTGCCGACAAAATCCTGCTCCATGCCGCTGAAAAAATCAGGGAGGAAGGGCGATTCCGCGATCACCGGATAGAGTGAGAGGAGGCCGAATATCAGGAAGATCGCCAATCCCCCAGCGCGCCGGGCACCTTCTAGGATCAGGGCCCAGATCACGAAGCCGAGATAGGTCGGCAGTTCTGGCGCGTCGTATTCCCAACCCTCTTGCAGACTGCGCAGCCCATTGAGTGCGTAGTAAATCGTGATCGCGACAACCGCAAAGAATAGCACGACATCGTACCAGGGCACCTTTGTGCGTGACGCCCGCGATGTCGCGGGAAAAATCAGAAAAACCGGTGCGAAGAACACGCCAAGCAACATGTAGAGATAGCTGTTGTCCAGGATGACCACCCCGACGAACAGCTTGAGACTGAAGATCTGATTTACGGCGAGAAACGCACCGATCGCGGTGAAGACGAGAAACACCACTCGCCACACCGGACCGATATCGCGGAAGCGGCCGACTTCCGTTTGGGCTTCGGCCGCTTCCATTGCGTCAGTGTTGAGCGTCACTTCTCCCAGACCGGCGCGAAGTCATCTGCCTTGAGGGCTTCGGCGCGAGCGGCCATCCAGGCGTCGTAGTCGGAATCTTCACCGCCTACGCTTTCCCAGGTTGCCGCCAGGATCGCCTGACGTTTGAGTAGACGCTGGTTGTGGGCCTCTGCGTCGTCTGTCCAGACGCCGATCTCCTTGAAGTAGCGCACCGCGCCTGCATGGTAGGGAATGATCCACTTGAAGACCTGGCGGTCCATGGCAAAGCCTGCCGCCGCCGAGTGGCCGTCTTTATAGGCGTCGTATTTGGTGTGCATCAGCTTGGTCAGCTCGTAGATCGCTTCCTCCGAGGTAGACTCGTTTGCGATCACGATCGGGTAGCCGAACGTTGCTCCGACATGCGGCGTCTCGGCCGAGAGGCCAACGCCCGCGGTTGCGACATGGGGTGTGAACCAGGGCGCCACGTCATTCAACCGCTCCCAGTTCTCGGTCTCCTCGGGCGGAGCCGGGAAGAAGAACAGGCCGCGCGGAGATGAGGCGACCTGATGGAACATCGACGAGTTGGTCGACCCGATTGCCGCGTCGATCTGGCCGTCGATGATGCCCTGAACCGATGCGCCCCAGCCGGGAACCTCGACCTTGGTCACGTCATCCCAGGTCAGGCCACCGTACGCCAGCCACGCTTCCATGTTCTGGTTCAGCGCCGGTGCGCCATGTACCCACGCGACGCGCTTGCCCTTCAAGTCGGCAGCGGTCTTGATGTTGGCGTCCGCTGCAGTGGCCGGAAGGGCGGTGTTCTGGTCACCCCAGCCCATCATGATCATCTGGACCTTCTGTGGCCCCCAGGGCTTCTTGCCAAAGTCCAGCACGCCTTCCTGCGCCTGGAACGAGCCGACACCCATCGCCGAGGCCAGCGCCTTGCCGGTCCGAAGCGGCGTCATGCGGGAGACGTCATTCTTGGCAGGAAGAACGCGCAGCTTGTAGCCTTCCTCGGCCAGCGCATTGGCGATCGCCACCGATGCGGCATAGCCTGACGACTTCGTGCCATAGGCCGTCCAGGCAAAGGTCTTCGGAAGCTCTTCAGCGAACGCCAACGTCGAGGCGGCCCCAAATGCCAGCGCAGCCGCAAGGCCCGCGATCCGCGGTTTTGAAAAGAACATGATTGTCCTCCCTCCCTTAGGGTTATCGGACTCGGCGAGATTGTTCCGCCGTTCGCCCGCTTCATGTGCAACCAGCTTATGGTCGGAATGTATCGGGCCGCAACAATCAGTTTCTCACGTCAGCCATGCTTGCAACGTCACGTGGAACCTTACCGGACGTCATGTTGAGAGGGCCTGGAGTGTAGACCCAGCGCGCACTGAAACGTGGTTGACGTAAACGTCATCTTGAGGGCCGTGACATGTGAACACGGCGTTCCCATCTCGGACCTATCGAACAGAACACGCACTCAAACCACCCGGAGGGACATCAGATGAAAACGATCCAGATCCTTGCAGCCGCTTTCGTCATCGGGACCGCAGCGCTCAGCTCCATGCCTGCCGAAGCGCGTGGCGGTGGTTCGGACATTGCCGAACAGCGCGAGAAGTTCAAAGCCGAGTTGCGCGCCGCCCGCGCGAATGACGACTGCCGGACGGCCTCGCTCTGGGGGATGATGTTCGGTCATGATGACGAGCAAGCGGTGGCTGAAGCGCCCGCATCGGGCGCCACCAACTGAGCAGGTCTGACGGACAAGGCCCGGCGGGCACGCCAATCTCGCCGGGTGGAAAATCCCGGCGATATGCCCACACTCAGCCTGACTGATGTCTCGACGCCATACCCCTAAAGGTTGTATGATTGTCCCGCAATCCGGGCCAACCCGGAAGAGAACAGGGACAGGAGAGAGCGCATGTCACACCCTGCGATTGCCGCGGGCGAAGTTGCTGTTGTGACCGGAGGGGCGCTGGGCATCGGCCGGGCGCTGGCCAAACGGTTCTCCGCCGCAGGAATGCGGGTGGCCATTCTCGATGTCAGTGTCGAGCACATGCACGAAACCCGCGCCGAGATCGACGGCGAGACCGAGGCCATCCTTTGCGATGTTGGAGAGCTGGAGTCGCTTGAACACGCCTGCGCCCGGCTGATCGACGACTGGGGGCAGGCACCTTCGGTGCTGGTCAACAACGCGGTGACGCGCCTCGGGCGGGGCATGGACGCGCCGCTTGAGGACTGGCACCGGGCCATCGATATCAATCTCTTCGGTGTGATCAACGGTGTGCGGGCGTTCCTGCCCGCGATGCAGGCGCGCGGCAAACCGGGCGCGATCATCAATGTCGGCTCGAAGCAGGGCATCACCAATCCGCCGGGCCATCCCGTCTACAACATGTCCAAGGCGGCGGTGAAGTCCTACACTGAAAGCCTCGAGCATGATTTGCGTCAGGACCCGGCGCGCCAGATCACCTCGCATCTGCTGGTGCCGGGCTGGACAACGACGGGCACCGCCGACCACAAGCCGGGTGCATGGCTGCCGGAACAGACGGTCGACTACATGATGAAGGCGCTGGGCAAGGGCAGCTTTTACATCATCTGCCCCGATGACGAGACGTCGGAGGCTCGGGACAAGGCCCGAATTCAATGGGGGGCCGAGGACGTTACCGAAGACCGTCCACCGCTCAGCCGGTGGCATTCCGACTGGAAGGATACATTTGCCCGCAAGGAGCCGCGCTGAATTCGGGTGCGGATTTTTTCGACGAGCCGTCCCGGGTCGCGCCCGGGACAGCGCGGCATGTCTCTGCATGCGCCATCTCGACTGGACCGATCTTCCCAACTGAAACCTGTCTGAAACAAAGTCATGTGCCGCGCGAAATCCGCGTGAAACATGCCGCTCCTAGTCTGTTTCTCAGCGGCTCGGAACATCCCGGGCCGAGCACACGAGAAACCGGCCCCAAATCGGGCCAAGGACAGGAGACGACCCATGACCAGACCCCTGACTGCAATCGCCACCGCTCTGGCGATCCTGACCACCACCACCGCCCATGCCGGTGATGTTTCGCTGACCCGTCCCATCGAGGCGGGAACGCTGCACGAGCACGGCGCCGATGTCGTGATCTACTACACGCCTGAGGGTGACGCGCTGAAGGTTGTTACGACCTATGCCAAGACGACTGCCCCCGATCAGCCTCAGCGCATGATCATGTTGATGGGCGACGGCGACCGCGTGAGCTTCCACCTGCCGGGCCTGCCGGAGACCCGCTACACCTATGCCCGCGCAGGTGAGACGGTCCGGGTTTTCACCCGCGAGACCGTGCGTTTGGCTCAGACGGCGAAATAAATCCCGCCATCGCAGACGGAGATACCGATGTCCGCCCGTTTACTTGCTCCGATCCTTCTCGGATCGATCCTGATTGCTCCGCCCGCTGTGGCGGGGCAGGCCGCCGCCGATCCGGACGCAACCGCGGCGGCGGCCACCAAACAAGACCTGCTGAACGGGTATCGGCGATACCATTCCGTCTGCAATCACTGCCACGGGCCGGATGGGCTGGGCTCGAGCTTTGGGCCGTCGCTTGTCCAAACGCCGCCCGATCCCGCAGGATTTCGCGCTGCCGTGCGCGATGGTGCGCGGGGTCAGAGCGGCGTGATGAAAGGCTTTGCCGAGAACGCCGACGTGATGCAGCACCTTGATGCGATCCTCGCTTATATCGAGGCGCGCAGCACCGGGAAGCTTGGCCGCGGACGCCCGCGCTGAGACACGCGGCTTGCGGCACTGCGCCAATGGCGGGATAACAGCCGAGCAACAACCGATCCGGTCCGCCCATGAAAACCACCCCGTTCTGGCACGAAGCCGCGCCGCCCGAAGCCCCGTCAGGCGAAGAGCCTCCCGAAGAGGCCGAAATCGTCATTGCGGGGTCCGGCTTTACCGGGCTCTCCTGTGCCCTGGCGCTGGCCGAAGCCGGCCGCGATGTGGTTGTGCTGGAGAAAGGCCCGCCAGGGGCCGGGGCCTCGACCCGCAACGGAGGCATGATCGGCTGGGGCCACCGCGCGTCGATTGCGTCTTTGGCCAAACGCTATGGCGAAGAGACCGCGACCGCGATGCTGCGCGAGGGGCGGATCTCGCTCGAATTCACGACCGAGTTGATCAAGACCTTGCCGGTCGATGCTATGCACAAGGTGACGGGCCGGTTTCTCGGCGCCGGGTCGCCACGGCACTATGATCGGCTGGCGACTTGGGCAGAGACCGAGGCCCCGGCGCTGGGCATGCAGGCCGAGGTGGTGCCAAAGGCGGAGCAGGGCGGCTACATCTCCACCGGGCTCTACGAAGGCGGGCTCTATCTGCCTCAGCATGGCGGGCTGCATCCCGCGCTCTTTCACAAGGGGCTGTTGCAGGCCGCGCGCGAGAAGGGCGCCCGGATCGTTGATCATTGCGAGATCAAGGGTGTCAGCGGCGGTGACGGCGCTTGGGAGATCCGCCATGCCCACGGCACCACACGGGCGCAGCAACTTATCTACGCGGGCAATGGCTATACCGGCGGCGGTGGCGGACCGTTCGGCAAGATGGCGCGGCGGCTGATCCCGATCCCGTCCTACATCATTGCGACCGAGGTGCTGGGGGAGAACCGGGTGAAATCGATGTTCCCCCGGTCCAGCATGATCGTCGAGACCCGGGCGCAACATTCCTATTTTCGCCCGGACCCGTGGGGCGAGCGCGTTCTCTATGGCGGGCGGGCTTCGCTGAACGTCCTTGATGAGCAGGTCTCCGCACGGCGGATGCGCGATATCATGCTCAGCGTCTTTCCCGATCTCGGGGACGTGCAGCTCAGCCATTCCTGGCGAGGGTTCATCGCGTTCACCTTCGACGGCGCGCCTCATGTCGGGCAGGCCGAAGGCATCTGGTACGCTTGTGGCTACAATGGCTCAGGTGTTGCGATGTCGCCTTATCTCGGTTGGCGGCTGGCGCAGAAGATTCTCGGCACCGATCAGGGCACAACGGGCTTCGACCCCGTCC
>CAYYZH010000182.1:0-8761 GCA_964475765.1 uncultured Limibaculum sp.
CGGCGTACACGGCACCATCGATTTCTGGCCTGTACCTAAAAGTCCAACATTCGAGATATGAAAGCCATCGACATCCTTGGCCGGATCGATCGAATTGATGATGAGGTCGGAGTTCAGATGATCGGGCAGCGGCAACTGCACCAGAATCCCATGCACGGCGGCGTCGGCGTTCAGTTGTTGAACCAGCGCCAGAAGGTCAGCCTCGGAGGTGTCCACATCGAGCTTGTGCTCGAACGAGGCCATGCCGACTTCGATCGTCTGCTTGCCCTTGTTGCGAACATAGACCTGACTGGCCGGATCTTCTCCCACCAGAACCACGGCCAGACCGGGCGTGATGCCATGCACTTCCTTGAGAGACGTGACATGCTCGGCCACGCGCCCCCGCACATCCGCAGCAAACGCCTTGCCGTCGATCACCTTCGCGCCCATGTCGGTCCTCCCTGAACTCGGAGCCCTCCTCTAGCGCGGAGTGCAGCCCCGCGCCAATGCTTACCGCGTCAAACCGGGGCGAAAAAACGTCACTCCAGATGGATCTTGTGGGACCACGTCTCGCCATCGGTGATCACGATGTCCTTGAACCCCAGCATCTTGGCCAGATCGAACCATGTCGCGACGAACTGCAGGTTGTTGCTCTTGAAGAACTCGGTGCTGCGGGCGTTCGATGTGAGCTGCGCCAACACTGCGCGGGCACGGAAGAGCGTGCGGAAGATCTCGTCATTCACGGCAACAATGATCATGTGATTGGCTTTGCGGCCCTTGGCGAAGATCACGAAGTCCGGATTGGCGGGCGCCGCCAGTTGCGCCTTGGTGATCTCGGTGATGAACCCGGCGCGCACGGCGCGGTTCGCGGGTGGTGGATTGTTGATCTTACGCGCGAACGTCTCCTCGGACGTGATCGCGGGATAGTAATAACCCTCCCGGGTGTCCTCTTTCTGGGATGACTGGGTCTGATCCGATTGCGTCTGATCAGACTGCGCGCGGGCCGGTCCACTCAGCAGAAGCACCGCCATCACAAACAAGAGAAAATAGCGCATCAGAGGTCTCCCTTATGTTTTTTTGTCCATAAGTCAGGTCGTTACGGCATCAGGGTCAGAGAAGACCTGGACACGCCACCGTGCTCAGGCGTGAGCATAGATGCGCTGCGGCGGGATATGCAGACGAAACCGCATGCCGATCTCGATCCGGCCGGGATGCTCGACCCAGGCCGTCACCCCGCGTTTGTGTTGGGCAACCTTGGGAAAGGCCAGACCATGCCCGGGATGCGCCGCCTCGATCATCTCGGCGGGGTGCTTGCAGGGCGCGTTCTCCATATCGATGGCGAGCCCCGCGCCATTGTCGAACATCAGCCGCGAAGAGGCCGGGACGAGCGTGAAATCCGGGATCCCCTCGATCACCATACTGGCGCCGACCCATTCCGGTTTGACCTCCGGCACGCCCAAGCGCTCTGCGACTTCGGCCAGTTCCTCAGCCGACAGGATCGAGATTTGGCGAACATTCCGAATTTCGGTGCCCTTCTGACGATACTGCGTGCGCACGCGAATACAGGAGGGGCGGGTCAGACCGGAATGGCAATCGCCGACAAACCCCTCCCAGTTCGCATCGACACCGTCAGTGGGCACAGCAGCAATAGAAGCCTCGCTGTCCGCCACCGTACCGAGCCAGGTAACGGTGCCATAGAGATCCGTCGGCGAGAGAACGGGCATCCCGCTACGCCGCCATTGGGCGCTGATATCCGGGCAGAGCATCCACCTCGGCCACCAGCTTGGTTGCATCCTGCGCTGCCATTGGCATCAAAGGCGGGCGCAAACGCGCCCAGCGCTCATCCCCAGTCCAGGCTCTCAGAAGCGCCTTCTGCGCCGGGATCGGGCCCGCGCCTGCAACGAGCTTGCGGAACGCTTTGACCTCTTCGTTCAGAGCCATGTTAGGCGTGCCGGCCTGAATGCCCGCGATCAGCCGCGCAATCGCTGCCGGATTGAGGTTCGCAGTGGCCGAGATACAGCCCGCCGCGCCCAGCGCGTCGCCTTCGACCAGCGTGCTCTCCTGCGCCGGGTAGATGATGAGGTTTTCGATGGCCAGAAGCTGCTCTGTGTTCGACCAGTCGCCGGAGCTGTCCTTGATACCGACGACGATTTCCGGAAACGCCTGATGCAGACGCCGGGTCACCGAGGGCGGGATGCCGACGCCTGCCACTTGCGGGATGTGGTAGAGATAAATCCGCAACTCCGGACGGTTCACCGCCTCGATCAGCCAGGCGAAGTAGTCATAAAGCCCATCGTCCGACACGCCCTTGAAATAGAACGGCGGCAGGATCATCGCGCCGGCGCAGCCCTGATCCACCGCATGTTGGGTCAGGCGCACCGTGTCCGGCAGGCTTGTCAGCCCGGTACCGGGTATGATCTTCGCCGGATCAATCTGCTTGGTCAGTTTCTCCAGCAAACCGACACGTTCCTCGATCCCGACCGACAACGCCTCTCCGGTCGTCCCGAAGGGCGCAAGCCCGACACAGCCCTGATCAATCAGCCATACGGCATGATCGAGGTAGAGATCCTCGGCCACCGACAGGTCGTCGTTAAACGGCATCAAGTTTGGGGCAATTACGCCGCGCAGCAGAGTTGTACTCATGGGATGGTCCTCGATTCGGGCTTTTGGGTGATCTGATCACCGCGTCCGGGCCAAGTCTACTCGTCCGAGGTCACCCCGTGCAATGTCCCGCAGGCGATCGAGATCGAGGTGCGCCTCCAGATGATCTGCCAGCCGATCAAGAATGCTCTCAATCCGGGCGCCATAGGTGAAATCAGCATCAACCGCCCCGAGCGAGGCCAGCCACGCCGTCCGGAACGCGTCTTCGGTGAAGAGCCCGTGCATGTAAACGCCGGCGATCCGGCCATCCTCTGATCGTGCGCCATGTGGGCGCCCCTCCACTTCCAACACCGGGCGCGCGCAATCCGGGCCTTCGGATCGACCGATATGGATCTCGTACCCGCTGATTGGCTGACCGGTCGCAAGGTCCCGGCCCGTGCTGCGGGTCAGGGTCTTCTCCGGTGTCATGACAGTCTTGATGTCCAAAAGCCCGAGACCGGGCGACGTGCCGGGCTCTCCCTCGATTCCGTCCGGGTCCGCGATGGTCCGGCCCAGCATCTGGTATCCGCCGCAAAGGCCGAACACATGCCCGCCGCGACGCACATGAGCCGCGAGATCGATGTCCCAACCCTGCGCGCGAAAGAACGCCAGATCACCGCGCGTCGACTTGGACCCCGGCAGGATCACCACGTTGGCATCCCCCGGGAGCGGATGTCCGGCAGGGATCATCTCAACCGAGACGCCCGGCGCCTGCTTCAGAGGATCAAGATCGTCGAAATTGGCGATGCGCGACAGCAAAGGACAGACGATCTTGATCGCGCCGCCCCGCGTGTTCGGACGGATATCTGCGGCATCCTCGGCAGGGAGATGGCTCGCCTCGGCAAACCACGGCAGAGTGCCGAGCCCGGGCCAGCCCGTTCGCGCTTCAATCTCCGCATAGCCGTCGTCAAACAGCCGGGGATCGCCGCGGAACTTGTTCACGAGAAAGGCCTTGATGCGCGTCCGATCCGCCTCCGGCAGGACAGCATGCGTGCCGACGATCTGCGCAATCACGCCGCCCCGATCGATATCACCGGCCAGCACAACGGGCACACCCGCCGCCTCGGCAAAGCCCATATTGGCAATGTCCCCCTTGCGCAGGTTGATCTCGGCAGGGCTGCCTGCGCCTTCGACCAGCACCAGATCGGCCCGCGCACATGTGGCGCGCCAGGCCTCCAGCGCGCCGTCGAGAAGCTTTGGCTTCAAAGCCGCGTAGTCGCGCGCCTTGACCGTGGTAAGGCGTTGTCCGCGCAACACCACCTGTGCGCCCTTGTCGGTTTCGGGCTTGAGCAGGACCGGGTTCAGATCGACCACCGGATCGATCCCCGAAGCCATGGCCTGCAAGGCCTGCGCACGTCCGATCTCACCGCCATCCGCTGTGACGGCGGCGTTGTTCGACATGTTCTGCGGCTTGAACGGACGAACCTTCAGGCCGCGCCGCAGATAGGCCCGGCAGAGACCCGCCACCAGAACGGACTTACCGACATTCGAGCCCGTGCCCTGCACCATCACAGCTTGGGTCATTGGGGCGGTCACAGCACGCCCTTCAGCGTGATCGGCAACCCGGCGGCTATTAACTCGACATGATCGGCGGTCGCCGCGACCTGTTGGTTCAAGCGGCCCTGTGCATCGCGAAATCTGCGGGCCAGTGCGTTCTCGGGTGCGATCGAAAGACCAACCTCGTTCGAGACGAGGATGATGCGTGCCGGTGTCGCCTTCAGAGCATCCAGCAATTCTGTCGTTGCCGCCGCCAGATCCCGCTCGTGATGCATCAGGTTCGAGAGCCAGAGGGTCAGACAGTCGATCACCAGAACGCCCTCGGTCTGCGCCGCGATAACCTGCGCAATGTCGACAGGCGCTTCAATCAGCGCCCAGTCTGGCCCGCGTTCGGCCTGGTGCAAACGGATGCGCTCAGCCATCTCATCATCAAGCGCCTCGGCGGTTGCGACGAAAACCTTTGGAGGATGGTTGTCAGCCAATGTCAGAGCGCGGGTGGATTTTCCCGAACGGGCACCGCCAAGAATGAAAGAGACGCGCGCGCTCACGCCGGCTCCCGCACGAGTTCGAGCGGCACACAAAACGGCTCGGATCGAGCAAAAACCTCATCCATCGTCTCGCCGTTCAGCAGCATGCGGGCTGCACGGATTACGCCTGCATGGGTGACGATCACCGCATCTTCAGGGCAATCGGAGAGGACGGGTGCGAGGCGAGCGGACAGGGCCTTGAAACTTTCGCCGCCCGGCGGGGCATTGGACCACGCGTCCTGCGCCCACGCGTCGACTTCGGCGCGGGGGATGTCGTCCCACTGACGACCCTCCCAGTGACCGAAGTCCAGCTCCCACAACTCTTCGCGGATCTCGATATCGATCCCGTCGCAGGCCCCGAGCGGCTCGGCCAGCGCCAGGCATCTGAGCGCGGGACTTGACCAAAGCGTGCGCGACCGTGGCAAGTCGCGCAGGACGCAGGCAATCTGCAATTCGGCATCCGGGCCGAGGCCGACATCCGTCCGACCATAGCACATCCCCTCCGGCGCATCAGTGACGGGATGGCGAATGAAAATCACAGCCAGAACCCGGCAAAGAACATCAGCGTCGCGATCTCGGCCATCTGCTGAATTGCGCCGAGGCCGTCACCCGTATAGCCGCCGAGTTTGCGCACCAGGATCGCCAACATGATCCCGGAGGCCCCAACAGCAGTCGCAAACGCGCCCAGCCCGGCGGCGGGCCCGACAATCATCGCAACGGCCAGTGTGAGCAGGATCGCCACCACCGCTTCCGCGCCGGTGACCCCCTCCGCAACCGAACTCGCGAGACCGCGTGTGCGCGCATACCCCGCAGAGACCAGAACGGGCGGGATCATACCCCGGCTGATGGCATGGCAGATGATCAGCGCGCTCAGCCCCTGTGTCGGAGAGAGCTGCGCCAGGGTGGCCCAGCGCAGCCCGATCGACATGATCAGCGCCGCCGCGCCATAGGTCCCGATCCGGCTGTCGCGCATGATCTCGAGCGCATGTTCACGCGTCGCGCCACCCCCGAGACCGTCACAGGTGTCGGCAAAGCCATCCTCGTGCAAAGCGCCGGTGATCAGCAAGCCAGCTGCCAGCGCAAGGCCGGCCGCAATCGGCGCCGGCAGAAACCATGAGGCCAGCATGAAGACACCGCCGGTCATGGCTCCAACCAAAACACCGACGATTGGGAAATACCGTGCCGACCGCGCCAGCGCGCCTTCCACGTGGCGCAGATCGGTGGGCACAGGCAGGCGGGTCAGGAACATGATCCCGACGAAGAAATGCCTCAGCTCGCGCCCCAACAGCCCCATTACGCTTTGTCTGAAACCCCCGCGCTGTCGAACGTCGCCATATCCGACAGCATAGCACAGGCAGCGCGCAGAAGCGGCAGGGCCAAAAGCGCCCCTGTGCCTTCGCCCAATCTCAGGTCAAGATCAAGGAGCGGGGATGCGTCCAGTGCGTCCAAAATCAAGCGGTGGCCGGGTTCCTCGGAGCGATGGGAGAAGATGACGTATGGCTTGGCCTCGGGCCTCGCGGTTAAGGCGGCCAGCGCAGCGGAGGTTGCGATGAAGCCGTCGACAACCACCGGCACACGCGCCGCGGCGGCTCCGATAACGGCACCAGACATGGCAGCGATCTCCAATCCGCCGAAGGCAGCGAGCGTGTCTTTCGGGCCGGAGACCGTTCTGCGCGCGGAAGCACGGCTCAGGATTGCGGCCTTGCGCGCGACGCCTTCTGCCGGCAGTCCGGCGCCGGGACCGGTCAGGGCTTTCAGGTCGATGCCCGTCAGCGCATGACCCACCAGCGCCGCAGCCGCCGTATTACCGATACCCATTTCGCCGACCGCAATGGTCTTCGCTCCGGCCCTTACTTTGGCACCAGCAAGATCGGCACCGAATCGCAATGCGGCGTCGACCTCTGCACCTGTCATAGCGTCCTCGACCACCGAATTGCGGGTGCCCGCCCGGATGCCTGCACGTACCAGCGCCGGATCGTCCGGCAGATCGCTGGCAACGCCTGCATCGGCGACCGTGATCTCACAGTCTGCTGTCCGGGCGAAGGCATTCGCCGCCGCACCGCCGCTGAGGAAGTTCAGCACCATCTGGCCGGTGACCTCCTGCGGCCAGGCCGAGACGCCTTCTGCGACGATCCCATGATCACCGGCGAAAAGCAGAAGATGCGCGGGATCGATGGACGGATCCTCGCGGTTCTGCGCCAGCGCGATCTGGTGCGCCAGTCCCTCGATCCGCCCAAGAGAACCCGGCGGCTTGGTCTTGCAGTCAATCGACTGCTGAACCCGCGCGCCCAGTGCCGGATCAACGGGCGAAATGACGAGATCACTCAGCATCGGTCATCCCCAGCGCCGGGATGCGCGCGATGAAGTGCCCCTTCACGCCTTGCGGCCATTGTTTGAACGGCACCCGGCCCGTCTCGCTGTCGCGGTGCAGCCCCGCATAGTCGACTACCGCCTCCGCTGATTCGGCGACTGGCTCGAACCGGCCCAGAACGTAAGTCAGCTTGCCATCAGCCGTGATCGCAGTGTTGCAATGACGCTCACAGCCCATCAGGCAGGACTGGCGCCGAACCTCGATGTCCGGCTGCCCGGCAGCGGCCTTTTCGATCAGCGCAGCCAGGATCTCTCCGCCGGTCTGGCCTTTGGCGTCCAACTTGTCCTCCACCGAATACCGGCAGGTGTCGCACACAAATATCGTCGTCGTCATTTTCGGCTCGGTCTCCCCGAATTGGTCCGTGACCTTCTACCGATCCGCCCCGGTCGTGTCTGCCACCGATTGAGGCGCATTTACGATTGAAGCCGACACGGGCAACGACTATGCCAACGAGACGAACGGCGCACCTGACGGGGCTGAACGGATCCGGACCGGGGCTGACCCATATCGGGGGCTTGCGGCGGAGCGGTTCGACGGGCTGAAACCAGCCCCTCCTTGGGCTGTGCCGATAAAACCGGCACCGACAACGAGGAGATCTCCATGAAAACCGCCCTGACCCTGACGGCCCTGCTGACATCGGCGACAGCTTTCGCGCATCCCGGTCATGTCGAGACGGTCGCAGGTCATGACCACCTGAGCACGCTGGTTGTGCCCGGCCTGATCATCGCGGGCGTTCTGGCCGTAGGTTTCTTCATCGCCAAACGCCGCGCCCGCTGATGTCCCGCATCGGGGTGATGGTCTGCGGCCATGGCTCACGCAGCCAGGCCGCAGTGGATGAGTTCGCCGTCGTGGCCGAGCGGCTGCGCACGCGCTTTCCAGACTGGCCGGTCGAATACGGCTATCTCGAGTTCGCGAATCCGGTGATCCGCGACGGCTTGGATAAGCTGCGCGAAGCGGGCTGCGACCACATCCTCGCCGTGCCGGGCATGCTCTTTGCCGCCATGCACGCCAAGAACGACATCCCCTCGGTGCTGAACACCTATGCTGCGACGCATGGCATCAAAGTCGACTATGGCCGCGAGCTGGGCGTTGATCCCAAGATGATCGCCGCCGCCGGTGCCCGCGTACAGGCGGCGCTCGATCAGGCCAATGCCGACCACGGCGAAGTCCCCATGCACGAGACCTGTCTGGTGGTGATCGGGCGCGGCGCCTCGGACCCGGACGCGAACGCCAATGTCTCCAAGATCACACGGCTTTTGTGGGAGGGCTTCGGCTTTGGCTGGGCCGAGACCGGCTATTCCGGCGTGACCTTCCCGCTGGTCGAGCCTTGCCTGGAAAAGGCGGCGCAACTCGGCTTCAAGCGCATCATCGTCTTCCCCTACTTCCTCTTCACCGGCATCCTGATCGACCGGATCTATGGCTTCACCGATCAGGTCGCGACCGCCCACCCGGATCTCCAGTTCGTCAAGGCGGGTTATCTGAACGATCATACCCAGGTGATCGACACATTCGCCGAACGGGTGACCGAGATCCTCGACGGCGAGAACCTGATGAACTGCGCCATGTGCAAGTACCGCACCCAAGTGCTGGGCTTTGAAACAGAGGTCGGCGCGCCACAGGAAAGTCACCACCACCATGTCGAGGGGCAAGGCGCCTCGGCACCGGGTTCGAACGTCGCCGACTGCAAGCTCTGCGATGATTTCTGCACCGGCGCCTGCCGTCTGGCTGATGGCGGACATCACCACCA
>CAYYZH010000183.1:0-8744 GCA_964475765.1 uncultured Limibaculum sp.
GTTACGGGCGGCTGGCAAGGAGGTGCGCTTTGCCATTCATCCCGTTGCCGGCCGTCTACCAGGCCACATGAACGTGCTGCTCGCCGAGGCGAAGGTGCCCTATGACATCGTGCTTGAGATGGAAGAGATCAACGATGATTTCCCCGAAACTGACGCCGTGATCGTCATCGGTGCCAACGACATCGTAAACCCGGCAGCCCAAGACGATCCGGGCTCACCGATCGCCGGGATGCCGGTGCTCGAAGTCTGGAAATCCAAGACCGTATTCGTTCTCAAACGTGGTCGCGGAACCGGATACTCCGGCATCGAAAACCCGCTGTTCTTCAAAGAGAACACACGGATGTTCTATGGCGATGCAAAAGCGTCTATGGACAACCTGTTGCCGCAGGTTACCTGAGACGGAGATCCATGAGAACTCAAGTTGGTATCATCGGCGGCGGGCCCGCGGGCCTGCTGCTGAGCCAAATTTTGCATGTCGCAGGTATCGAAAGCGTGGTGCTCGAACGCCGTTCGCGAGACTATGTGCTGGGTCGCATTCGGGCTGGCGTTCTTGAACAAGGCCTGACCGACATGCTGCGCGCCGCTGGTGTAGGCGAACGGCTGGACCGTGAGGGTCTCGTCCACAGTGGCTTTGCACTGGCAGCCGGTGATCAGTTGATCCGGGTGGATCTCGAAGGCTTGACCGGCGGTAAGACGGTTACGGTCTATGGCCAGACCGAAGTGACAAGGGATCTTTATGATGCGCGCGATGCGGCGGGCGGCGTTGTGATCCATGAAGCTGCCGATGTGATGCCGTACGGGTTCGACGGAGACCACCCGTGGCTGACCTATGAGAAAGATGGTGAGACGCACCGCATCGATTGCGACTTTATCGCCGCCTGTGATGGATTCCACGGGATCGGACGGGCTTCGATGCCACGCGAGGTGCTGCAGGAAAGCGAGCGCGTCTACCCTTTTGGCTGGCTGGGTGTTCTGTCACGCACAGCGCCTGCGGATCATGAGCTGATTTATGCAAGCCATCAGGATGGGTTTGCCTTGTGCTCGATGCGTAGTGCAAGCCTCAGCCGGTATTATGTCCAGGTTCCGTCTGGCAGTGAAACCGTAGATTGGTCCGACGAGAGGTTTTGGGAGACGTTGAAGGTGCGGCTTCCAAGCAAAGTCGCAGCGGGTCTCGAGACAGGACCATCCATCGAAAAGTCAGTCGCACCGCTCCGCAGTTTTGTTGCCGAGCCGCTGCAAAGCGGCCGCCTTTTTCTTGCCGGTGACGCTGGACATATTGTGCCGCCGACGGGAGCAAAGGGCCTGAACCTTGCCGCCTCGGATGTGCACTATCTGTCTACCGCTTTGATCGCATTCTATCGCGATGGATCGGAGGCTGAAATCAAGGCGTATTCTGACACAGCGTTGGGCAGGGTTTGGAAGACCCAGAGGTTCTCCTGGTACATGACGCGCCTGCTGCACCATTTCCCTCAGGAGGGCAGCTTTGCTGAAGGCGTTCAACGCGCCGAGTTTGATTACCTTGCAGACTCGTTGGCCGCACGAACGTCATTAGCCGAAAACTATGTCGGGCTTCCCTACTGACCCTTCCTTGTGGCAGCCTGCCGCGTAAGCAAGTTTGAGGATAGATCATGGGCAAACCCTGTATCATTTGCGTGGCCATCACCGGCTCGGTTCCAAGAAAAGCCGATAATCCGGCGGTTCCGATCACAGTAACCGAGCAGATAGAGTCGACCCACGAGGCGTTCGAGGCGGGCGCGAGAATCTGTCATGCGCATGTTCGGAACGACGATGAAAGCACGACGTCAGATCCCGATAAGTTCGCGGCCCTCAAGGAGGGGTTAGAGAAACACTGCCCCGGCATGATCGTTCAATTTTCAACTGGAGGGCGGTCTGGATCGGGACGCGAGCGTGGTGGCATGCTGCCGCTCAGGCCAGATATGGCCTCGCTGACCGTGGGCTCAAACAATTTCCCGACGCGCGTCTATGAAAACAGCCCGGATCTCGTGGACTGGCTTGCAGATGAAATGAAGACCTATGAGATCAAGCCGGAGATTGAGGCTTTCGATCTCAGTCAGATCTTTCAGGCGGTTAAGATGGCCGAGGACGGACGGCTCATCGGGCCGCTTTATGTGCAGTTTGTGATGGGCGTGAAGAACGCGATGCCTGCTGATAAGGACGTGTTTGATTTCTATGTTCACACGCTTAAACGGCTCGCGCCTGATGCCGAGTGGTGCGGCGCGGGGATCGCAGCCAATCAGATCGTTTTGAACGAATGGTGCATTGCCGCTGGAGGGCATGCGCGCACTGGGCTGGAGGACAATGTCCGGATGGATCGCAAGACGCTCGCGCCATCGAACGCCGCATTGGTGAAGCGCGTGGTCGAGCTGTGTGAGAAGTACGAGCGCCCGGTCGCGACCCCGTCCGAAGCGCGTACGATGCTCGGTTTGCGCGCGGCCTGACCTCCGCACGGTTTGCCGCCTACTTCAGCAGGGCCTTCATGTCGGTGTCCGGGTTTGCGATGACCGCAGGCTCCGGCGATTTTCCGCTTTCAATCAGCCGCTTGCCGACCATGTAGTTGCGCGCATCGTTCATCGCGTCTACCGCCAGCAGTCTGTCGCCCGCATAGTACCAATTCGATTGCGCGCCGGGCTTCTCACCGGGCCGGGCCACAACCTGATCAAAGCCAGTGTTCAGCCCCGCTATCTGAAGCTTGACGTCGAATTGATCCGACCAGAACCAGGGCTTCGGTATATAGGGTGTCTCAGCCCCCAACATGTTCGCAGCAACTACTTCAGCTTGATCAATAGCGTTCTGCACGCTTTCCAGACGAATGCGCCCACCTTGGTAGGGAAACGATGCGCAGTCCCCGGCAGCCCAGATTTGCGGGTCCGATGTGCGCCCAAAGGTATCGGTGGCGATGCCGTTGTCGACGTCCAGCCCTAAGGTTTCCGCAAGCTGTGTCTCCGGCGAGATCCCGATCCCGACAATAGCAAGGTCAACCGGGACTTCAGTGCCATCGGACAGCAAAGCTCCGCGTACGACATCTTCACCTTTGAGCATCTCGAGCCCGACACCTTCGCGAATCTCAACCCCATGGCTTTGATGGAGTGCTCGGAAATAGTCGGATGTCTCGGCACAGGCCACGCGTTGCAGAATACGTTCGGCCATCTCAATGACTGTCACCTCAAGGCCAAGTTTTGATGCGACCGCGGCTGCCTCGAGACCGATGTACCCACCGCCAATCACCAAGGCTTTGGCGCCTGCGCGCGCAACCGGAGCCATCCGGTCGACATCCGCAAGGGATCGTACTTCAAACACGTTACCCAAGCTGCCACCAATCTCCGGGGGTAGACGGCGTGGCATTGAACCCGTCGTCAGGGCCAAGTGGTCGTATGACAGCGTCTCCAAGCCAACAGAAACTGTCTTCGCAACCGGGTCAATTTTCGACACCGTCGCGCCGACATGGAGATCAATCTTCTGGTCCGCATAGAATTCCGGCGACTTTAACGACAGACGCTCAGCGGACACTTCGCCCAGCAGATAGGCCTTGGACAGCGGGGGACGTTGATACGGGGGAACTGGTTCACCGCATATCAGTCTAAGAGGGCCGTCAAACCCAAGCCCCCGAAGCTTTGCAACCAGAGAGGCCCCGGCCTGCCCGCCGCCCACGACCACGATCCCACTCATCTCGGTAATTCCTTTTGTACCGCGTCTTCGCCGCTCTAATTCATATATAAACGCGCGACCAACATGTTTGTGCGCCGAGATGGCGCGTCAACGACCCTGTGCGATTTTCCGTAAGGCTGATAGGTCAGTTGCGGCATTCGGGATCTGATTTGCAATGAAAGCAGTCATCGTTGGAGCGGGAATTGGAGGACTCAGCGCAGCGCTCTGTTTGGCGCGGGGCGGTTGGGAGGTTGAGGTTCTCGAGAAAGCACCGGTTCTTGGCGAAGTTGGTGCCGGTCTTCAAATCAGCCCCAATGGCGTTCGGGTCCTTGAGGCGATGGGCGTCATGGATCGGCTTGAAGCCTCCTTGTTTGAACCAGAAGCGATCGAGATGCGTTTGGGGCGAAGTGGACGGCAGGTCTTTCGGTTGCCCCTAAAGGACAAAGCGGTCGCAAGATGGGGTGCGCGCTATATCCAGATCCATCGGGCTGATCTTGCTGAAGCCCTGATTTCGGCTCTGCAAGATGTCGCTCCAAACGCACTTCGGACAGGTGCTAGCGTTACGGGCTACACTCATGAAGGTACCCAGGCTGTCGCACATCTGGCGAGTGGAAAGACCGCTGAGGGTGATGTGCTGATTGGTGCCGATGGGCTTCATTCAACCATCCGAACGCAAATGATCGGCTCCGAAACACCACGGTTCACCGGCAACATCGCTTGGCGTTGGACCGTGCCAGTTGACCGGTTGAATGGACTGCTTCCCCCTCCCTCCGGCTGCATTTGGGCCGGGCCGCACCGACATGCGGTAACGACATGGTTGCGCGGCGGTCGAGAGGTCAACTTTGTAGGTGTCGTTGAACGGGCAGACTGGCAGGAGGAGGGCTGGGACAAGCGGGGTGACCGGGATGAGGCGCATTCCGACTTCGACCGTTGGCACCCCGTTCTTCGGCAGATTATCAGTGCCGCGGAGGTGCATCATCGATGGGCCTTGTTCGATCGTGCGCCGCTACCGACCTGGTCTGATGGTCCTGTCGCGCTCTTGGGGGACGCGGCGCATCCGATGTTGCCGTCTATGGCGCAGGGTGCGGTCCAAGCGATCGAGGATGCATGGGAGTTATCGCGGCGTCTGGCGGATGCCACCGACATTCCAGCAGCGCTGAAGGCTCACTTCGCAGCGCGGATTGAAAGGGTAAGCCGTATCCAGATGCGGTCTGCCCGCAATCTCAGACTGTTCCACAAAAGCAGCTTTCTGGGGAAAGCAGCGTGCTATGCGCCGCTCACGATTGCATCTAGAGCGGTACCGGGTTTGCTGCACGCTCAGCAGGACTGGATCTATGGTTATGACGCCGTCGGCAGTTCCGCCGGCAGCGCATAGTGATCGGCATACGCCGCTAGGGTTTGAGCCGCCACATGCGTGGGGTTCTCGAAAGAAGTGCCGAACCTGCGGATGTCTACGACGCTCAGATCCATAGGGGGCCGTCCCGTTCGGGCCCACTCGGCCAGCACCCACCCTGCTCCTCCTGCAGATGCAATTCCAAACGCATTGAAACCGGCTCCGATATAGAAATTTTCTGGCCCGACCGGGTTGCCCATCAGACAGTTGCCATCAGGCGTAAAGCTCTCGGCTCCGTTGATCATTTGCCTGACACCCGTGTCCTGCAGGGCCGGGATTCGGTGCATGGCCTGTTCAAGATGCTGTCCGAAATGGTCCCAGTCGTCGTCGAACAATCGAAATGGTGTGGGATCGACGACGTCCGACGGGCACGCGATGGGATTCGGCTCATACCCGCCAAATGACAACCCGCCGACCTCTTCCTTGAAGTACGTCCGCCTGTCGGGGTCCCGCAGGGTTGGGGTGTTAGACGGCAGGCCCATCGGTTCGGTCAGAACGTACTGATGTTTGATTGGGAGGAGGGGGACAGCAACCTCCGCCATGGCGCCTATTTTCTGCGCCCAGAGCCCGGCGCAGTTGATCACAGTCTCGCAATCAATCCGGCCAGTTGAGGTTTGGACCGATCTGATCCGATTACCCTCCAGCGTCAACCCGGTAACTGCCATATCCTCGACCAGACGGGCTCCATGCATGCGCGCACCCTTGGCCAACGATTGCGCAATGTCCGATGGGGAAGCCTGCCCGTCCGTCGGAAGCCAACTTGCGCCGACCAGGTCGCTTGTTTCGAGAAACGGCGCCATGTCTTGGGCTTCCCGGGCAGAAAGAATGTCCATCTCCATGCCGAATTGCGTTGCCTGCTCTGCAGTGCGTCGAAAATCATTCAGCCGGGCTTCGGTACATGCCAATCGCAGGCAGCCTGTCATCTTCCAACCCGTCTCCAAACCGGTCTCAGCCCCAAGCTTTGTGTAGAGGTCGACTGAATACTTCAGCACCTGAGTGATCGCTTCTGACGACCTCAATTGCCCGACCAGACCGGCGGCATGCCACGTACTGCCACCGGTCAGCTTGCCGGCCTCCAGCAGGACCACGTCTGCCCCATGATCTTTGGCCAGATGATAGGCGGTTGAGCAGCCGATGATCCCCCCGCCGATGATCACGATCTCTGCGTGTTTTGGGGTGGAGGTCATCCGTCAGAATTTCCCATAGGCGGATTGATAACTCTCCAACGCTCGATTCAGATGGGCCAGATTCTCGTCCGCATAGGTCACGAAATCTACTCCTGGTGTTTCGAGGTATATCTCGGAGACCATGCTCCACATGGCCTCGCGCAGGAGTGACGCGCACTGCATTGCGGCATGGCTGCGCTTCTCGTCAATGGTAGGGGAGCGGTTGAAGTAGGCGCCCAATAGAGCCTCGGATTGAGCTGGCCCGAGACTCGCATTGGACGCAAGGCCCGCTAGATCGAACATCGCGGTGCCAAAGCCAGCATACTCGAAGTCGATCAACCAAAGTCGATCACCATCGTCCAGGAGGTTTGCGGGCAACAGGTCATGATGCCCGAAGATGATGGGTTGCGGGATCTGTACGGCTTCGAGTCGCGTAGCAATCTCGAGATAGCCCGCGAGATCTGAGGATCGCGCGCTGTCGGCCTCGGTCAGTTTGCGGGCATAGTCCCGGACCACATGAAACACCCAGAACATGAACCCCGCGCCCGACACATGCTCCGCCATGGTTTCGTGAAAACTGCGGATCATTCGCGCAATGCGGTCAAGGTTCGCGCTGATATCACCGGCGCCGTAGGTCTGTGCCTCGATGTAACGCGAGACCATCATGCCCGGTTCGTCATGGACCACTTCGGGCGCGAACCCGGCCACATGCGCCGCGCGCGTTGTCATCACTTCGCGAACCCGCGACACATGGTGAAAGGGATAGTCCCGCCCTAGACGCACGACATAGCTGCCGGTCCGATCAGTAACCTTGAAGCTCTGATTGCTCAGCCCGCCATGCAGGGTTTCAATCGCTGGGGTACCCTGCCACACCGGCAGCTTCAGAATGTGTTCTTTGAGATCAGTTTCGGTCATGGGATGACGCCTGTGCAGTGGTCAGGTGTTCCGAAATCGCCACGATACCGCGCCTTAAGCGATCTCGATCGCGAGCTGTTCTTCTTCGACAACATCGCCTTCGGCGACATGCAGACCAGAGATCGTACCGGCTGTTGGCGCCTCATATGGCACCTCCATTTTCATGACCTCCATGATCATTAACTCCTGACCGGCGTCGACGGTGTCACCCTGTGCGACGTGTAGCTTCCAGATGGTACCGGCGGTTTCACAGACGATCTTCGTTGGCATTGCGATCTCCTCAGGGCCGTGCGGAAAACCCGCTGGGTCCCAGCAATTGCGGCAATAGAGGCGCGACCCGGTCGAGCCATCGGCACAGCATGGGCCGCGTCTCGCGTGGATCAATGAGCTCATGCACCGAGAACGCCTCGGACCGCGGGAACGGAGATTGTTTGGCAGCGAGCATTTCTTCAAGCTCACGTCGTTTTGCCTCCGGGTCCTCTGCGGCGGCGATCTCACGGTGATAGGCGACCGCCACACCGCCCTCGACGGGAAGCGGGCCGGTCTCCGCAGATGGCCATGCCAGAACATAGCCGTCCGGTCCGTAATGCGCAGCCTGCGCAACTCCGAAGGAGCGCCGCACCATGATCGACGCCCAAGGAACCGTTGTTAATGCGGCCGTAAGAACGGCACTTGCGCCGTGGCGGATCGTTGCTTCCCGTTCGGCCTGGCTGCCAATCATAAATCCGGGTTCATCGACGAAGCTGAGAATAGGAAGGTGAAACGTCTGGCAAAGTTCCATGAACCGTCGAGCCTTTTGCGCACCATCGGCTGTCATCGAACCGGCGAGGTACTTGCCGTCGTTTGCCCAGACACCCACAGGCAGGCCATTGAGCCGAGCGAGCCCGGTGATCTGGCTGCGGCCATAACCCTTGCCGATCTCGAAGAAGCTTTCGCGGTCGAGTATCAGTCCCAACAGCCGACGCATGTCGAAAGCTCGGCGGCGTTCTCGGGGAACAATATCAATCAGCGCAACTTCTTGTCGGTCAACAGGATCATCTGTGTCGTGCTCGGGCGGCAGCTCCCAGATATTGGACGGGAGATAACTGAGGAACCGCCGAATCTGGGCAAAGCAGTCGTGCTCGTCCTCTCCGCCATTGTCGACCGTTCCGTTGCGCGTATGAACACCGGCGCCACCGAGGTCTTCCTTCGAGATCTTTTCGCCCATGGCGCGTTCGACAACCGCCGGACCTGCCGTCAGAACCTGAGCTGTCGATTTCGACATGATGGAAAAATGTGAAGCGACCAACCGTCCCGCCGGCATTCCGGCGACTGCGCCGAGTGCTGCAGATGCTACGGGCACTGTGCCCATAGCCTTTGCAACGGATCGAAATCGGGGTGGATCATAGACCGGAGCGCTCAACGATTTGGTCTTTGGCGACCCGACCGATCCACCTGCACCTTCGTGCAGACGGATCAGCGGTACTTGATAGCTTAGTGCAAGATCTTCGGAGTAGATGCTTTTGCGCAGGCCTGCCGGAGAGGGCGAGCCACCCTTCAGGGTGAAGTCTTCCCCGCCAACGACACAGCTTCGTCCATCGATTCTTCCAAAGCCGAGAACGTAA
>CAYYZH010000184.1:0-8743 GCA_964475765.1 uncultured Limibaculum sp.
AGGGCCGGGCGATCTGAGGCGCCACATGCGCTGTCCCGGACCTGATCCGGGACCTTTGCGTTGGGCCACGAGGAGGTCCCGGGTCAGGCCCGGGACAGTGCTCCCCTCAACCGACGCTCTGTGGGATCGCTGGCCGGGGTGTTGTCAGAATTTTGACTAAGTGCGGCGTTACTCCTACAACCATGTGGCATATGAGATCGGGCAACATCGCGAGTACGTCTGCATGACCGAACAGGCACCGGTCGGGTTGCTTGTCTTCCGTGGCCAGCTGTCCTTCATCGAACAGCTCAGCCTCGCGTCCCTGCGCGATGCCGGTCATCCCGTGCGGCTCTACCACTATAGCAAGGTTGTTGGCGTTCCCGACGGGATCGAGTGCATCAGTGCGCAGGACATCATGCCGGTCGAACGCAAACGGCCCTTCAACTCCAGCATCAAGCCCGTTCTGGTCGACCGTTTTCGCTACCTCCTCTTGTCGAAAGCGCCGGGTACGATCTGGGCCGATTGCGACACCTATTGCCGCGAGCCTCTGACGCCCAAGGACGGGTATCTGTTTGCGTGGGAGGATGGAGCGCATATCGGCGCCGGCGTGTTGGCTCTGCCTCCTGAGAGCACCGCATTGGCCGCTTTGCTGGCGGGAACCGAGGCGCACGAACGGGCCATGTTCCAGCGCGACGCCGAGGACAAAACCCCGATCAAGCCGCCTGCCCCCGACGGCCTCGGCCCCTTTGCGCTGACCGAAGCCCTCAAGGCGTCGGGCGAGATCGAGCGCGCCCACAACAAGCATGTGCTTTATCCCTTCGCCTTTGAGGAGGTGCCGCTTCTGCTGCGCCGCGGCTATGATGAGTTGCAGAAGATCATGGCCGACACACAGGCCGTTCACCTCTATGGCCATGCGCTCCGCCAGTACCTGATGGACATCGAAAACGGTGTGCCCCGACGCTGGTCACTGCTCGGCAAGCTTCTGAAAAAGCACGATATCGACGCCAAGGCCGCGCGCATTCCGGTTTCGATGGTGCTCGATGCGGGGCGCCCCTCGGGCTTTGGTGTCATGGACCGGGGCCTCGGCGAAAGCCTGCATGTCGGTGATGTGCACAAGCCCAAAGCCGAGGCCGAACCAAGCCTGCCGGATGGCAAGACACCGTCGCGCACCTCGCCCGCATCCGTGGTCGAGGCCCGCCCCGCCGATGCCGATCAACTCGGGCGAATGCTGATCCTGACCTGCATGAAGAACGAGGGGCCGTATATCCTCGACTGGATCAGCTATCACCTCTCGATCGGGGTCGAGCATTTTCTGGTCTACACCAACGATTGCGATGACGGCACGGACGAGATCCTCGACCATCTCGCGACCCGCGGCTTCGTCACCCGGCTCGACAACCCGTTCGAGCCCGGGGAAAAGCCGCAATGGGTGGCGCTGAACGACGCGCCGTCGCAGCCCGTCTTCCAGCGCGCCGACCGCTATATCTGCATGGATGTGGATGAGTATATCGACATTCATACCGGCGACGGCACGCTCGCGGCCCTGATCGAGGCGACGGGCGATCCCGATCTGATCTCGTTCACCTGGCGCTTTTACGGCTGCGGCGGTGTGGTCGGGTTCGAGGATCGTCCCGTCACCGAGCTTTTCACCCGCGCCGCCCCCGAATTCACGCGAAAGCCGCATCACAACTGGGGCTTCAAGACCATGGCGCGGCTGCCTCTGGCGTTCGAGAGGCTCGGCGTTCACCGCCCCAGCAGGCTGCGCCCGGATGCCGATCCGCCGGTCTGGGTCAACGGCTCCGGCCTGCCGATGCCCTCGATCTATATCGATGATGGCTGGCGGTCGACCAAGCTGAGCTGGGGGTATGGTCTCGCGACGCTCAATCATTATGCGGTCCGGTCCGTCGAGAGCTTTCTGGTCAAGCGCGACCGCGGGCGGGTCAATCACATCAACCGCGACCAAGGGCTGGAGTACTGGCAGATCTTCAACCGCAACGATGAAGAGGCGAACTCCATCATCCCGGCCGCACGCCGCGCCGAGGCCATCACCCGGATGCTGAAAGCGGATCAGGTGCTGGCCGACCTGCATGCAAGCTCTGTCGAGTGGCACCGCGCCAAGATCGCCGAGCTGCTCGAACGCGCCGAATTTCGCGACCTTTATGAGCGGCTCACCGCCGATCCCATGGCCCATGATCTCGGTGTGCGCGGCGCCGATGGCGGCACCGCCCTGATCCCCGACAAGAAGGCGGGGTAGTCACGCACGGCTCTGTCCGTTGCGTCAAGAGGAGGTCCCGGGTCTGCGCCCGGGACCGTGCATCGGGCAAGCGAAACGCCCCCGGCTACAGGCCATGCAGATCTCAGGCGGTCACTTCACCCGGGTCCAGTCCTGCCCCCGGCAGATCAGACCGCCGAGCACGCAGCCGGAAACTTCCAGGACCTGCCCCTTGAGTTCCATCTCCGAGCTGTAGGTCTCGTCGTCATCTGGCGCCCAGATCGTCCCGCCGCTCCAGGCGCTGGAGCCATCGGCTTCCATGTTCTCGATGATCAGCTTTCCGACAATCTCGTCCCGGCGCTTTTTGTCGAGCTTTGCAGGATCCTCGTTGAACGCTTCGACGATCTTTCCGCAAACCAGCGCCGCATCGCTCGAACAGGGGCCGATGTCGACATGGATATAGCCACCGTTGTCGTTCGTGGCACTGCGCCAGAGACCGTTCACATCCTCGGCTTGCGCCGTACCGGCAAACACCATCAAAGCGGTCAGTCCTGCAACTGCGAGACGCATCGGAGTTCTCCCTGATTGTTTTGGCCGAGTATGGCCCGGCTAACGCACGGGTCAACCAATGCCGTCACGTCAGCAGCCAGGACGTGGGGGCTGGCGACAGGAGACTTCGGATCGGGACAGACGAAAAAGCCGCCGGATCGCTCCGGCGACTGCCCAATTCGTCACTCGATCCAAAGATGCGTGAAGACGCACCCTTGGTGTCCGTCAGAGATACCCGGTGATGACTTCGGCCATCCGCTCAGGCCCCAGGATCGGCGGGATCAACGTCTGCACCGTTCCATCGGGTCCGATGAGGTAAATGAAGCTGCCATGGGCATAGATTGGCTGGCCTTCGGCATCCTCACCGACCAGCGAAGTCTCGACCTGAAAGGCCTCGCGGGCCTTGGCAAGCGCTGCTTCCTCGCCGGTCAGACCGATCAGACGTGGATGCCACTTCGCCAGCGCCGGGCCCATCGCCTCGACCGTGTCGCGCGCAGGGTCTACCGTGATCACCAGAGGCGCGACCTTCTCGCCCTCCGGCCCCATCTCGTCCAAAGCAGCCGCCAATCTTGGCAAAGCCACCGAACAGATCGCCTCGCAATTGGCATAGCCGAAGAAGATCGCCATCGTCTTCCCGGCATAGCTTTCTTGAGTGACCGCCCGCCCAGTGTGCTCGGTCAGAGCAAACTCGGCCTTGATGTCCACCGGAAACGGCAGACCCGGGGTCGGCAACGCGATCTTCTCCGCGGTCTCGGCCTTGTGGGCTGCAGCTTCTTCCGCATTCTTGTGCACGACCCCGTCATGGGCCAAGGCTGCCCCGCCATGGGCAAGGGCCGCCCCAGCCGTCAGGACGGCAGCAAAAACGGCCCAGGCTCGCATCAATAGAACTCCTCGATGAACTTCTTGTCCGCCTCGGCGCCCAGTCCCAGATAGCCGTTGGCATCCAGTTCAGCCTGCACAGCAGGGTGCTTTCGGAACCACGGACCTTTCTTCTTGGCCGCTTCCTTGAACTCTTTCTTCCAAGCGCGGCCAAAGCGTTTGGCCTTGCCCCACTTGTCCGAGCCCTCGCGCTGGATCAGCTGGACCTGCAGGAATTTGGTGTCGGTGAGTTCAGGATTGCCAACCAGCAGCCCGTCAATGGTGACGGTATCGCCGCAATAAGCGGCTAGATCGACGGTCGCACCGGCGAACGACGTCTCGTTGTTCTTGCCCGCAAGGATCAGCTTGCCATCTGACTCGCGAATGACGCCCATCTGGCGTTTGCCCATGCCGCAGCCATCTGCGCAATCGCCGGTCAACTCGCAGAGAATATCCACGACCTTACCCTTGAAGACCGCAGCCTCACGGCCTTGCACGTTTTTCCAGCCGACTGCCTGGCTGCCCTCGGAGAACTCGCCCTCGGCTGCCGCAGGCATCGCCATCAATGCCGCGAGGGCGCCTGCAATAAGCGTACGGATCATGATCAGCCTCCTGTCAGCGATTTAGGAATGGCAAAGCCTGGGGTCACACCGAAGTCCTCATGGCTGAGGTTGGTGATGCCGTCATTGGCGACGACGTCCTCGACGATGAGGTAGTTGATGCCATCGCGCTTGTGCAGGATGCCATCGGCGGTGATCACATCGGACTGCACACTCAGGAGCGTGTCGCCCGCGACATCTCCGTTGCCTTCCCATTTCAGCACCATGTAGACCGTGCCGTCCTCGGCGAGCACGCCGACCGGGATGCCGCCCGCCGCACACCAGAGTGCGCATGTATGATGGGCCGAACCAACGACCGATTCCGGAGCGCCCATGACGCCGGAGAAGTAACACCAGGTGTCGATGATCTCGCCTTTGACCTGGACCCGTTCGCCTTCCGCGGCGAACGCCGAACCCGCTAGTCCCAGCGCCAACATGGCCGCCGTGAGAAGTCTGCGCATGTTATGCCTCCCGTTGTGATTGTCGGCAGGATGCCCGTGCATCACCTGGCGGGCAAATCACAAAGTCTTGGGTCTTTGCAATCCCTTGGGCCTCGCGGTAAGCGGGCGCATCTGCCTACGGAGTGCTTCTCATGATTCTCTACCCCGCCATCGACCTCAAGGACGGCCAGTGTGTGCGCCTCGTGCGCGGCGAGATGACAGCCGCGACCGTTTTCAACGATGATCCCGCCGCTCAGGCGCGTGCGTTTCAGGACGAAGGCTGCCGGTGGGTCCATCTGGTCGACCTGAACGGGGCCTTTGCCGGAGAACCGGTTAACGCCGCCGCGGTCGAGGCGATCCTTGGTGCCATCGACGTGCCCGCACAGCTTGGCGGCGGCATCCGGGATATGGCAACGATCGAGGCTTGGCTTGGCAAAGGGCTCGCGCGGGTGATCCTTGGCACAGTCGCGGTGCGCGACCCGGGTCTGGTGCGCGACGCCGCCCGCGCATTCCCCGGTCAGATCGCCGTCGGGATCGATGCACGCGGCGGCATGGTCGCGGTCGAGGGCTGGGCGGAGACAACAGACATCACCGCGCTCGATCTCGCAGCCAAGTTCGAGGATGCGGGCGTTGCCGCCATCATCTACACCGACATCGATCGCGACGGTGCCATGGGCGGCCCAAACGTGGAGGCGACCGCCGATCTCGCCCGCGCCGTTTCGATCCCTGTGATTGCCTCCGGCGGGGTCTCATCTCTGGACGACCTTCAGGCGCTGCGCGACTGCGGCGCGCCACTCGATGGTGCAATCTCCGGGCGCGCGCTTTATGATGGCCGCATCGATGTTGCCGAAGGCGTGCGCGTCCTCTCGGGAAAGCCGTGAACACATGGGATTGGTCGGCGTCGCAATGGCTGCGGTTCCGTGGATCGGACTGATTGCTGCCTTTGTCTACGGCTTCATCAAACGTCGAGAACAGCGAGTTCGGAACGGCCAGCTGACCCTGCGCAATGTCGGGATGGTCTGGATCTGGCGCATGGTCTTTCTCGCCGTTCTGATCACCGCTGCCGGGCAGCTTGTCTTTTTGGCAGGCGGATGCGAGGGCGGCTTTAGCACACCGCTGGAGTGCTCACTCTTCGACGAGGGCTTTGTCGAGATTTTCATGATCGCGGTGGTCGGTCTGGTGTTCTTCGCCCTGCCCTTCCTCGGACTAGCGATGCTGTTGCTCTTCATCCTGATGATGCTCTCACCGCCGTTGGCCAGTTCGGGAGAGGGCACGGCCCCCAACGATCACGCGACCTGATTGACCCTGGACAGCACTGCTCCGGTTCAACGTCCCTGCGAGCCTCGGTCACATGGCAAGGCCCGGGATCAATGCCAATATTCAGGACATCGCACCACCGATAAGGAGTGAAGGCATGGCCGATGTCCACCCCTGCGCCCTGCCCGCGGGCAGTGATCTGCACCCCAGGATCGCCGACGGAGATTTCCTCGACTGCTACGCCGTCGAGGCAGATATGGATGCCCGGCGCGCTGCCGAGATCATCACCGATTTTCCCGGTTGGGCGAAGGTTCTCGTGGTCTTGCGCGGTTTGCTTGTCGCCCCGTTCGGTCTCGCCGCCAAAGGGCCGGAGGCGAGCGACAAAATCGGCGAGTTTCCGGTCGAACAGGAAACCGCAGATGAGGTCATCGCAGGGTTCAACGACCGGCACCTTGATTTCCGCGTCTCGGTGATGTCCGTGGGCGGTGTGGTGACACTGGCGACCTGGGTGCGGAAACACAATCTCGGCGGGCGTCTCTATCTCGGCCTGATCATGCCGTTTCACATCATGATCGCCCGCAACGCGTTGGCGCGTGTCAGTCGCCAAGCGCATAGCCGCCCGGCCTGAGACCCCTTTGATCACCAGAATGTTGGTCTGACGGCCCTTCACGGGCCGGACGAAGGATGTGGATCGGTCCGCATTAACTATAATTTTTAATATCAATTTACATTTGATTATGGCAATTTTGCCCCGAATTGAACACAAGACCCCTGTAGGTCCATCGCCTGAATCGAGTTCGAGGCTCCAGAAGGCGGCAAGGACCACCCTGTTGGAATGAGGACTTTCCCATGGCGATCGGTGAAGCAGGCGTAATTGTCACCAATTCGCCTGGTGAAAACACCCCGATCACGGTGAACTTCACCGAACCCTTGACCGATGCCGTGATCGTGCTGACCGGCACGAATGTCGGCGGGAACGAGCACTCCTACCGCATCATCGACGTCACGCCGGACAGTTTCACCTTCATCATTGAGGAATGGGAATATCACGATGGCCCGCATGGCGCTGTCGAGACAATAAACTGGCTGGCGATCGAAGAGGGCACGCACACCTTGCCCGATGGCCGGACCATTGTCGCGGGCACGACCAGCGCCACGGACAGCACGGGATCGGTGGCATTCGGCACGGCCTTCGGGGCGCCTCCGGTGGTCGTCACGTCGGTGATGTCCGACAATGACTCCATCACGGTCGACAGCGACCCGACGAACATCACCGCCAACGGGTTCGATGTCCGCCTTCAGGAAGAGCAGGCCCTGGATGGCACCCACGCTGCGGAAACCGTTGGGTTCATCGCAATCGATGCGGGCGGCGACGGCAGCGCGGGGACTGCTCTCATACAGGGCGGGTTCGACGAGACACGCGAGACGATCGGGCTGGGTGCGACCTATACCAATCCCATTGTCGTCGCGGACACGCAGACGCTGAACGATACCGATCCAGCCCGGGTCATCGTACGCAGCGATACGGTCGACTCGATTGATCTGTCGCTTCAGGAAGAACGCTCCGCCGATCCCGAACGCAACCATGGCGACGAGACGGTCGGGCTGATTGCCTTCGAGGAAGCGCTGATTTTCTGCTTCACGGCGGGCACGCTGATCGACACGCCCTTCGGGGCGCGCCGGGTCGAGGACTTTGTCGCCGGCGATCTGGTTCTGACCCGGGATGACGGGCCGCAACCGGTCCGCTGGATCTGCAAACGCACGCTCAACCCGCAGGATCTGGCGCATCAACCCGGTCTCGCCCCGGTCCTTTTGAAGAAGGACTCAATTGCGCCGGGTTGGCCCGCACGAGACACGATGGTCTCTCCGCAGCACCGGGTGCTGGTGAACTCGTGGCGCGCGCAGTTGCTGTTCGGTGAAGACGAAGTGCTGGTGCCTGCGAAGGCGCTTCTGAACGACCACTCCGTGATCTCGGCAGGCGCTCAGGCGCCCGTGACCTACATCCATCTCCTGTTCGATCGCCATCAAGTGGTGACGGCGAATGGCGCGCCAATGGAGAGCTTTCAGCCCGGCGAGATGTGCAAATCAGCGATTGAGGCAGAGGCCCGCGAAGAGCTGTTTACGCTGTTCCCATCGCTGCGCAGCGCACCGGAAGATTTCGGCCCGGCAGCCCGAATGTCCCTGCGGGTGAGGGAAGGCCGGGCCCTGAGCCTCGTCTGATCCCTCGTGCTCGGGCCGATTTGTGCCCGCCAAGCCGTCGACTTGTCGTACATACGCCTGCCATACGCGAGCCATACGCTTGCGGTACAGATGCCATACAGGTGCCATACGCCTGCCATACGGGGTGGATCCTGGCCCTAGCTTCTATCAAGGGTGCGTCGTCTGCACATTCGGGAGAGCCAATTGCGCAGAGGACAGCACCCTTCACGGCACAGGATTTCGTTAAGCCTCGCGGGCATCCTCGATAGTGCGCAGGCCTGTTGTGGGCGCCGAGACAAGCACCGCCATGTTGCCGGGCTTGTGCTCATTCTTCATCATCTTGGTGTGCGCCGCCGGGATTTCCCTCCACTCGAAAACCTCCGACATGCAGGGATCGAGACGGCGCTCCAGCATCAGTTTGTTGGCAGCAGAGGCCTGCTTGAGATTGGCGAAGTGACTGCCCTGCAAGCGTTTTTGGTGCATCCACATATAGCGCACATCGAACGTCGTGTTATAGCCGGTGGTCCCCGCGCAGATCACGACCATGCCGCCTTTCTTAACGACGAAGGTCGAAACCGGGAAGGTCGCCTCGCCAGGGTGTTCGAACACCATGTCGACGTTCACGCCCTTGCCGGTGATGTCCCAGATCG
>CAYYZH010000185.1:0-5540 GCA_964475765.1 uncultured Limibaculum sp.
CGCCATCCTTGGTGATGCGCGGGGCGCCGAAGGATTTGTCGAGAACGACGTTGCGGCCTTTCGGGCCAAGGGTGACTTTGACAGCGTTCGCCAGCGTGTTGACGCCTTTCAGCATCTTGTCGCGGGCATCCGTGTCGAATTTGACGTCTTTAGCAGCCATGTTGAGGTGCTCCTAAGATTTGTTGGTGGTCGGAAAGGTCAGAATTTCGGCGCCTCTTCAGGCGGCTTTCTTTTTCTTCGCCTTTGTCGTCATGACACCGAGGATGTCGGACTCTTTCATGATGATCAGGTCTTCACCGTCGATCTTGACCTCGGTGCCAGACCATTTGCCGAACAGGATCTTGTCACCAGCAGCGACAGCCATCGGGATCAGCTCGCCGGAATCTTTGCGCGCGCCTTCGCCAACGGAGACGACTTCGCCTTCCTGCGGTTTTTCCTTGGCGCTGTCGGGAATGATCAGCCCGCCAGCGGTTTTTTCGTCGGACTCGATGCGGCGTACGAGTACCCGGTCATGGAGGGGGGTGAATGTCATGGAAGCGCTCCCTTTTGCGTTTTCCAGAGTTTTGGTTTGGCAATGTCACCGGACCAGCCCCCGAAAAGGGATGCGTTAGCACTCTCTGCCGGTGAGTGCTAATAGCCCGGCAGCGCGGACTTAGAGAGGCTCTGGGAGAGTGTCAAGGTTTCGGCGGGCGAAAAATGCTCCGGCTGGCGAATTTTGGAAGAAACCGGCCGGTGCGAGCCTGATACGTGAGATAGTCGGGGCCGAACTGTTCGGCAAGGGCGGCTTCTTCTCGGCGTGCGGCCTGCCAGTAGACAACGGTGAAAAAGATTGCAACCGCGAGTGCAGGCCAAGCCAGACCCAGTAGCACCGGCCATGCGCCCCAATAGAGCAGATAGGACGTGTAGAGCGGATTGCGGATCAGCCCATAGATTCCTTCCACCATCAGGTGTTCTGAGGCATGGCGCCCAAACGCCACGCTGAGAAATCCAGGATCGCTTTCGGCGAGCGCCTGGCGAAAGAGGGCGTACCCCGTTGCCGTCAACGCAAGTGCGAGGAGGCCCGGCCAAAGGTCAACCGGCCCGCCCAGCACAACGAGGGCCGTCAGGCATATCGTGCAAAGCGGGCTGGCCACCTGAATGAGGCGATGACCCAAGGTCTGATCCTGGGCGAAGTGCCCGAGCGAGGCCCGGGCGATTTCCACGAAAAAGCCGAGGAGGGCGGCCAGCGCCACATATCCGAAGATGTCCGACATGATCGCCTCACGCCGCCCAACGGTTGAGAAGTGCGGGCATCGCGTTTCGGATCTGATGCTCGAACTCGGGCGCGGTCTCGTCGAAATGCGCGATGCAGTCCTGTGGAAAGCGCTTGTCTCCAGCGGCGAAGTACGCCTCCACATCACCGGCCAGCAACTGATAGGCATAGGCCAGCCCCGGCATCTGGCGTGCCTCGCCGATCGGGTTCATGGTCAGGAGACGCCGGTAAAACGCAAGATGCCCGCCCTTGGCCGTGGCAATTCCCCATTTTGCGCCAACCGCACGAGCGCCAATAAGCTGGGCCCGCACCAGGAGGAGCGCGATCTGTTGGCGCCGCGGGTTCTCCGCCTCGATGGCAAAGCGCGCGCCTGATGCGATGGGACGGTCGTCTTGCAGGAGGTTTGTCAATTCGTCGGGAAAAATCACGAACTCCGGCCCGCTGATATAGTCCGCGATTCCGGTCGAGCACGGCGGCTGCACCGCAAAGCGGATGACGCCGACAAGTCCACGTCCGGCTTCCCGGACTCCGATCAGAACGGAGGTGCGCAGAAAGTCGTATCGGTCGATGAACAATCCGCTCTCACTTGGCGAGATCGCATCTTCCTGGAGATAACTCTGGTAGCGAAGGGAGAAGGCGGCCTCATAGCACGGCTCCTCCAATACCGACACAAACAGGCCGGTGAAGCCCTTAAACGTCATAATAAAAATCCTTTAATCAATAAGGCGCAGCCTAATCCGGCTGCGGCCCGCTTGCAATCAACAACTCCCAACCTCGCTGAAAAAGAGGTGCCGACGCATAACCCAAATGGGGGAAGGATCGCTTGATCTCTCAAGAAAAAAACCCGCGCCTTGCGACGCGGGTTCAGGTCTTCAGCCGCACGTGGTGCGGAGGTCAGCTCATCAGGCGAACCACCAGCGCTCTGACCAACGCTCGCCGTCGAGATCCCAGTTCGACGCGACAGTCCCATGGGCGACAGCTTTGGACGTTGCGGTGACGTAGGAGGCAAACATCGGCGCGATCAGCCCGCCATCCTCGTGGAGGATGACCTGCATCTCGTTGTACATCTCGGTGCGCAGGGCCTCGTCCAGTTCCGAACGCGCCTTGACCAGCAACTCGTCGAACCGGTCGTTGGCCCATGCTGTATCGTTCCACGGCACACCGCCCTCATAGGCGGTCGAGAACATCAGGTCGGGGATTGGACGCCCACCCCAGTAGCAGGCGCACCACGCCTTGTTGTTCCAGATGTTCGACCAATATCCGTCATCGGAGGCGCGGTTGACCTTGATATTGATCCCGGCGTCCGAGGCTGATGCCGCATAAAGCTGTGCCGCATCAATTGCACCGGAGAATGCGGCGTTAGCCGCGAAGAGCTCGACCTCAGGATTGTCGAGGCCGGAAGCTTTGAGGTGGAACTTGGCCTTATCCGGATCGTACTCGCGCTGGGGGATCGACGTGTTGAAGTACTTCTGGTTCGGGCTGAGCGGGATGTCGTTGCCCAATACGCCAAAGCCGTTCAGGATCTTGTCCAGCATCTCCTGGCGTTTGATCGAGTATTTCAGCGCAAGGCGGAAGTCCTTGTTGTCGAACGGCGCCTGATCGACCCGCATCGGGAAGGTGTAGTGCTGGGTGCCCGCCACCGACTCGATCACGATGTTCGGGTTGCGCTTCAGGAGATCTACGGTCTTCACATCGACCCGATCGATGGCATCGACCGCACCGGTCATCAGCGCGTTTTGACGGGCCACGGGATCAACAATCGACAGCATCTCGATCTGGTCGAACCAGCCGCGGTCAGAACGCCAGTTGTTGTCGTTGCGGCTGAGGTCGAGACGCACACCGGGCTCGAAATTTTCGATCTTGTAGGAACCGGAGCCGTTGCCCGCCTCCCAGTTGACCTTACCCGAACCGTCATCCTTACCGATCACCACGTGGTAGTCGGTGAGCACGAACGGGAAGTCGGCATTGCCGCCGGCAAGGGTGAACTTGACCGCATTCTCGCCATCTGCGGACACATCGGTGATCGCTTCGAGGATCGGCTTGGCTGCGGATTTCGAGTCTTCGCCCCGGTGATGATTGATCGAGGCCAGCACATCTGCCGCCGTGACCTTGGAGCCATCGTGGAACTGTGCGTCGCGGAGCTTGAATGTCCACTCGCTGGCATCCGACGAGGCTTCCCATCCCTCAGCAAGCTCGGGGATCACCGAACCGTCGATATCAACCTCGGTCAGACGATTGTAGACCGCAAACCCGAACGAACTCATGAAGCCGTTTTCCCATGTGCCGGGATCGTGGCTGTCTGAAGTCTGTCCGTGGGCACGGCCCATGCGCATCTTGCCGCCGCGTTTTGCCTCCGCAAAAGCGGGGCGCACGCCGGTTCCGAGCAGCAATGCTCCAGCAGCCGCGCCCTGCATCAAGCCACGACGGGTGACGCCGCCGGTCCCGTTGGTCAGGTCTGTCATACTTCCTCCCATAGACGCGGTTTGCGCGCCTCTCTATTCGGATTGGTCTCTGTCGCGCATCCTTTGACGTGCGGACACGGCATCCTGTGGTGTGAGATTTCCCGATGCAAGGCCAAAGCGATGGATTGATGCTCCACATAAGCGGCAGGGGGCAAAGGGCGCGTCCATTTTCGCGCTTCGCGTGTGTGTGGTGGTGCGTTAGACTTCACCCCTTCAAGACGGGAGCGACGAATGATCATTAAACTGTTGCGCGCAAGCGGGCTTGCCGCTGGCTTCTGGGCCGGACTGACGGGGGCTGCGAGCGCGGCCTGTGTCGGGCAGAATATGCTCGACGAGTTGTCTCGTACGGATGCCGCGGCCCATGCGGGCATCTTCGAGCGTTCGGCAAGCGTCGTGAACGGGCAGGGCCGGTTCTGGAAGGTTGAACAGGCCGGGGTCGAGACATCCTATCTTTTTGGCACATTCCACACGGCCGAAGCGGTCGAGACCGTGACGCCCGAGACCTGGGCCGCCCTCGATAGCGCGCGTATTGCGCTCTTCGAGTTGAGCCTTGATGAGCAGGCGGCGATGGAGCAACGCATCGCCACCGATCCGACATTTGCCTTCGATCCCAATGCTCCGGGCCTCAGCGAGCAACTCGACGCCCGCGGCCTTGAGATCATGGCCGAAGCCCTGAGCACACGGGGCATGACGCTGGAGGCTGCGGAGTACATGCGGCCTTGGCTGCTCTTTACCCTGCTGGGCTTTCCGGCCTGTCACCTGCAGGCGATTGCAACGGGGGCGGAGCCGCTCGATGCGGTCATGGCGCAGCGGGCCGGAGATCGCCAGACGCCGGTTTTGGGGCTCGAGACCTATGAGCAGGCGCTGAGCGCGTTCCAGCGTGTCAGGCCCGAGCAGTTTATCTCGCTGATGGTCGAGACCGGCGCACTGATCGACCGTGAAGAGGACATCTTTCGCACCAACACCGATCTCTATGTTGCGGGCGAGATCACGGCGATCAACGAATTCTCTATCTATCTTTCGGAGACCGAAGGACAGCGTGCGGATGCGCGTGCACTGAATGGTGAGATCATGGCCGAGCTTCTGGATGTGCGTAACCGCGCCTGGATGCCGGCTATCCTGCGCGAAGTAAGGGCCGGTAACGCCTTTGTCGCCGTGGGCGCGCTGCATTTGCCAGGCACTGTTGGACTGATCGAACTTCTGCGCGCTGAGGGCTTTAACGTCTCGCGTCTCGATGGGCCGGGTTAGAGGAGACGCGGCACGAACCACTGGCTACTTGCAAAGAATAGACGCGGCCCTTTATGAGGGCCGCGCCAACCTGATCTATGCAAGCAGTAGGCATGTCTGAACGGTTGGCTCCAAAGTGGTGGTCCAACCCGACCTCGTCCGAATAAACGCTGCCGGAAAACGCGCTGTCCCCCCCTGTCACCGGGCACTCTAATGGTCCCGACCACATGATTCTTAGCCAGATGCCGGTAGGAACTCTGTGGGATTTCTCACATTGACCCAAGGTTACCGAGATAAGTGCGGCGACAGGTGTGGTTGACGCCCTCCATCGCCGCCCGTAATCGCACGGGCTCCAGCTTTCCCCGCATGAGCTTGCCGAGAGGAGCCGCATGACTTGCCGTGTAATTCAGGCGCTTGCCGATATCTCGGATGCCTACGACGCGATCCTCTGTGATCTCTGGGGGTGTTATCATAACGGGCTCGAACCTTATGCAGCAGCAGTGGATGCCTGCCGGGCGTTTCGCGCCAAAGGTGGTCTTGTAATCCTCCTGACCAATGCCCCGCGTCCGGGCCCGTCCGTGAAGGTGTTCCTCGATCAG
>CAYYZH010000185.1:5550-8699 GCA_964475765.1 uncultured Limibaculum sp.
GTTATGATGCTATCGTCTCCTCGGGTGGGGCCTGTCAGGCGGCACTTGAGGACGGGCTGCATGGCGGGCGTTATCACTATGTTGGGCCGGATCGCGATACGCATATGCTCGAGGATGTCGGGTTGGCGGACACGCCGCTGGTCGATGCGACGGCCATCCTGCTGACGGGGTTGCGCGATGACCGGGTCGAGACTCCCGCCGACTATGCGGGCGAGATCGCGGACTGGAAGGCGCGCGGCCTGCCGGTGCTCTGCGCCAACCCGGACATTCAGGTCGACCGCGGCGAGGCGCGGCTCTGGTGTGCCGGTGCCATTGCGCAGGACTACGAGCATGCGGGCGGTGAGCTCGTTTGGTTCGGCAAGCCGCATGGCCCGATTTATCAGCGTGCGATGACAGTGCTCGGAGAGGTGTCGCAAAAGCCGATCCCGCAATCGCGCGTGCTTGCCATCGGTGATGGGATCAAAACGGATGTACCGGGTGGGCTTGCGGCGGGGTTCGACACGCTGTTCGTAACAGGTGGTCTGTCTGCCGAGGAACTGGGTGCGGATGTTGAGAACCCCGATCCGGCGCTGCTCGACACCTATCTCAGATCGGTGGATCTTGCACCGCAATTCGCGATTGGGCGACTACGGTAAGGCAATAAAATTTCACAGACTTCGATCACTTGAAATTATATTGCGCAATTTAATTGCGTTTGGGTTCGCATACGGCTATGGTTGTTGCAACGCACAATCTACGCGAGTTGAGGCACCCCTATGCTGGACAATATGAATATCGAGCGCGGTACAATCTGCATCGAGGATCTCGAAGTCGGCATGCGCCGGTTCGTCGAGAAGACGATCCAGGATTACGACATCCGTGCGTTTGCCGAAATTTCCACCGATCACAACCCGGTGCATCTGGATGACGAGTATGCCCAACAGACGATATTCGGAGGGCGGATTGCCCACGGGATGCTGACGGCGGCGCTGATCTCGGCGGTGATCGGCGAGCAGCTTCCTGGTCATGGCACGATCTATCTTGGTCAGGATCTGAGGTTCATGGCTCCGGTTCGGCCCGGAGACGTGGTTCGTGCCGAGGTGACCGTTGCCGACATCGACTATGCCAAGCGCCGCGTTACCCTTGATTGCCGCTGCGTCGTCGGCGATACAACAGTCCTCAAGGGCGAGGCTAAGGTGCTGGCGCCTTCAAAGAAATTCGACTGAGGCATGGGGCCGGATCGCGCCCCGTTGAGAGGCGCGAGACAGCATGCGGATCATCGAGGGCTATGCGGGTCTCGGCGCGGATGATCGCGGTGCCTCTGTTGCCATCGGCAATTTTGACGGTGTCCACAAAGGCCATCAGGTTCTGATCCGCGATGCCGCTGCCGCTCGGCCCGATCCCAGCACGCCGCTGGGCGTGATCACGTTCGAGCCGCACCCCCGCAAGCATTTTCAGCCAGACGCGCCGCCCTTTCGTCTGACCACCGCGTCTCAAAAAGCACGGTTGCTCGAGGCGCACGGGGTCGAACGGCTCTACCAACTGGCCTTTGATGCGGATCTCTCCGGCATGTCGGCAGAGGACTTTGTGCGCCGGGTTCTGGTCGAGGGGCTGGGCATTCGACACATCACCGTCGGCGCTGATTTCCGCTTTGGCAAGGGGCGCAAGGGCGGCGCGGTTGAACTGCGCGCGATGGGCAGCGAGCTTGGTTTTGGCGTCACTATTCAGGATCTCGTGGGCGATGAGACGGGCGACTACGCCTCGACCGCGCTGCGTGTGCTGATCGAAGAAGGACGCTGCGAAGATGCGGCGCGTCAACTTGGCCGCTGGCACACGGTATCGGGTCCTGTGGTCAAGGGCGACCAACGGGGCAGGGATCTCGGCTATCCCACCGCCAATCTGGCTTTCGCAGAACAGTTGGTGCCGCGCTTTGGCATTTATGCAGCCTGGGTCGAGGTGTTGGAGGGGCCGCACGCCGGACGCCACGCAGGCGTCGTCAGCATCGGTGAACGGCCGACCTTTGGTGTCAACGCTCCGAACTTCGAGGCGCATATCTTCGACTTTGATGGCGATCTCTATGGCACGGAAATCTCGGTCGGTCTGGTGACCCGTTTGCGCGGCGAAGAAAAGTTCGACGGCATCGATGCCCTGATCACACAGATGGACCGCGACAGCGCAAACGCACGCGACGTTCTCGCCACGGCCAGGGTGCCGGAGTAGGCGATGATCCGCTCGACTGTGTTCAACATCATATTCTACGGCTTCACGTTCTTCGTGGCGATGACCGCCTGGGTTCTGTGCAAGCTGACGACACGCCAGGTGATTTGGCGCTGGATGAATGTCTGGGGCCGCACGACCATGTGGATGGTGCGCTGGATTCTTGGCGCGAAGATCGAGGTGCGCGGGCGAGAACATCTGGACCTCTCTCGACCGCAGGTGATCGTCGCCAAGCATCAGTCAGAACTCGATATCGTCATGCTCGGCGCTTTGATGTGGGACATCAGCGCTGTTGCGATGGAGGAACTGACCAAGCTGCCCTTCTTCGGCACGATCCTGCGCAAGCTAGATGTCGTGTTGATCGCCGTCGATAGCGGGCCTCAGGGACGCACGCAGCAGGCCATCGACGGTGCGCAGCGAATGAAGGCCCAAGGCCGGACCATGGTCATCTATCCCGAGGGCGAGTTGATGCAGCTCGGTGCTCGGGAACGATATCGCCGGGGGGCAGCCCATATCTATGGCGCGATGGAGGTTGAGGCGGTGCCGGTGGCCAATTCTCTGGGGGCGATCTGGCCGCAGCGGCGTTGGCGCAAGAACCCCGGCGCGACCGGTGCGATGGAGTTTCTGCCGCCGATCCCGCCCGGGCTACCCGCCGACGCGTTCATGGCGACGATCGAAGAGCAGATCGAGACCGGCACCATGGCGCTGATCGAGGAGCACGCTGCTGGGGCGGAATTGGAGGCCGCGCGGGAGCGTTATCGTCTCGGTCTCAACAATCATGGCGAGCGGTGGGACACGCCCCGGGAAAAGCCCGAGGGCAAGAGCTAGTTTTCCAGTATCTCTGCAATGGCAGCGTTGATCGTCGCGGTGTCGCTAGGGGACTGGCCCGAGCCGCACATATGGCCCCAGTCCGTATCGATGTCGCGATAGGTCGCGCCGGGGATCATCGCAGC
>CAYYZH010000186.1:0-8693 GCA_964475765.1 uncultured Limibaculum sp.
GCCTCTGCCATCACCGGCTCAGGCTCGGGCGCGGAGACAGGCTCCTCGACTGGGCCCGCCTCTACCGGCTCGGGAACATCAGTGGCTGAAGCTGGTTCGGTCTGATCCGGCGCCGGTGCATCACTGGCGTCGACCGTTTCAGTGTCAGCAGCAACGGTTTCCTGTTGCGGCCCGCCTTCCGATCCGTCCTGCGACGCCTCAGCTGATCCGTTCTCGCTGTCCGCAGCGCCGGAGCGTCTGCCTCGGGACCTGCGGCGGCGCTTGGGCTTGGCACCGTCGTCTCCGTTTTCGCCCGAGGTTTCGGCAGCCTCACCTGGAGTGTCAGACCAGTTTTCAGCATCCGCCTCGGTTTGGGCGTCCTGACCGCCACCGCGTTTCTTGCGACCACCGCGGCGACCACGGCGCTTTTTCGGCTTGCTGTCATCACCTTCGGGACGGGGCGCTGCTTCCGTCTCTTCGATTACTTCGGCATCGGTAACCGCAGATTCGGCACTGACGACTGCACCGCGCGCGGCGGGGCGTTTGCCGGATGTGCGGGCGCGCTCGATTTCGAAGTTCGGGCTGGTCAGCGCCGGATCGCCCAGAACCACCACAGTGATGCTGTGCCGTTCCTCCAGCGCTCGGATGTGATCGCGTTTGTGGTTGACCAAATAGTTCGCGATGTCGACCGGCGCGCGCACAGTGATCTCGTCGGAGCGGTTGCGGACGCCTTCTTCCTCGACCTCGCGCAGGATCGAAAGCGACAGGCTGTCATCGGAGCGGATCAGGCCGACGCCCAGACAATGCGGGCAGGGTTGGGTGGTCGCTTCCAGCATCCCGGGGCGCAGCCGTTGCCGGGACATCTCCATGAGACCAAAGGCACTGATGCGCCCGATCTGGATGCGCGCCCGGTCATTCTTGAGGCGGTCCTTCATGCGCTTCTCGACGGCACGGTTGTTCCGGTTCTCATCCATGTCGATGAAGTCGATCACGATCAGACCAGCGAGATCGCGCAAGCGCAATTGCCGCGCGACCTCGTCACAGGCTTCGAGGTTGGTCTGTGTTGCCGTTTCCTCGATCGAGCCTTGCTTGGTGGCCCGGCCCGAGTTCACATCGATGGCCACCAATGCCTCGGTCACGCCGATCACGATGTACCCGCCCGACTTCAACTGCACCGTCGGGTTGAACATCCCGTTCAGGTAACTTTCGACCTGGAACCGGGTGAAGAGCGGGATCGGGTCGGTGTAGGGCTGCACGTTCTTGGCGTGCGACGGCATGAGCATCTTCATGTACTCTTTGGCCTCGCGATAGCCGCCATCGCCCTCAACCTGGATCTGGTCGATTTCCTTGGAGTAGATGTCGCGGATCGAGCGTTTGATCAGCGATCCTTCCTCATAGATCAGCGTCGGCGCGATAGATTTCAACGTGAGATCGCGGATCTGCTCCCATTGCCGGATCAGGAACTCGTAGTCGCGCTTGATTTCCGCGCGGGTCCTTTCGGCTCCCGCGGTCCGAACGATCAGACCCATACCTTTCGGCACTTCAAGCTCGGTTGTGATTTCGCGCAGCCGTTTTCGGTCACTCACATTGGTAATCTTGCGGCTGATGCCGCCGCCGCGTGCGGTGTTTGGCATCAGGACACAGTAGCGACCGGCCAGGCTGAGATAGGTGGTCAGCGCCGCGCCCTTGTTGCCGCGCTCTTCCTTGACGACCTGCACCAGCAGGATCTGACGGACCTTGATGACGTCCTGAATCTTGTAGCGCCGGCGCAAGCGTACGCGGGACTGCGCTGCCTCTTCCAACGTGTCATCGGCGCCCATCGATTCGATTTCGCCGTCTTCATTGGCTTCCGCTGCATCGTCAGAAGATGCTTCAGTCGGGGTGTCCTCGGCAGCGTCGGTCTTCTTTCTGCTTCGGCTGCGACGGCGGGATCGGCTGCGTTTTTCCTTGGGCTTCTCGTCGTCTGAACTGGCTTCGGATTCGGCACCCGTTCCCCCGGTGGCTTCCTCTGCGGGCCCCTCAGCATCTGCTTTAGGAGCTTCACTGCTCGCGGGTTCCGGAGCTTCCTCGGACAGGGGCGCTTCCGTCTCCGGAGCGTCGCTTTCGGTCCTGCGCGCGGCGTCTGCGTCGGGGACGTCACCGGTCACGCGATCATCATCGTCCAGTCCAGCGCTTTCCGCCATCGTCTTGGATGGGCCGTCATCGTCTGTGTCATCCGTGGTCGCGTCTTCGGAGACTTCAGGATCGTCCTCTGCCGGGCTGTCCTCGACAGGTGTCTCTTCGACGGCGGCCTCGGCAGTCGCTTCGTCACTGTCAGCCTCAACAGGCTCTTCGGTCGACGCCTCCTCTGCGTTGTCCTGATCTTCCGCGACCAGCAGGTTAGAATCAGCCGGCGCCTCTACCTCGTCTGGTTCGGCCATCTCTAGGCCCTTGGGAACCTCGGCCGCGTCCGCATCGAGAACATCGATGACCTCGAGGCCCGCCACTGCAGCCGCAGGTGCGGCATCAGTATCGGTCTTCTTGCCCCGTTTGGACTTGGACGCGCCGCGGCCACGTCCACGGCCTTTCTTGCGGCTTGCGGCCTCGTCGCCTTCCGCATCCTCGCGCGCCTGGCGTTCGCGTTCCTCACGCTCGTCTTCGGCGAGCAACGCCTCGCGATCAGCGATCGGGATCTGATAGTAGTCGGGGTGAATTTCCGAGAACGCGAGAAACCCGTGGCGATTCCCGCCATAGTCAACAAACGCCGCCTGTAGCGAGGGTTCGACCCGCGTTACCTTGGCCAGGTAGATATTCCCGGCGAGCTGCCGTTTGTTTATGGACTCGTAGTCAAAGTCCTCGACCTTGTTTCCGTCGACCACCACGACCCGGGTCTCCTCCGCGTGGGTGGCATCGATAAGCATTTTCTTTGCCATGATGTTTCCTTGCACCGCCGCCATAGTCGGAACGCCAGGCGTTCAGAGCCGGCCGGTGCAGTTTTGGTTTTGAAGATGCCAACACCCCCGCAAACGACAGGGCCGGCCCCTCGGGGCGGCGTGTTTGTCCTGCCGTTTCATAAGGTTGCGGGTGCATCATCACTTCTCTTCTGACTTGCTGCTTGTGCAGCAAAAATGAACTCGTGGCGGGCTATCCCGCCAAACCGGAATGATTCAGAGGCCTTCGTATTGCGATGTGCAGGGGCGAGATGTCGCCAGGGCCACCGATCCGAAGAGCTTACCCACAGGCGCAGTTGTCAAACGCCGCGTGCGGGCCCTGGCGCTGCCAGGAAAACACTCCATTCGCTGCTATAGACCCAAAGTCAACAATTTGACAATGCGCATTTTGCCCGATGCAAAGCTCGTGTAAGATCAACGTAACGATAATCGAGAGGTAGAGCAGGTCGCCTCCATGTTCGCTTTTGGGTTGGGCCGATGGACCGCCATCGTCGCGATGTCCCTTTGGGCAACGCTTTCGGGCGCTGTTGTCGCTCAGGATGTGCCCGCAGTTTCGGGCCTGCGCCACGGCACATACGAAGATCGCGTCCGGTTGACGCTGGATATTGCGCCGGAGACGGCCTTCAGCATTTTCACGCTGAATGAGCCGGACCGGCTTGTGATCGATTTTCCGGCCCTCGAATGGCAGGTGCCGCCCGAGATGCTGAAGAACATCCCCTATGTCGAGACGCTGAGATACGGTCTTTTCCAACGCAATCGCGCCCGTCTTGTTGCAATGCTTACCGCCCCTGTGCGTGTGGAACGTGCGTTTACCATCCCGCCCGGAGGGTCCGAACCCGGCCGTTTGGTGATTGACCTCGCGCCGGTTTCGCGCGCGATCTTTGATGACACCGCGGGATGGCCGGAGCTTGCGAGGTGGCGCGATGGCGGCCCGCCTGCAGCTCCTGTTGAAGCCGAGGGTAGGGCTGTGGTGGTCATCGACCCCGGTCATGGTGGGCCGGATCCCGGCGCAACAGCGAATGGCGTTACCGAAAAGGCCGTTGTCCTGGACTTTTCCAAGCGTCTCGCGGCGATCATCAACGACCATCCGGATTTCGTGGCTGTTCTGACGCGGGAGAAGGACGAGTTCGTCCCTTTGGCGGAACGGGTGGCCCGAGCTCATCAGGCGCGCGCGAACCTCATGATTTCCGTCCATGCGGACACGCTTCTGACCGGAGTCGCACGTGGGTTCTCAATCTACACACTGTCCGAGAAAGGCACAGATGACGCCTCGGAAGCGCTGGCACGCCGGGAAAACCGGGCGGATCTGCTGGCGGGTGCGGATCTTGGCGGTGACAGTGACGACATCACTCAGCTTCTGATTGAGCTTGCACAGCGTGGCACAAGCGTTGAATCCGTGAAATTGGCTGAGGCCGTGATCCTTGAAGTTGCCGAAGACGTTGAAGTTCTCCGCACAAAGCCTCACAGGCAAGCGAATTTCCGGGTTCTCAAGGCGCCGGACATCCCGTCGATTCTGCTTGAGTTGGGCTTTCTGAACAGTGCGCGCGACCGGGAGCGGCTGACCGATCCGGTCTGGCAGGACCGCGCGGCACGCGCCGTAATGCAGGGCATCGAGCGTTGGACGGCGTCAGCCAGCCCGGGATTTCTGTCACCGAGATGAACCAGGCCCCAAGAATTGACCCTGTGTGTGGAGGAAAGATCTGGGGAATTGCATGGAATCGCCTTAATACGGTGCGAACCCCGGGGTGGGCACAGTAACAGTCTGAGCAGGCAGTCATGATCCGCTTGATCGCTGGCCTTTTCGCGAACCTTTCGATCGCTGGCTTTTTCGGGGCCGGAGGCCTGGCTGCGCTTATCCATGTCTACGGCCAGGAACTGCCCAGCCATGACGAGCTGAAAAACTACCAGCCCAAAATGCTCAGCCGGGTCTACTCCGGTGAGGGCGAGGTGATTGCTGAGTTTGCGCGGGAGCGCCGGATCTTTGTGCCAATCGACGAGATCCCGGATGTGGTGAAGCAGGCCTTTATCTCGGCAGAGGACAAGAACTTCTATTCGCATCCCGGCGTGGACGCTGGCGGCATTGCCAAGGCCATCTACCGGTTCGTGCAGGACCGGATGAAGGGAGGCAACAAGCGCCCCGGCGGTGCCTCGACGATCACACAGCAGGTCATGAAAAACTTCCTGTTGTCCTCGGATCGCGAGATTGAACGCAAGATCAAGGAAGCGATCCTGGCCATCCGGGTCGAGGGCGCACTCACCAAAGACCAGATCCTGGAGCTTTATCTCAACGACATCGAATTCGGGCAGCGGGCCCACGGGATTGTCGCGGCAGCGGACAACTACTTCGGAAAGACGCTCGAAGACCTGGCTCTGGAGGATGCTGCGTATCTCGCAGCCTTGCCGAAGGCGCCCAACAACTATCACCCGATCCGCAATCACGATCGTGCGGTCGGTCGGCGCAACGATATCCTGCGCGAGATGTGGGAAAACGGCTATATCACTCACGCCGCCTACACCGATCACCGCAGTCAGCCGCTGGATACAATCATCGGCGAGCGGGGCTACGCCAAGATCCAACGCACAACCCCCACCTACTTCTCCGAGGAAGTGCGCCAGCAGCTGATCCGCGAAGTTGGCGAGAACCAGCTCTATCGTGGTGGGCTTACGGTGCGCGCTACCGTGGATGACGATCTTCAGGCTATCGCGGCGCGGGCTCTGCGGCGCGGTCTGGAGAAATACGACCGGGGCAGGGGCATATATGAAGGTCCGGTGACCAACTTCCCGGAAATTGCCAATGGCGAGACCGGGATCTGGCGCGAGCTTCTGGCTCGGCTGGATGCATCGCGCGACATCGAGGATTGGCATCTCGGTGTGGTGCTCGAGCTTGGAAAGTCCACGGCGCTTGTCGGCGTGGAGGGGATCGATGAGGCGGCCGAAGGCGCTAACCCCGGTGAGATACGCCTGACCGTTCGGCGTGAGCGTCAGTGGATCCGACGCAGCCATCTGCGCCGTGGTGCTCCCCGCAATCCGGCTGATATCTGGGAACGCGGCGATGTCGTCTTCGTCAAGCGCGAGGAAGACGGCTGGTCGATGCGCCAGATCCCCGAAGTGCAGGGTGCCTTCATGGCGATGGACCCCAATTCCGGGCGTGTTCTGGCGATGCAAGGTGGGTTCTCCTACGAGAGATCGGTCTTCAATCGGGCCACGCAGGCCAAGCGCCAGCCAGGGTCCAGCTTCAAACCCTTTGTTTATGCCGCTGCGCTGGACGCGGGATACTCCCCGCAAACGATTGTTCTCGACGCGCCTATCGAAGTCTTTGCCGGCGGCAAGGCGTGGAAGCCCAAGAACTCATCCGGCAATTTCTCAGGACCGCTGCCGCTGCGGCGCGGGCTGGAGCTGTCGCGCAATCTGATGACCGTGCGCATCGCGCAGGCGGTGGGCATGGACCGGGTTGGCAACTATGCAGAGCGGTTCGGGGTCTACGAGAACATGCCGGAGCATCTTTCCTATGCACTCGGTGCGGGGGAGACGACACTTTACCAGATGGTCGCCGCGTACGGGATGTTTGCCAATGGCGGCAAGCGAGTGCAGCCAACACTGATCGACCGCATCCAGGACCGGCACGGGAACACGCTCTTCCGCCATGACCCACGTTACTGTCAGGGCTGCGACAGCGGCAGCTTCGGAACGGACCGCGTGCCCGTGCTGTTCGATCAGCGCCGTCAGATCATGGATCCCGTGACTGCGTATCAGCTCGTATCCATGCTTCAGGGCGTGGTCAGCCGTGGTACCGCCAGCAAGACGGTTGGCGGTCTTGGCTTCCCGGTTGCTGGCAAGACGGGGACCACCAACGACGCCAAGGATGTCTGGTTCGTTGGCTTCACTCAGAACATGGTGGCCGGGTGCTTCATGGGCTTTGATCGCCCGCGCAGCCTTGGTCGCAAGGCGTATGGCGGGACGCTCTGTGGCCCCGTCTTCAAAGAATTCATGCGAGAAGCCATGGCGCTTCGCTCGCCAGGTAAGTTCCGCCAGCCGAAAGGCGGCGGCGTGGTCACCATCAAGGTGCATCGTGATACGGGTGAGCGCCTGCCTGATGATGCAGAAGGGCCGCACGTTCTCGTCGAGACTTTCCGGCTTGGGACCGAGCCTGAGATCCTCGCGGGCGATGCGTTGGCGCTCGTCGATGACTCCATCCTCTTCGGCGCGTATGGTGCGGATCTGCCCTACATCCTGCCGGAGGGTGACGACGTTCCGCTGGGCACTTCGCAGAGCACTGGCGGCGGCAACAGCAGTGGTGGTGGTGGTGGCGCTATCAAGGCCCCAAGCAATGTTGGCCTTGGCACAGGCGGCCTCTACTAGGGTCATCACGATGCGGACGCTGCGCGAACCGCCTAAACCTCATTCTCACAGTTTACGACATTTCATGACATCCGGTTGCGGCGCGTCAGCCCGTGCATAGGTGAATGTCCCCAGACCAATCTTTGGAAAGGAGACGTCATGAGACCCATGCTCGCAAAGTCGATCGCCTCCGCGGGCCTGATGCTTGCGGCAATGGTTCTGCCGGCAACGGCGGAAATCCAGGTGCCGGATACCGTCGATAGCGGGGATCGCGTGGACATCTCGATCACCGGAGCGTCCGAAGGCTCTGAGATCGAGCTTTGGGGACCGGTCACGCAAACCGGCGGCGGAGCCAAACTGCTGTCTCGGCCCATTCAGGGCAGCGTCGCCGTCCTGCCTATGGATCAGCCTGCGGGCAGCTACGAACTGCGTCAGGTCGGACCGAACGGCAAGGTCGTGGACCGTGAGGCCATTGATGTCTCGGCGTCGCCGATCACGCTCTCGGCGCCGGAAGCCGTTGAAGCATCTGGCGCGATCGACGTGACGTGGAAGGGGCCGGGCAATGCAGGCGATCAGATCCAGGTGATCGATCCTGCGACTGGAGAAGTTGTGGCCCGCTCGGATCTCTCTGGCGACCCCACATCCCAAAGCGTGACCAGCTTGATCGCTCCGGACTATGCGGGAACTTATGAGGTCGCCTACGTGACAGGGACTGGCGCGAAACTGGAGACCCGGTCCATCGCCGTCGGTGTCGACAAGGAATGGATTCGCAGCCCGCTTGCGGTGGCCACGGGCCAGTCCTTCGAGGTCCAGTGGAAGAACTCGGCACCGGCCAACAAGGGCGTGCGCATCTCCACCCGGGACGGACAGGTGATCGATGACAAGACCGGCCTTGTTCAGGTCGTGGACGGCGAGCCAATGACCACGATGATCGCGCCAGAGAAGGCGGGGAACTATCGGATCGAAGTGATCGACCTTAGATCGGGCAAGATCTTGAAGACCCTGCCGCTCGACGTCGACGTATAATCAACAGTCGGAAAAATCCCGGGCGTGTCGGTCCTGCCGGCGCGCCCTTTACCTGATCTGGGCCAGCGGCTATTCAGGCCGGGAAACGTCTTCAGGGTCCTGAAATGAAAGCCGAAACCGAAACACTCGTGTCTGAAATCGAGAAGTCGCTCGAGCTGCTGCGGCAGCGTCTCGGCTGGGAGACGGCCGAACATCGGCTGGAGGAGCTGAACGCCCGCGCCGAGGATCCTGATCTTTGGAACGATCCGGCTCATGCTCAGAAGGTTATGCGCGACCGACAGAAACTCGCGGACGGGATCGACGGGTACAAGGCGCTGGCCCAGGGCCTCAGTGACAATGTCGAACTGATCGAACTTGGCGAGTCGGAAGACGATGTCGAGATTGTCACCGAGGCCGAGGAGGCGCTTGCCGGGATCAAGA
>CAYYZH010000187.1:0-8620 GCA_964475765.1 uncultured Limibaculum sp.
ACCTGATCCTGCCCGTGGGGATCTCGTTCTACACCTTCCAGACGATGAGCTACACGCTCGACATCTATCGCCGTCAGCTCAAGCCGACGAACAACCTTTTGCAGTTCGCGGCCTTTGTCAGCTTCTTCCCCCAGCTTGTCGCGGGCCCGATCGAACGCGCACGCAACCTGCTCCCGCAATTTGCCGAGACCCGGCAGATCACCATGGACGGCCTCAGATCGGGGGCGCTCCTCTTCATCTGGGGCTTTTACAAGAAGGTCGCGATCGCGGATAATCTCGCGCCGATCTCGGACCGGATCTTTGCCGACCCCGCGTCCCAGGATCCGGCGGTTCTGATGGCCGGGGTGCTGGCCTTCACCTTCCAGATCTATTGCGACTTCTCCGGCTATTCCGACATGGCGCGCGGGCTGGCGCGGATGCTCGGCTTCGAGCTGATGGTCAATTTCCGCATGCCCTATTTCTCGCGCACGCCCTCGGAGTTCTGGCAGCGCTGGCATATCTCGCTGTCGTCCTGGCTGCGCGATTACCTCTACATCCCGCTCGGCGGCAACCGGGGCACGGCCTTGGCGACCTATCGCAATCTGGCGCTGACCATGCTCTTGGGCGGGTTCTGGCACGGGGCGGCCTGGACCTTCATCGCCTGGGGCGCGATCCATGGCGGGCTTCTGGTGATCTACCGTGTGCTCGGCGTCGATGGCTGGCTGGAGAGCCTCAAGGGGGCTGCCCGCATCCCCGCCATGCTCGCCTCGGGCGCGTTCATGTTCATCGCCGTGATGGTCGGCTGGGTGTTCTTCCGGGCCGCCAGCTTCGGCGATGCCTTCCACGTCATCGCCAACATGTGGGCGCCTGCCTGGTCGACAAGCTATGCGGAGGTGGCCTTCGCCATCGGTCCGCTGGTGGTCATCGAGACCGCCATGCGCCTGACCGGGCGGAACGTGCCCTGGGAGCGGCTGGGGCGGTTTGCCGTCTTCAACCTCGTGCTTTTCCTGATGTGCTCGATCGTCTTCCTCGCCGCGAAGGAAGGCCAGAGTTTCATCTATTTCGACTTCTGATGATAAGAGTGACCCGGACAACCCGACAGCAACGAGACCGCCATGCATCTCTTCACACTGCGTAATCTTGGCATCGCTTTCGCGGCCGCTGTCTACTGCGTGCTGTTTGTCGAGTTCTTCCTGCGCCTGATGGCACCGCAGGTCCTGATGCCGCGCTACATCACAGGGACGGATTACGGTGTGCGGGCCAATATCGCCAATGCCGTCTACGAGCATCTGACCGAAGAGGCCGATGTCGAGATGCGCATCAACGCCCAGGGCATGCGGGCCGATCGCGATATCCCTCAGACCAAGCCGGCAAACACCTGTCGGATCGCCCTGCTGGGCGACAGTTATTTCATGGGCTACGAGGTCAGCTACGAGTACACGCTGGGCGCGCTGCTCGAGGAGTGGTTCGCCGAGGAAGGCTACCGGGTCGAAATCCTGAACTTCGCTGTCTCCGGGTTTTCGACCGAAGAGATGATCCACGCCTTCGACGCGCGGGCCACGGCGTTCGAGACCGACATTGCGATCTTCCAGTTCAATGGCGGCGACTTCAACGACAACATGCGGCCCGGGCTTTACCGGATGGACGAGAACGGCGTGCCGCAACGCACCGGGGCCAGCTATCTGCCCGGCGTCGCGATCCGTGATTACCTGATGCAGTTCGGGGTCTATCGCTGGCTGATCTCGTCAAGCCATGCCTACAGCGCGATCCGCGAATGGGCCGGGCGCACGGGCAAGAAGATCCTGACATGGCTCGGCGGTCTGCGCGCAGGCCCCCAGATCAAGGCCAAGACGCCCCCCGCCGAAGAGGTGCAGGAGAACGTGCAAGAGGACGTGGACACCGGGCCCGGGCGCACGGACACCAGATACAAGATCCACCGGAAGTTCCCCAAACATCAGGTCCGCTATACCTCGGCACTGATCGAGCTTTCGCGCGAACGGACAGAGGCCGAGGGCATCTCGTGGCTCCTGCTCGAGATCCCCGATCCCGGCTTCTACACCTGGTTCAGCAATCTCGGTCATCTGCGCCTGAAGGACGAGACATGGGCGCGTGTCGTCACCCCGATGGACGCCTTCGAGACCTGGACCCCGGAAGATCCGCCGCTCTACCGCTTCAAGGGGCACTTCCACCTGACCGAGCTTGGTCATGAACTGACCACGCGGACCCTGATCGACACGATCAAACGCGACGAGCAGGAGCTGCTCGCGGGCTGCAGGATCTGATCCGTGTCCCGGCTGGGGGCGGAGCGTCGGTGATGATCAGCATGAGCAGGCGCGCACAGGGGCGAGACGCATGAAGCGCCATATCATTCTCACGCTGGGGCGCAGCGGCTCGAACGCCTTGATGGACATGCTGAACCAGCACCCGGAGGTGCTGAACATCGGCGAGGTGATGGGCGACTGGAGCGTGTTCCGCAAACTGCGCCGGTTCTTCGGCTCGGAGGCGGCCTATCTCGACTTCCTCCTGAACAACCGGTGGTTCCTGCGCGGTGCGAATGTTCTGCGCTCGCTCGGGAAATACAGGAAAGGCCGGAGCCGTGAGGCAAAGCGCTTTGGCCGGATCAGAACGGTCGGCCTCAAGGATTTCACCTTTCACTTCCACGCGCATGGTGCCGAGCATTATCTGCGCGACCGCCCGGACATTCAGGTGATCGGGCTCATTCGCGACGACATCTTTGCAAAGACCCTCTCGCGCGCCAATCTGCGGCTGCGCGATGTGGTCGCCGCGTCGACCGATCCGAACCAGACCCCGGAGATCCGCAACGATCCCAAGGCGACCCCGGAGGAGCGCGCCGCCCAGGCCCGTGCGGGCGACAGCGGCAAGATCGTGCTCGACCCCGAGCTCTTTCTCGAATGGCTGCAGAATGCCCAGGACGAGGACGACCAGTTGCGCGCGATGCTCGACCAGCTGCCGCCCGAGCGGGTGCGCATCCTGACCTATGAGGAGCTGTTCTCATCGGAAGAGCATCGCCGCGAGATCGTCGCAGACCTCTTTCGTTTCATCGGGGTCGAGCCGGTCGAAACCGCGACCCGCTCCGTCAAGCTGAACAAGACCCCGCCCGAAGAGCTGATCTACAATTTCGAGGAATGCCGCGCGGCCGCCCGCGGCACGCGGTTTGCGCATTACTTCGAGCCTGCAACCGGGTGAGGTCTCAGCCGAGCCCCTCGAACAGATAGATCCGTACCGAGCCCGGGGCGAGATCGGGGATCACCAGCCTGTCCCCGGGGATCGGCAGAGACATCTCGAACGGGCGCACCTCCTCGAGGGTGATGTTGGTGCTGTCATAGTCCCCGGTCATCGAGATCTCGGTCAGACTTTCGGCGGATATCTCCGGCAGCTCGATCTCGACCCGGGTCATGCCGTCATCACCGGGCTCGGGATAGTCCGGCACCCGGCGTGAGATCACGACCAGCGCAAGACGGTCCTGCGTGCGGGTCGCATAGGCTCCGATCAGCGGGCCGTCATCCACCGCCAGGCGGTGCTTCTCACCCTCCATCGTGATGCGCGGGACCTCGAGCGTCTCGACCTCGAGGAAGTCACCGGTGAGGCGGCGATTATAGATCTCGAGCAGTCGCCAGGACGGGTAGGCCTGTCCGCCATTCTTGTCGAGCGCATGACTGCGCCAGTACTCGCCCGGCCCATAACCATAGAAGTTCTGGATCTGATAGCCTTGGGCGGCGCGCGCCAGAAACGCATCCAGCGTCGCCACGCCCGAGGCGAGGCTCTTCATCACCCGCTCCTGTTCGGCGGCGTCTTCCGGTCCGACCCGGGCGCCGTTGAGCCCGTTCAGCTGATAACCGGGTCCCGCCTCATAGGTGCCAAGCATCAGCGGGCGGTCATCCCGGCGCGGCGCTCCTTCGATGGCCGAGCGGTGTTGTTCGGCATAGGGCATGGCGCTCTGCAGCACATGGGTCAGCAGGCGCGAGAACCCTTTCGGCGTGGTCTTGGGCAGCCGGTCCGTGGTCTCCCAGCCATTGATATAGGCCCCGGTGGTCAGGAGTTCGGCCGAGGGCGCACGGTGCGCCGCATCCGCCCCATAGCCGGGATAGACCTCCTGCCCGCCGAGCACGACAAGGATCTTGTCCTCGAGCGTCTGATCCCACCACGGGCTCTGGCGCAGGATGCCCATGACATATTCCTGATAGAGACCGTAGACAGTGCCCCGGCTGAGGCGTTCACCGGTTTCGCCGTCGCGCATCTCCGGGAAGGTCCAGGGCGCGAAGATCCGGTTCCAGGTCTCGTTGCCAAGCTCGAAATAGATCCGGTCGAACTCGGCCACCCAGGGCTGTTCCTGCCCCTGGGAGGCGCGTTTCATCGCCCAGGGATGCGCGGGATCGGCGGGGGCTGCGAGATACTCGACCAGACCCAGCCATTCCGCATGGCTGAGATGAGGCTCGATATTGAGCCAGGGCTCCATGCCTGCCGAGCGGGCATGGGCGAGGTTGACCGGCAGGCTCGCCTGCATGCGGATGCCCGAGGCCAGTCCCGCCGGATGGGTCAGTTGCGCCAGATCATAGGTCCGCCGCTTGGTCGTCGCGGTCGTCATCGAACGCATCGCCCGCATGCCCGAGGCTTCCAGCCGCGCAATATCCTCCGGCATCAGCTCGAGATAGGGCAGGTCGGCCCGGTGCACCCGGAAATTGTCGAGCGACACCGTGGCCGGCCCGTTCGCCACAAGCCGCATGAAGCCCGGGCGGGCGCCCGGATTGCGCACGCGCGGTGTGAACGCGCCTTCGTAGTACTGCCAGTCCGGTCCTGCCTGGAACGTGATCGGTGCAACCTTGTGCGCGGCTTCACTGTGGAACCCATGCAGCATGAACCGCATCTCGACCGCCTGGTCGGTCTCGGTCTCGGTCGTGGCTTTGGCTTCGGCTTTGGCCCAGAACGACACCCGGTAGGGCTTGCCGGGCTCGAGCACGGGATACCAGTTCTGCGCGGTGCCGCTGTCTGTGGCGGCCTGCACCACGACCTGCGGACCCTCCCCGGTCAATTCCATTTCGAGATAGGTCTCGCCCGGCTCGGTCACAGGCGTGTCCGGCGCATGCTCCGCCAGATGCCAGCGCCGCGTCGGGTCCTGGTCGGCAAAGCCCGGCGTCAGGCCCTGGCGCAGCACCCGTGTCTCCTGACCGGCGCCCCAGATGCGGTTGTTGAAGAAATCCAGACCGGGCCGGGTGATGCGTTTCGAGATCCGCACGAGATCGCCGCGGCGCACGGGCGGGGCGTCTTCGCCCTCGGGCGCGGTCAGAGCGATGTAATGGCCCTTATGGGTCGAGGGCAGCGTGTCCGAGATCTCCAGAATCCAGCCAGCGCGCCGGGGATCGTCCTCGGCCTTCCAGCTCAGCACGACCTCACCGCCGCGACCCTCGCGGGCGGCAAAGCTTTTCGGCGCGGCAAGATTGCGGGACGGATCGGACCCCTCCGACTGGGCCTCGGCCAGGCCCTGCCAGGGCACCTGCACCAGGGCCTTGAAGCGATCCTGATCCGCCGGCGGGATCTTGGCGGGGCTGGTCACCACCGCGATGGCGGAGGCCCGGCCCGGACGCCCGGCCCTGTCGACCGCGCGCAGGCGCAGATAGGAGGGCGCATTGGGACGGTTCCAGGCATCCCAGGCAAAGACATGCGAGCGGGCCGAGGGTGCGATGGCCCGTCCCCCCGGGAACCCGGGACGCCAGCCGCCTGCCTGAAAGCCGCCTTTGGGGATGTTGGTCCGGCGCACAACCCGGAAAGCCCCATCCTCGATGCGCAGGATCTCGACTTCCCCTCCATCGAGCGCCCCCGAGGCCAGCGAGTTCCAGCGCGAGATGTCCTGGGGGGCCGCGATGATCCGATCGGGCGCATCCTCGGTGGCCTGGATCCAGTCCCGATAGATGATCGGCTCGAAACCGCTGCCCTGGCGCAGGATCGTCGCCCCGTTGCCGATCGGATAATACATCGAGAACGTGAACGTGAACGGACCGGGATCGGGGGCGATGACCCGATCAGTAACCTTCAGGCGGGCGAATTCGTCGGCAGGGGCGGGCGCGCCCGGCAGAAAGAGGGCCGCGCACACTCCAAAGGAAAACGCGACACTGCGACGGCAGATGAAATCTCGAACGACAGGCAAGCGCAACACGAGCAGCGGAACTCCGGACACTGAACAGGCAGGACAGGGCAGAGAAACCCAACCCCTATCCACATCGTCAAATTTAGCACGCTTTGGCAAGGCTGTCTCTTCACACTCCTGCCAAACATATCTGCCAGTCTCCATGCGAATTGCTGTCAGGTCAGGGCCGCAATACCGTGGTATTTTGGCCTCGAACCGAAACTGCGCGGGACTATGGGCCGGGACATGTGCTGGAAAAAATACGGTCCCTCGCCTATAGCGGGGCCGGAACTGCTCGGCTCCGGACCCCGACGCAAACCCGGTAATTAGGAACCGCCGATGCCAAACGCGATAGCCTATCTGGCCCTGGTCGCATGGCCGATCATCGCGATCTATCTGTTCAACAGGCACAAATCGCAGAATCTCGAGCGGGTCATCATCTGGCTGGTCGTCTGGTCGTTCCTTTACCTGCCGCAGCGCACAGCCATCGATCTTCCCGTCATCCCGCCGCTGGACAAGGTGGTGATCCCCAATCTGGTGCTGATTGCCCTTCTGTTTCTGCTCAAGGACGGCAAGCTCAAGCTGATGCCGGAGACGGGGCTGGGCAAGTTTCTGATCCTTGGCATGATCTTCAGCCCGTTTGTCACGGCGCTCCTGAACAGCGACGCCTTCTGGATCGGGGCCAAATTCCTGCAGGGCATATCGCTTTACGACGCCTTCACCGATCTGATCAGGGCGCTTGTCTTCATCATCCCCTTCGTGATCGGACGGTGTTATCTCGGCAGCGCCCTGGCGCATCGCGAATTTCTGCACGCTCTGGTGATTGCCGGGCTGGTCTACACGATCCCGATCCTGTTCGAGAACCGCTTCAGCCCACAGCTGCACACCTGGGTCTACGGGTTCTTCCAGCATTCTTTCGCCCAGCATGTGCGCGGCGGATTTTTCCGACCGATTGTTTTCATGGTGCACGGGCTCTGGGTCGCCTTCTTCATCATGACCGCGCTCGCCGCCGCCGCCATTCTCTGGCGCCGGACAACATCGGACAGGATCATCCACCGCGGCCCGCGCTTCTATTTCTTCGGCATGCTCTGGCTGGCCGTGGCGCTGATGCTGTGCCACAGCGCGGGCGCGATCATCTTCGGGATCCTGCTGATCCCGATGATCCTGTTCCTGACCCCCCGGCTGCAGATCTGGATCGCCTCAGCCATGGTGGTCGTTGCGATCACCTATCCAGCGCTGCGCGGGGCCGATGTGATCCCGACCCAATGGCTGCTGGAGAAGGCCGGCAGTATCAGCGATCAGCGCGCGAAATCGCTCGGCGACCGGTTCCGCAACGAAGACCTTCTGCTCGCACGGGCCAACGAACGACCCCTGATCGGATGGGGCGGCTGGGGGCGCGGGGCGATCTGGGATCCCGAGACCGCCGAGCGGACCTCGGTTGCCGACGGGTTCTGGGTGGTCATCATCTCGACCCGGGGCTGGATCGGCTATCTCGTCTATTTCGGCATTCTCTGCGTGCCGGTCCTGATGGTGTTGCGGCACATGATCCGGGCCGGACCGGCGGCCATCGATCCGGTGGTGGCGGGCCTCTGCCTGATGCACGGGGTCAACATGCTCGAACTGTTGCCGAACGCGACCCTGCCGCCCTGGAGCTGGCTGGTTGCGGGCGCGCTGATGGGCTATGCCGAAAACGCCAGGCGCCAGGCCAAGATCGAGCAGCCGGAAAACATCCGCCAGGAGCTTACAAAACGCCCCCGCACCGTCCTCTGAGAACCTTGAGACCGGCCGCGAGACACACCCCGCCACCCGACAACGCACTGGCCCGGACCCGGGCGCTGTTGTATGGAGCCCGACCATGGAACCGACCGCTTTGAACACCAGCCTCTCCGAGACCGGCGCCCGGACCGAAACCCCGGCAGGCAAAACCCCTGTCGTCTTCGTCTATGCCGCCGAGCGCTCAGGCACGACCGTGTTCCGCCTGATGCTGAACGCCCATCCCGGCATCAACAATCCGATCGAGTCCGACTTCCTGTTCGACTACATCTCGCGCCCACCAGGGAATGGAGATGTTGATGGCGCAGAGGATGCCTGGCGCTATGACCTCGAGGCGATGAAGGTCAATCTGATCTTCTGGGAATCCAAGCTCGAGCTGCCCGACGAGGCGCTGGCCGCCCCCGAGATGCTCGAGGCCTTTCTCGCGCAATACGCAGCCCTCAAACCCGGGCCGCTGATCGTGCCGGTCCACCGCAATCTCGGCCGCATCGCGGCGCTGCGCCCGGATGCCAAGATCATCCACCTCCTGCGCGACCCGCGCGATGTCGCCCGCTCCTCCATCGGCATGGGCTGGGCGGGGATGCCGCTTTACGGCGTCGAGAAATGGCATGTGGCCGAGCATGACTGGGACCTGCACGCCCACACCTTCGCCGAGGAGAACCGGCTGACCCTGCGCTATGAAGAACTGATTTTGGATTTCGAGGCCGGGCTGCGCCGGGTCTGCGA
>CAYYZH010000188.1:0-8615 GCA_964475765.1 uncultured Limibaculum sp.
AATGGACCACGAGGACGACGATCCCGGCACAACCTGGAACGAACGCGCGCGTGCCGCCAAGCCGGAATGGATGAGCCCGCGCATGGCGTGGCGCGCCATTCAGCAGTCGTTGCCGAAGGAGGCGATCATTTCGTCGGATATCGGCAACAACTGTGCCATCGGCAACGCCTATCCAAGTTTCGAGGAGGGGCGGAAATACCTTGCGCCCGGCCTCTTTGGCCCGTGTGGGTATGGTCTGCCCGCAATTGTCGGCGCCAAGATCGGGCAGCCGAACGTCCCGGTCGTGGGCTTTGCCGGGGATGGTGCGTTTGGCATCGCGGTCAATGAACTCACGGCGATTGGCCGGGGCGAGTGGCCGCCGGTCACGCAGATCGTCTTCCGCAACTACCAGTGGGGTGCGGAGAAGCGCAACTCGACGCTCTGGTTCGATGACAACTTCGTCGGCACCGAGCTGGACGAGCAGGTCTCCTATGCCGGGATCGCCAAGGCCTGCGGGCTCGAAGGCGTGGTCGCGCGCACCATGGACGAGCTGACCGCGGCGCTCGACAAGGCGATCGAGGACCAGATGAAGCATGGCAAGACCACGCTGATCGAGGCGATGATCAACCAGGAACTGGGCGAGCCTTTCCGCCGTGACGCGATGAAGAAACCGGTCTCGGTGGCGGGCATCTCCAAGGATGACATGGCGGCCGAACAGGTCGCCTGAGCCCGCCCTTCCAAGACGAGCCTTCCAGCCGCGCGGCCCCATCCGCGCGGCTTTTCTTTTGCCAACGGCTGGCCTTGCGGGCAGGGGGCTCAACCCATGCCGCGTGACTTTCATGCACATCGCAGCTATGGCTCCGGGTACGCCTCTGGCACAGGCTAAAGGGCCCCGAAGACACCGCTACCAGAGGTCCGAATGACCGGGGCACATCCGCCGCAATCGCTATCGCGTCCGACGCTCTGGGCCGTGATGCTGGGGGTCGGTGTCGCCTGGGGGGCGACGACGCCGCTTGGCAAGGTCGCGGTTTCGACGGGCCTCCATCCCGTGGGGCTCACGGTCTGGCAGACGCTGATCATGTCCATAGCGCTGACCGTCATGGTGCGCGCAACAGGGCGGCGCCTGCCGCTGGGGCGCCACCATGTCCTGTTTTTCCTGCTGCTTGGTTTTCTCGGCACAGCCCTGCCGCATCCGGCAGGTTATTTTGCGGCACGGCACCTGCCGGCGAGTGTCCTGTCCATCGTGCTTGCGGCCATCCCTTTGACGACTTTGATCCTGGCGACATTCCTCGGTCTCGACCGCCCGACACCGCGCCGGATCTGCGGGCTGCTCCTCGGTTTTCTCGCCATCGCCGTGATCGTGGTGCCGGAGGGCAGTCTGCCAGACCGCAAGGCGCTGATCTGGATCGTGCTGCCGCTTATCGCAGTGGTGAGCTACTCTGCCGAGAATGTCTGCATCGACAGGATCCGTTTGCCCGAGCTTGATCCGCTGGTGACCCTTTGCGGGCTGTCATGGGGCGCGTTCTTTCTCACAGCGCCTTTCATCTTGCTGCCCGGTGTCTGGGTCGATCCGCTGCCAATGGACCAGCCGCGCCGCGCGGTGCTTGTCCTGACGGTGCTGCACCTCTTGGCCTACTTCGGACTGATCTGGCTGATCGAGAAAGCCGGCGCAGTGTTCGCTACACAGGTCAGCTATGTCGTGACCGTCGCGGGCGTTGTCATCGCCATTGTTTTCCTCGGTGAGCCGGCATCCCCGATGATCGGACTTGCGACCGCTCTGATGCTCGCAGGACTCGCTCTTGTCCGGCCAAGGGACAAATAGGCGTCACACGTGCACGTCCGCACGAAATCATCGCCGAAGGCCGCCGCTGAGAGGCATAGCCGTCCCGCTGCCGGCGCTCTGCCATCTTGAGCTGCCTTCGAAGGCAAGAGGGGCTTGGCGGCATAGAGTACACCCGCACGACCGTTGCGCTCGCCTGTCCCCGGCCATGCCCTGCACTGGATTTTCTGGCAGGTTGGCACAGTGGTGCGGAACTCGACCGGGCGCGCCGTTTCGGGATGGGCGCGCCCGGCCTCTCCGGACCTCAGAGTTCTGTTTCTCCGGCCACGTCTTCGTCGCGGCTGCAATCGCCGTCGACATAGGCCAGAAGCTGTTTGATCGCGTCTTTCGGGCTGATCACCGCAAGCGCGACAATCAGGAAGTACCGCAGCCCGCGCACACCGACCCGGCGGGCCTCGGTGCGGATGCGGGTTAGGCCGACGCGGTTTTCGCGGGCGAGCCTCTCGACCCGTTCAAGCCGCTCGGTCAGCGGGTCCATGAAGGCCCTGACGCGGCTGGTGTTTTCAGTCTCCGTCATGGTCAATCTCCCAATCCGTTTCGTCGAATACCTGTGGGAGCGCGGTGGCCCCTTGATTGTTCTGAACTTCAATGAGGAGAGAATACGCGGATTAGGTCAGCAATTCTGTATCATCCGCTACACCCGGCGGTTGATTTTGCACTGTTGGTATTTTGGTAGCCCGATATGCAAGCGCGCGGTGGGGCGTTCCTTAGAACGTGCTGCGCTCCGGCGTCGGTGTGCAGCTCGGAGCCAGATGATCTTTCAAGTCGGGCAGGAGATGGCCGCTGAATTCGAACACAAGCATACGCAGCGCCTCCGGCCCCAGAGGAGCGGTCCTGCTCTTGTGTCCTCGGCGTTCAGTCATCTCTGCGTCTCCATGGCTTGTGCGCGAGTGACTAGGGCGGCGGGGCAAAGCCGTATGTAAGATTTCCCACAAAGAGCTCGTGAATTCGGACCCGATCACAAAAGAAAAAAGCCGCCCAGCACGTGGGCGGCCTCATGCCATAACCGGTTGGGTCTGTGCGATCAGATCCCGGTGAGAAGGTCCGGGACAGTTCGGCCTTACTCGTCCGAGACCTTGACCGAGATCATCGCGTCCGGGCTCGCGGGCGGCTCACCGCGGGTGATGTTGTCGACATGCTCCATGCCTTCGACAACCCGGCCCCAGACCGTGTAGTTGTTGTTCAGGAAGTGGCCGTCCTCGAACATGATGAAGAACTGCGAGTTTGCCGAGTTCGGCGACTGCGCGCGGGCCATGCCGACCATGCCGCGGTCGAAGGGCACGTTGGAGAACTCGGCCTCGATATTGCCGAGGTTCGATCCGCCGGTGCCTGCGCGGCGGCTGACGGCGCCGTCATCGCCCATCTTGCCATGCTCGACATCGCCGGTCTGGGCCATGAACCCGTCGATCACCCGGTGAAAGGCGACATTGTCATATTCGCCTGACTTCGCCAGAGCAGTGATCTGCTCGACATGCTTGGGCGCGACATCGGCGAGCATCTCGATCTTCACGGTGCCGCTCTTGAGTTCGATCAACAGGTATTTTTCCACGGCGTCTGCCTCCAGTGTCAGGGAGAACAAAAGCGCCATCGTGGCAATGATCGTTTTGAACATGGGTGTCCTCCTCGGAAAAGTTAACAGGGACGTAGCCGCTTAGGTTGTCTGGGTCAAACGTCTCAAACACGCCAGCCCGTCGCGCGCCGGCGGTCAGGGACCTGATGTCTCCGGTTTTGCTCGGGGCGAGGCATCACAACTTGTCAGACGCTGGCTGTGATTACGCCGATTGGATCACCGATTTTCCCCGAGACCTTAACGCCAGCAAACCCAGGCCGCAGAGCAGGAGGAGTGCTGGACTGGGCAACGGCACGGTGCTGACCGGTGGTGGATTGATCACGGGGGGAGGTAGCATTCCGGGTGGCATGCCAGTGATGTTTGTCACGATCAGTGATCGCACGTCGGGGCTGCCAGTCCCGGGCCGTCCCGCGCGTGAGTCGCGGGCGTTTGTCGCCATTGGAGCAGTTGTGAAGTTGGCGATGTCAAAGAGGAAGTCGGTCGTCAAAACTGCAATTGTGCTGTTCCCTCCGACATTCCCGGGAGCAAGCCCTCCGAGCCGCAGAGCGTCCGCATTTGGAAAGTACGTATAGCCCACACCGCCCACGTCTGCCGGCGTTATGTTCGGTAGCGCCAGACTGGTAAGCACTGCGGAGTCCACCGGCACTTCCTGAACGATACCTGTTCCAGGAAAATCTCTCGTCAATATGACGTCGAATGTCGTTGCCAGCAGTTGTCCGGCCCCAAACGATCCCTGTATCCGGAAGGTCTGTGTCGCGGCGTCTGCTGCGGATGAGATCGCAGCGAATACAGCAAGTGCGCAGAATAACCTGGTGAGCATACCGCCCCCCAAAAACACGTAATGGCGATATCATTTACGTTTGAGGGTGCGTTGTTCAGACGCCAGATGCAGGGCAGTCCTTCTTGTCGGCTTGCCAAGACTGCCTTGAGGCCCGTCCGTTCAGCCGAACTTGCCCTTTAGCGCTTCGGCAACGGCGGGAGGGACGAACTTCGAGATGTCGCCCTTCATGCGGGCGATCTCCTTGACCAGTTTGGAGGCGATGGCCTGATGCTCGGCGTCGGCCATCAGGAAGACCATTTCGATATCGTCGTTCAGGGCCCGGTTCATGCCGACCATCTGGAACTCGTACTCGAAATCCGACACCGCGCGCAGGCCGCGGATGATGACACCTGCGCCGACTTCCTCGGCAAAATGCATCAGCAGGTTCTCGAAGGGGCGCGGCTCGATCTTGATCCCAGCCGACTTGGCGATCGCGGCGGTTTCGCGCTCGATCATCTCGACCCGTTCATCGAGCGAGAACAGAGGGCCCTTGTCACGGTTGATGGCAACGCCGATCACCAGATGATCGACCAGCTTGGCGGCCCGTCTGATGACATCGGTATGGCCGTTGGTCACCGGGTCGAAGGTGCCGGGATAAAGACCTGTTCGCACGCGCTGTCTCCGTAAAGTCTCGATGCGCCAAGCAACAATGTTGCGCCGGACGCGTCAAGGCCATTTCGACCGGAGAAGCACGTGTCGGGCAGGGCCCGTGGGATCAGTGGCTCAGCATGTCGGCCATGGCGGCATTCTCGGCCTCGATTTCCTCGAGGCGCGCCTTGACGACGTCCCCGATGGAGAGGATCCCGCCGAGCCGTCCATCCGGGCCGCACACCGGCATGTGGCGGAACCGGCCCGAGGTCATCCGGTCCAGCAAATCAAACGCGGTGTCGTTCGCGGCGCAGGTCTCGACCTCTCCGGTCATGACCGTGTGCACGCGCTCGGAGAGGGCCGCCGCGCCGCCCGTGCCAAGGCGTTGCACGATATCGCGTTCGGACAGGATGCCGTCGATCCGGCCATCTCCGGAACTGACGACAAGCGCCCCGATCCGGCGCTCGGCCAACACTTGCGTTGCCTCCCCCAGGGTCGTGTCCGGCGCGACGGTCGCGACATCAGACGAGCCCTTTTTCTTCAGGATGGCGGTGACTTTCATGGTCAGACCTCCTCACGTCATGGTGCGGATATGGTCCTGCCAAACCGGGGATCTGTCAACTTTGGCGTGAAAGATGCGTTTGGGCAAACGCATGGCGGGAGCATTGCTGCTGGTTCGGCGACTGGTGCGCGCGTGGTCTTTTCCGGCCTCGGAAGCGCCAAAAGAAAGGCCGCGCCGAAGGGTCCGGCGCGGCCTCGATATGTTGTGGAGCGCCCGGTCGGGCGCCACCGTTCAGATCAGCTGTCGACCCAGTAGAGATCGGCGAACTGGAACTGTGCCTGGTGCATGTCATAGCCGTGCACACCGTCGCGGAACGAGCGGAAGATCGAGCGCCAGTAGGGCTGAATGATCACGCCGCTGTCGCGCAGGATCGTCTCGAGCTTGGCCATGATCTCACGGCGGGCATCGACGTCCGGGGTCGCCAGCGCCTGCTCGAGCAGACCGTCGAACTCGGGGTTCGAGTAAGCCGTCTCGTTCCACGCTTCGCCCGACTTGTAGGCCAGCGCGAGAACCTGCACACCCAGCGGACGGCCATTCCAGTTGGTCGACGAAAACGGGTACTTCGACCAGTCGTTCCAGAAGGTCGACCCGGGGATGACGGTCCGCTTCACCTTCAGACCCGCATCGCGCATCTGGGCGGCCACGGCATCCGTCGTGTTCCGGCGCCAGTCATCGTCGATCGAGATGATCTCGAACTCGAAGTCGGATTGACCGGCTTCGGCGAGCAACGCGTTGGCCTTCTCGACATCGCGCACGTGTGGGCCGACATCGGCATACTCAATGTGCATCGGACCGACATGGTGGTTGGCCGCGGGGACACCGGTGTTGTTGATGCCGAGCTGCAGAACGATCGCGTTGTCGACCGAGGCCTGAACGGCCTGACGCACACGCTGGTCGTCATAGGGCGCGTTGTCGGCGTTCATACGGATGACGATGGTCGAGCCGGTCGCCTTGTCCGAGGTCTGGATGCCGATGGCCTCGAGCTGCTCCAGAACGTCCGGCGGCGTCAGGTAGGTGGCGTCCACCTCGTCCGATTCCAGCGCCGAGATCATCGCGGTCGGGTCGGTGCCGTGATCGATGTACTCGACCTCGTCCAGCCAGAAGTCGCCGCCCCACCAGTCGCCGTCCTTGCGTTTGACGATGGCGTTCACGCCAACCTCGTAGCTGACCAACTCGCATGGGCCGGTCGAGATGGCGAAGGCTGCGAACGGGTCGTTGCCGCCGTCATAGGACCGGTGCATGACCTGCGCCGGGTAATCCGACATGCCCGCGATGATCGAGATGTCTGCGCGCGGCAGGTTCAGCTGAACGGTGCGCTCGTCGATTTTCTCGATCGCGCCGTCAACCACCTTGTTGGTGTCGGGGTCGATCATTGCCGCCATGCGGCCGGCCATCGAGTTGCCCTCGACATCCTTCTCGCACCAGCGGGTGATGTTGAAGATGATGTCGTCGGCATTGAAGTCGTCGCCGTTCGACCACTTCACACCTTCGCGCGCGATCAGGGTGTAGGTCTTGGCATCGTCCGAGACTTCCCAGCTTTGCAGCAGCCAGGGCGAGAAGCTGAAATCGTTATTCCAGCGCACGAAGTACTCGTTCACCGACGAGACAGCCGAGGCCATTTCGGTCCAGTCATAGGTGCGCGGATCCTTCCACGCCTTGACCTGCATCGAAACGCGCAGCTTGCCGCCCTTTTTCGGCTCGGCGGCGTTTGCGGCGCTGGGCATCGCGATGCCGCCCAGTGCAAAGGCACCGGCCGTGGTCACGCCAAGGCCCGCCATGGTGGCGAGGTATTCGCGGCGGTTCAGCTTGCCGGCTTTGAACTGCTCGGCCACACCCTCTGCCATGGGGTGTACCGTGCGGTCCGTCATCATGATCTTGGACGTCATCAGGTCTCTCTCCGTGTTGATTAACTTTGTTTCTTAGTTTTCTTCCCGGACGGAGGTTAACCACCGCCGGTACGGGACTTGGTACCTTTACGACATCGGATGTCGCGGTTGCGACGTATTATTAGGGTTTTGGTCCCTCAGACGGAATGAAATTTTTGCGAGACTCGCCGCAGTCTACCGTGGGTTTAGCACGGTTATTCCGCGGCAATCCTGCCGGATTTCGCCAACATGGGCTGGAGGTAGCGTCCGGTATGGCTCTCCTCGATCCCGGTCACGTCTTCCGGCGTGCCTGTGGCGATGATCCGCCCGCCGCCATCGCCGCCTTCCGGGCCGAGATCGATCAGCCAGTCTGCCGTCTTGATGACATCCAGATTGTGCTCGATCACAACAATCGTATTGCCGGTTTCCACAAGTTCCTGAAGGACTTCCAAAAGCTTCTTGACGTCATGGAAGTGGAGCCCCGTGGTCGGCTCATCGAGGATGTAGAGCGTGCGGCCCGTCGCCCGTTTACTGAGTTCTTTCGAGAGCTTAACGCGTTGTGCTTCGCCTCCGGATAAAGTCGTCGCCTGCTGGCCGATCTTGATATAGCCAAGACCGACCCGCTCCAGCGTGACCAGCTTGTCCCGGATCATCGGGATCGCTTCGAAGAACTTCACGCCGTCTTCCACTGTCATATCAAGAACATCGGCGATGGATTTCTCGCGATACTTGATCTCCAGCGTCTCGCGGTTATAGCGCGCGCCCTTGCAGGTCTCGCAGGTCACATAGACGTCCGGCAGGAAGTGCATCTCGATCTTGATGACACCGTCGCCCTGACAGGCCTCACAACGTCCACCCTTGACGTTGAAGGAGAACCGTCCCGGCTTGTAGCCGCGTGCCTTGGACTCCGGCAGCCCGGCAAACCAGTCGCGAATTGGGGTGAAGGCTCCGGTGTAAGTCGCTGGATTCGAACGTGGAGTGCGCCCAATGGGCGATTGATCGATGTCGATGACCTTGTCGAGGTGTTCGAGCCCCCGAATGGTCTTCGAGGGGGCAGGCTGGGTCCGGGCACCGTTCAGGCGCATTGCGGCTGTCTTATAGAGCGTCTCGACCGTAAGGGTCGACTTGCCGCCGCCAGACACGCCGGTAATACAGGTAAACGTGCCCAGCGGGATCTCGGCGGTGACGTCTTTCAGGTTATTGCCGCTCGCTTTTTCGATTACCAGCGATTTGCCATTGCCAACGCGCCGGTCAGTGGGAATGGCTATCTCCTGCTTGCCGGTCAGGTATTGGCCCGTGATCGACTCCTTGGTTTTGGCGATCTTGGCCGGCGTGCCCGAGGCGATGATCCGCCCGCCATGGACGCCCGCGCCGAGGCCGATATCGATGAC
>CAYYZH010000189.1:0-3731 GCA_964475765.1 uncultured Limibaculum sp.
CCAGAGGTGCCGTAGACCACGTCGCCGGGCGCGTTCGAGAGAAAGATGTGCAGCATCTCGGTTGAGCCAACGCCATCGAGAATGTCCGTTCCGGTCAGGTCGCACCACCGCTGGCCGATTTCGGCGGGCAGGGCCTCTCCGGCGGAGATCGAAATCCGCAGCCGGTCCGTGCCGGGAATTGTGTCTTCGATGCTGGCCAACATGGCCGCATAGAGGGTCGGCACGCCGCAATAAATCGTGGGCGTGTGCCGGGTCAGGATGTCGAACACCGCTTCCGGTGTTGGCCGGGTCGGCAGCAGAACCGTTGTGGCCCCGACCGACATCGGGAAACTCGCCGCATTACCCAGCCCATACGCGAAGAACAGCTTTGCGGCGGAGTAGACGACATCGTCCTCTCGGATGCCCAGCACCTTGGCCCCGTAGGTCTCAGCGGTGTAGCGCATTGCGCTGTGGACATGGCGCACGCCCTTCGGCTGACCCGTTGAGCCCGAGGAATAGAGCCAGAAGGCGGTGTCATCGGCGCTGACGTCGATGGCAGGTTGGGCGATGCATTGCGACAACTCGGCGGAGAACTCCAGACAGGCCGGGTCCGATCCCCCGACCACGAAGACCGCGCGCAAATGGGGCAGCCCCGCCAGCGCGGGGCGCACAACATCCAGCAACGCTGCCGAGACGAAAACCGCCTTTGCCCGACTGTCGGCCAGAATGTAGCGATACTGGTCTGTGCCCAAGAGCGTATTGATCGCGACGGGCACCACCCCTGCCTTCATCGAGCCGAAGAAGATCACGGGAAACTCGATCACATCGAGCACGATCATCGCCGCCCGGTCCTCGGGTCCGAGCCCGACGCGAGCATAGAGATCGGCCATCTTGTCCGACTGGGCCGCCAACTCGCCATAGCTGAGCGTGCGGTCGCCCTCGATGAAGGCGGTTTTGCTGGCCCGACCCTCGGCGCAGTTGCGCTCGATGAAATAGCTGGCGGCGTTTTGGTTGTCCGTCATCCTCTCCCCCGATGTCTTCGTGCATCGTGAGCAAAGCCTAGGCTTGCGTTGAAGGGCTTGGCAAGTTCGGGGAGCTCGAAATGGTGGCGGGGGGGAGACTTGAACTCCCGACCTCGCGATTATGAGTCGCGCGCTCTAACCAGCTGAGCTACCCAGCCGCCAAATCGAGACCGGTTCCTTAAGGCCGGGTGCGAGGGGCGTCAAGCGCTAAGCCCCCGGAGACCGGACGCGGTACGTCCCCGAGCAAAATCCCTGTCATCCCCGCCATCCTGTGATACGCTTCGCGCGCAATTCTGCGGCTAAGGACTTGAGGGGAAATATGGCCAAGGCATCAGATTTATTCGTAAAGGCGTTGGAGGATGAGGGCGTCGAGTATGTGTTCGGAATTCCTGGGGAGGAGAACCTGGACTTTCTCGACAGCCTGTCACGCTCGACCAAGATCAAGCTGATCCTGACACGGCATGAACAGGCGGCGGGCTTCATGGCCGCAACCTATGGCCGGTTCACGGGAAAGACGGGGGTTTGTCTCTCTACCTTGGGACCGGGGGCAACCAACTTCACGACCTCGGCGGCCTATGCCCAGTTGGGCGGCATGCCGATGATGATGATCACGGGCCAAAAGCCGGTGAAGAAGTCCAAGCAGGGCCGCTTCCAGATCCTCGACGTGGTCGAGATGATGAAGCCGATCACCAAGTTTGCCCACCAGATCGTGGCCTCCGACAACATCCCATCCAAGGTGCGCGAGGCGCTGCGTCTGGCCGAGGAGGAAAAACCGGGTGCGGTGCATCTGGAACTGCCTGAGGATATCGCCGACGAGCATTCCGAAGAGCTGCCGATCCCGGCCTCCTATGCGCGCCGTCCGGTGGCAGAAGAAAAGTCGATCCGAGCAGCGGTCGAGAAGATCGCGGCAGCCAAATCGCCGATCATCGTGATCGGGGCAGGCGGCAACCGCAAGCTGACGGGCAAGATGCTGACCAAGCTGGTCGAGAAGTTCGGCATCCCGTTCGTGACCACTCAGCTTGGCAAAGGCGTGATCGACGAACGCCATCCGCTCTTCATGGGCTGTGCGGCGCTGTCGGCGGGTGACTTTGTCCACCGCGCCATCGAAGCGGCTGACCTGATCATCAATGTGGGTCACGACGTGATTGAAAAGCCGCCCTTCTTCATGCAGCGCGGTGCCGCACCCGATGAGGGTCATTCCGAGGCCAACCCGGTGGCGGTCTCCGAGGGGACGCAGGTCATCCATGTCAGCTTCCGCTCGGCCGAGGTTGATCCCGTCTACTTCCCGCAGTTGGAAGTCGTCGGCGACATCGCGAATGCGATCTGGCAGATCAAGAACGGGCTCTCCGAGCATAAGGGCACGTCCTGGGATTTCTCGCGGATGATGGAGGTCAAGAAGCACCACGATGCCAACATCGCCGAGGGGCAGGATGATACCCGCTTCCCGATCTATCCCCAACATCTTGTGGCCCAGATCCGCGGCGCGATGCCCGATGACGGGATCATCTGTCTGGATAACGGTGTCTACAAGATCTGGTTCGCGCGGAACTACACGGCGCATATGCCGAACACGGTGCTGCTTGACAACGCGCTGGCGACCATGGGGGCAGGGCTGCCCTCGGCGATGGCGGCGCACATGATCCATCCAGACAAGAAGGTCATGGCGATCTGCGGCGATGGCGGCTTCATGATGAACTCTCAGGAGCTGGAGACCGCGGTCAGGCTGGGCATGAACCTGACCTGTCTGATCCTGAATGACTCGTCCTATGGGATGATCCGCTGGAAGCAGGCCAATATGGGCTTTGTCGACTGGGGTCTGGAATACGGGAACCCGGACTTCGTGAAATACGCCGAAAGCTATGGCGCGCATGGGCACAGGGTCGAAAGCACCGAGGCGCTGCGCCCGATGTTGGACAAGTGTCTGGCAACGCCCGGTGTGCATCTGATCGATTGTCCTGTGGACTACTCCGAGAACGATCAGATCCTGAACATCGACATCAAGAAGCAAAGCGCGGCGGTCTGAGCCAAGGGTGCGTTTTCTGCTCGTTCGAGAGAACCGAATGCGCAGAGGACAGCACCCGACGCCGGTCGCGCCCGGAGTTATCCCATGTTGAAAGACACCTATCCCTATTATCTCGCCAACGAGGCGAAGACCCCGAACACCGATCTGGAGGTGACGGACAAGTATACCGGTGAGGTTGCAACTCGCTGTGCGCTGGCAGATGCCGGGGCCATCGACGCAGGCATCGCCGCCGCGGTCGAGGCGGCGGAACCGATGGCCGAAATGGCGTCCTTCGAGAAGCAGGCGGTGCTGGACCATTGTGTGGCCCGCTTCAAGGAACGTTTCGATGAGCTGGCCTATTCGCTCTGCGTCGAGGCGGGCAAACCGATCAAGGATGCCGAGGGCGAGACAACCCGGCTGATCGACACGTTCCGGATTGCCGCCGAGGAATCGACCCGGATGCATGGCGAATTGCAGGCGTTGGATATCAGCCCGCGCGCCCGTGGGTATCAGGGCATGTGGAAGCGCGTGCCGATCGGGCCGTGCTCGTTCATCTCGCCATTCAACTTTCCGCTGAACCTCGCGGCGCACAAGATCGCACCGGCGATTGCGGTGGGCTGTCCGTTTGTGATGAAGCCTGCGTCCAAGACACCGCTTGGTGCGTTGATCATGGGGGAGATCCTGGCGGAAACGGATCTGCCGAAAGGGGCGTTCTCGATCCTGCCCTG
>CAYYZH010000189.1:3831-8536 GCA_964475765.1 uncultured Limibaculum sp.
ACGTGATGCGCGACAAGCTGGTCGCCAAGGCCAAGACGCTGATCGCCGGGAACCCGCATGACCGGGACACCTTCATCGGACCGATGATCTCGGAGAAAGAAGCGGCCCGGCTCGATGGCTGGATTCAGGAAGCTGTGGGCGCGGGTGCGACGCTGCTTTGCGGTGGCAATCGCGAGGGTGCCATGCTGGAGGCAACGCTGCTGGAGAACGTGCCGCGTGAGACGAATGCCGTGACCGAGGAGGCGTTTGGTCCGCTGGCGATCCTGTCGAAGTTCTCGACCTGGGATGACGCGCTTGCAGAAGTGAATGACAGCAAGTTCGGCCTTCAGGCCGGCATTTTCACGCGCGATTTCTACAAGGTGCAGAAGGCGTGGGACAAGCTCGATGTCGGCGGCGTCGTGGTTGGTGACGTGCCATCTTACCGGGTCGACAACATGCCTTATGGCGGCGTGAAGGACTCAGGGCTTGGCCGTGAGGGAATCGTCTTTGCCATGGAAGACATGACCGAGATCCGCAATCTTGTGATCCGGACGCCGCCAGAAGCCTGATCTGGGTGCAAGCGGAGCGGGGAGTGCCCCCGCTCCTCGTTTCAAGACCTTAGACTGAGGCCGGCAGGAACACGTGGCTGTTGCCATCCTTCTGGATCTTGCCCGCATTTGGGAAGCCGAAGTGATAGCCGCCAATGGTCATGTTCTCCGCGATCGCCTGCGCGACAATGGCCTTGCGTGTTGCCGATGCCGCGTCCTTGTCCGCATCGAAGGCGAGCTGCCAGTCGAGATTGGCAAGGAACAGCGCGGGCACAATGATCGCATCGCCGATCAGCATCATCTGGTCGCTGCCGGAGCTGATGTGGAAGTTGGTATGTCCCGGTGAGTGGCCGAAGCTGTCCACCGCGCGTACACCCGGCGCGAGTTCCGTATCGCCGGAAAACAGCGATACGTTCTTCCAGTTCGGGAAGGTCGCCTGAATGCGCTTTGCCAGACCCTTACGGCGTTCGGGCAGGCTTTCGATGATCGCGGGATCGCTCCAGAACTTGTAGTCAGTTTCCCCGATCAGGATTTCGGCATCGGGATAGACCTGCGCATTGGTGTCCTTCTCCATCAGACCGAAGATGTGATCGGGATGCAGGTGGCTGATCAGCACCATGTCGACATCTTTTGGCGTGATCCCGGCCGCCTCCAGTCCACCACGTGCGGCCAGTCCGGCGGTTGGGGCAAGTTGGTTGCCGGTCCCTGCGTCGATCAGGATTGTCTTGCCGCCGGTCTTGACCACCGTGAAGGCAAACTCGATCGGGACATACTCCGTGGTCTGTCCGCCTTTGGTCAGGGCAGCTTTGACATCGTCTCCCGACTTGCCAACGGCGATCTTGTCAAACCCTCCGTTTTGCCAGACGCCATCGTAGATCGAAGTCACCTCGATATCGCCGATCTTGTAGCTGTAGTGGCCCTTCTTTCGCAGGTCCGCAGCGTGGGCCGCTGGAAGAAATGCCAGGTTCTCGGTTAGACCAAGGGCGGTCACGCCCGCACCGGATGCCAGAAGGGTCCGTCGGTTCATCTCAGCCATATCTCTTCTCCCATCGGTAGAATTTTAGTGAGGTTTGTTCGCGCCTGAATACCGCGTTGCGGGACCGAGCACGGGACAAACAAAGTCAATCTTTTGTGAAAGCTGGCCTGAGTTCAGCGCTGCCAGAACAGGGGCGACATCAGCACGAGGACCGACATGAACTCGAGCCGTCCGAGGAGCATGCCGAACGAGAGGATCCATTTCGCGCTGTCGGGCAAGGTCTGGAAGTTCCCGGACGGCCCGATGATCTCGCCAAGGCCCGGTCCGACATTTGCAAGCGCCGCGACGGCGCCTGAGATCGAGGTGATCGTATCGAGGCCGGTCAGGGACAACATGACCGACCAAATCGCAATCGAGGCGGCGAAGATGAAGAAGTACCCCATGACGGAGGACAGCACCTCGGCATCGACGGAGCGCCCGGCATAGCGCAGTGGATGCACTCCGTGCGGCGAATGAATGCGTCGGAGTTGGATGCGCAGTGCTGCCATCAGGATCTGATACCGGAAAATCTTGGCCGAACAGGACGTGGATCCTGCGCATCCGCCAATCAGGGCGAGCATGAAAAAGATCGCCATCGCAAACCCGCCCCAACCGTTGAAATCGGCTGACGCATAACCTGTGCCAGTCAGGATCGATGTCGCGTTGAACAACGCATGCCGGATGGCCGGTTCCGCCTCCTCGTCGCTATCTGCAATCTGCCAGATGGTCAGGATCAGGGCTGCGACGCCGATCACCGATAGGAAGCCACGGATCTGCGGGTCTCGCCACATTGGCATGGCGTTGCCCTGCGCGAGTTGCATCAATCGTAGAAACGGCATTGCCGCGAGGGCCATGAAGACCACGGCTGCGTATTGCGCCTCGACAGAGAAGACGCCGAATCCGCCGTCGTAGTTGCCGAGCCCCCCGGTCGAGACCGTCGTCATCGCATGACAGATCGCATCAAAGGGGGTCATGCCGGATGCAGCATAGGCAAAGACACATGCCAGCGTCAGACCGAAATAGATCATGCTGATCTGTCCTGCGGCCTCGGCAGCGCGAGGCAGGATGTCGCCGACCAGATCGAAGCTCTCGGAGCGAAAGAACTGCATGCCACCGATCTTCAGGGTCGGCAGAAACACCATGGCGACCACGATGATGCCGACACCGCCGAACCATTGCAGCATTGCCCGCCAGAGCAGCATGCCTCGCGGGGCCTCATCGAGACCGGTGAAGACGGTGGCCCCGGTGGTCGTCAGCCCGGACATCGCCTCGAAGAAGGCGTCGGTGAAGTCCGCGCCGGGTGCGCCCAGCAGAAACGGAAAGGCCCCAAAGACCGGAAGGATGACCCAGATCATCACAGTCAGCAGCAGTGCCTGCTGGCGCGTCAGACCCGTCTTTCCCATGTTCGTCGTGGTCAGAAGCCCCAAAGCTCCGCCCACCGAAATCGTCAGCAACGCGGCGATCAGAAAGGCGACCCAGCCGGCATACCCGTCCGCCAGATCAAGAAGCGCCGGCACCAGCATGGAAAACCCGAGCGCCGTCGTCAGCCGACCGATGACATGTCCAACAGGGTTAAACGCATGCATGGCGCGAGGGATGCCCCCTTGGGTCAACTTCTGTCAAGCAAGGGTATGTCACCGGCGCATGCGGGTTTGGACCTGCGTTTATCCGGAGCTTCGAGCATGTCAGCTTACATCAGCGGGTCTGGCAGGGTCCGAATTCGTACGAAGATGTCACCCTAAGCCTCGACGGGTGACGTTCGCTCCCATGCGGCAAATGCTTGGATCAGAATGGAATGTCACTGTTTGATGCAGCGGCTTCGGTGACATAGGACGCAACAACGCGTTTCTCGCCGGCTTTTTCGAAGTCGATCGACAGCTTGTCGCCTTCGATGGCCTGGATCACGCCATATCCGAACTTCTGGTGGAAGACGCGTACTCCCGGCTCGAACCGGCTGATGGCTTCGGCGTCGATGACAAGGCCGCGGGCTTCGCGCGGCTGGCCGACGCCCTTCTGGCCGCGACGCTCATTCATCCGCCGCCAGCCCGGCGAGTTATATGTTGACGCTGCCACCGCACGTTCTTCCAGCACTGATCCCGCGGGTGTCGACACAGGAGAGGCTGCACCGTAGCTGCCTCCATAGAGGCCGGGCGGCGTCAGGACCTCTACATGATCAGGGGGCAACTCGTCGATAAACCGGCTCGGCATCGAGCTTTGCCAGCGCCCGTACATATGCCGGTTCGCGGCGAAGCTGACGGTGAGATGCGCCTCGGCGCGGGTGAGGCCGACATAGGCGAGGCGGCGCTCCTCCTCGACGCCCTTCACACCGTTCTCGTCCATCGAGCGTTGTGAGGGGAACAGCCCGTCCTCCCAGCCCGGCAGGAACACCACGGGGAACTCCAACCCCTTGGCGGCATGCAGTGTCATGATCGAGACCTTCTCCGCGCCGTCTTCGGTCTCATTGTCCATCACGAGGCTGACATGTTCGAGGAACCCTTGCAGGTTCTCGAACTCCTCCAGCGCCTTGACCAGCTCCTTGAGGTTCTCGAGCCGGCCCGGCGCTTCCGGCGATTTGTCGTTCAGCCACATCTCGGTATAGCCGGCCTCATCAAGGATCAGCTCTGCCAACGCGACATGGTCCGCGCCCTTAACCGAGAGCGCCATCGACCAGCGGTCAAACCCGTCGATCAGCTCGCCAAGAGCCTTGGTCGCCCGCGCGCTCAGTGCCTTTTCGTCGACAGCCAAACGGCAGGCATCGAAGAGACCGATACCGTTCTCGCGCGCCATATAGTTCAGTGTTTGCAGCGCCTTGTCGCCGATCCCGCGTTTTGGCGTGTTGATGATCCGCTCAAGCGCCAAGCCGTCATCGGGCGAGGTCGCAACGCGGAAATAGGCCATCGCATCGCGGATCTCCATGCGTTCATAGAACCGTGGCCCGCCGATCACGCGGTAAGGCAGGCCGATCGTCAGGAACCGGTCTTCAAAGGCGCGCATCTGGAAGGACGCCCGTACCAGGATCGCCTGATTGTCCAGCCCCACCGGGTCATGCCCGCGGGTGCCGCGCTGATAGGCCTCGATCTCCTCAGCGATCCAACGCGCCTCTTCCTCTCCGTCCCAATGACCGATCAAACGAACCTTCTCGCCGTCCTGGGCATCAGTCCAA
>CAYYZH010000190.1:0-1491 GCA_964475765.1 uncultured Limibaculum sp.
TGTAGACAACTCCGCCCATCACGCGGATACTCAAGCGACGCGTGCGGAGGTGGCTTGTGATCGACCCGTCCAGAAAACCCAAAGCTCTGATCGAGGGAAAGCCAGCCCTCATCGTCGTCGATATCCAGAAGGGTACATTTCTCGACCGGCGCACCACCGACCGCGCAATCCCGCACATGCCGGACTATGCCGAGCGCATGCTCGCGGCCCGGGCTCTGATCGACAAGGCGCGGGCCAGCGCCATCCCCGTTATCTTCATTCAGGAGGTCCACCGCCCCGATCTGGTGGATTTCGGGCGGGAGCTTGATGGAGACGAGGACGTCCATTGTGTCGAGGGCCAACCCGGCACCGAGCTTGCCATCGAGGAGATGGGCATCCTGCCCACCGATTACCGCATTCCCAAACGGCGATACTCGGCGTTTTTCGGAACGGATTTCGAGATCCTGCTGCGTGGTCTCAAGGTCGATACCCTGCTGCTGGTCGGCGGGCTGACAGATGTGTGCGTGCATTACACCTTCGTCGACGGGCATCAGTCCGACTACTTCTGCCGCGTGATCGAGGACTGTGTGGCCGGATCAAGCCTTGAGGCGCACGAGGCCGCATTGAAGGCGATGGAATACCTGCAGACCGGCGCGCGATGCACGCGGGCAGACGTCCTCGCGGGCATGGAGGCCTATGCCTCGGGTGCGGTCGCCTGACATGCGCGCAAGGGGAAAGTCATGATCCGCCGCCAAAGACCGGAGGTCTGAGCGTGAATCGGCAACTGCTTCTGGCGATCTTGCCATTGGCCGTGGCCGAAACACTGATCTGGGCGGCGCTCTATTATGCATTCCCCGCGCTTTTGCCGGTCTGGGAGAGCGATCTGGGGTGGAGCCGCGGAGACATCGCCGGTGCGTTCACCGCCTCTCTGGTGATCACCGGGCTCGCCGCGCCACGCGCCGGGCGCATCATCGACCGGGGCAACTCCAAAGCGATGTTCCTCGCCGCCGTTCTGGCGGGAGCTGTGCTTCTGATGCTCTTGTCCATGGTCCGCGAACTTTGGCAGTTCTGGGCGGTCTGGATCGCCATTGGCATCGTCAACGCCGCCTGCCTCTACGAGGCGTGTTTCGCCATCATCACCGTCAAACTGGGAAGCCGTGCGAAACAGGGCATCACCATTGTCACGCTCGTCGCAGGCTTTGCCGGAACGGTCTCGTTTCCGTCGGCCTATCTCTTGACCGAGATGCTGGGCTGGCGCGGCGCAGTTCAGGTCTTCGCCGGTGTCACCGTTCTGGTCTCGCTGCCGCTGGCCTGGCTCGGGCTTGGACAGCTCGAGAAGATGCGCGAGCCAACCGCTCCGCAGGAAGAGCAACGCCAGGCCGGGCGCGCTGCCCTGCGCCTGCCCGCGTTCTGGTTCATCGGGGCAGCGTTCGGGATCACCGGCCTCGTGCACGGCATGATCATCAGCCACATCCGTCCGATCATGGACGATCGCGGAATCGAGGTCGGTCT
>CAYYZH010000190.1:1591-8522 GCA_964475765.1 uncultured Limibaculum sp.
GTCCTGACCGCCGAGTTCCTTGGCCGCGCCGGATTTGGCGTGATCGCCGGGATGCTGGCCGTTCCTTACGTCCTCGGCAACGCCGCCGGCCCCGTACTGGCTGCATGGATCTGGGAATACGCCGGGTACGACCTCGTCCTCACGCTTTCGATCGTATTGATTTGCTGCGGGCTGGTCAGCCTGATGGCGGCCCGTTCGGCTCGGCCAGCGTAATCCGCCACATCTCACGGCGGTGGCCGTCATAGTCGTTGATCGCGCAGTGTTGGGACGAACGGTTGTCCCAGATCACCACGGTCCCCGGCGCCCAGCGGACGCGGGCGGTCATCTCAGGCTGGATCTGATGCTGGAAGAGATACTCCAGAACCGGCTTACTCTCGGCCTCGGACCAGCCCTCGAACCCGATGGTGTGCGAGCGATTGACATAGAGCGCCCGGCGCCCGGTCTCGGGGTGAACGCGCACCGCCGGGTGGCTGGCGGTCATCGTGTCGTCCTTACCCGTTCCCTGCATCGAGCCAGTCGCCAGATGCGTGCCGCGCAGGGCGGACGCGTTCTTGGCCGAACTTGAGACCCCGTTGAGACCGGACAACATATCCCGCAATCCCGCGGACAGCGCCTCATAGGCCCGGTACTGGCAGGCAAAGACCGTATCGCCCCCGGCCTCAGGGGTCTCGCGACAATAGAGCATCGTCGCCTTGGGCGGGTCGGGTTTGTAGGTCGTGTCGGAGTGCCACATCCCACCGAAATTCGATGTCTGGTGCGCCTCCTTGATGATCAACGTGATCTCGGGGTGGCCATCGATCCCTTTGGCATAGGGATAGGGAACCGGCTGCCCGAACGCCGAGGCGGCTCGGATGTATGCCTCCGGCGTCAGATCCTGATCGCGAAAGACCAGAACCTGATGATCGAGGAACGCCTGACGCACAGCGTCGAGATCATCGTCCCCAAGTGCACCCAGATTGACCCCATGCACCTCCGCCCCCAGGGCCCCGGCCAGCGGGCGGACATCCAGCGCGTCCTCAACAATCGCATCCATGATGACCTCTTCGCTACGCCCCGCTTTGCAGCGGGCATCTTGCGCCGCCGCGCCTCCGGGCTAAACTAGCGTCCTGTGCGGGCCGGGGTCCACCGGCTCCGCTCAGCAATCAGGGAGGCGATGGTATGCCGCACAAACCGGCTTCGGCCGCGTTGGATCACATTCGGGTGCTCGACCTGACGCGTGTGCGCTCGGGCCCAACCTGTGTGCGTCAGCTTGCCGATTGGGGCGCTGATGCGATCAAGATCGAGATGCCAGCTGCCTTGGAGGCTGATGGCGCTTTGGGAGCGGGTCGCGCGACCTCGGATTTTCAGAACCTTCATCGCAACAAGCGGTCCCTGACGCTGAACCTGAAGGACCCGGAGGGCCATGCGCTCTTCATGAAGCTGGTCGAAGGTGCCGACGTGGTGGTCGAGAATTTCCGGCCCGACGTCAAGGAACGCCTTGGCATCCACTATGAGGCACTGGCGGCGGTGAACCCGCGCATTGTGCTGGCCTCGATCTCCGGGTTTGGTCAGGATGGGCCATATGCCAAACGCCCCGGCTTCGATCAGATTGCACAGGGCATGGGTGGTCTGATGTCGATCACAGGTGCGCCGGGTGCTGGCCCGATGCGAGTAGGCATCCCCGTGGCCGACCTGACCGCCGGGCATTTCGCAGCACAAGGCATCCTGATCGCACTGCTGGAGCGGGAGAAGTCCGGCAAGGGCCAATGGATTCAAACCTCGCTCCTGCAGGCGCAGATCGCGATGCTGGATTTCCAGGCGTCGCGCTACCTGATGGCGGGCGAGGTTGCACCACAGACCGGCAACGAGCATCCGACCACGGTGCCGACCAACCTCTACCCCTGTTCCGACGGAGCGGTGAACATCGCGGTCTCGGGCGATGTGATCTGGCGGCGGCTCTGTGATGCGCTGAACAGGCCGGAGTGGGTGGAAGATCCACGCTATGTGGACGCAGCCAACCGCAAAACGAACAGGGATGCGCTGAACGCCGAGATCGCTGCGGTGACCGAGACGATGACAATGAACGAAGTGGTGGACACCCTGCTGAGCGCAGGTGTGCCCTCGGGCCCGGCCAACAAGATCGACGAGGTCTTTGCCGATCCGCAGGTCGATCACCTCGGCATGGCGGCGGAGGTCGAGACCCTGCCCTTCGGCAAGACCAAGATGGTGGCACAGCCCGTGCGCCTGTCACGCACGCCGACGACGATGGCCGTACACCCGCCAGATCGCGGCGAGCACACCGAAGAGATCCTGGCCGAAATCGGAGTCGAGAGCGCCCATCTCGACGATCTGCGCCAGCGCAATATCATTTGAGGACGACATGACAGACAAGATGCTCATCAAGCGCGACGGCGCCATCGGCCACATGGTGTTCAACCAGCCGGAAAAGCGCAACGCGGTCAGCCTCGCGATGTGGGAGCGGGCGCAGGAGATCCTCGACGAATTCCAGAACGACCCGGACATTCGCGTCGTGGTCCTGTCCGGCGCGGGCGGCAAGTCCTTTGTGTCCGGGGCGGACATCTCGGAGTTTGAAAGCCAACGCGGCACGGCGGAGGCGCAGCAGCACTACAATGCGCAAACCGGCAAAGTCTACGAGCGGATCGAGGCGTTTCCCAAACCAACAATCGCAATGATCGACGGGTTCTGCATCGGAGGCGGGTTGAACCTCGCATGTGTCTGCGACATCCGCATCTGCTCGGAGGACCTGCAGATCGCGATGCCGGCGGCGAAGCTGGCACTGGGCTATCCCTTCGCAGCGATCAACCGGCTGAAGAATATCGTCGGCATCGCCAATGCACGCCATCTGATGTTCACCGCAGGACGGGTCGGCGCTGAAGAAGCCCACCGTATGGGATTTGCGCAGCAGATCGTGCCCAAGGACGCACTGGAGCAGACGGTGACCGACTACGCAAACACCATCGCAGCGAATGCGCCGCTGACGGTAGCTGCGATGAAGTTCATCTCGACGCAGGTGCTGACCGACCCGGAGGATCGCAATCTTGCGCGGTGCGATGAAATGGTCGCAGACTGTTTTGCATCGGACGACTTCAAGGAAGGCCGCCGGGCCTTTATGGAAAAACGCAAGCCCGCGTTTCAAGGCAGATAGTTTCAGGGTGCGTCTGCAGCGCGTACGGATCGAAGGCGGTGCTTACTCAAGCAATCGGGATCGATATTCGGCCCGATGGCACAAGGCCGATCCGAACAGATATGAGGACGCATCCGAATTGGCGATGCCGTCGTAGGATTTACCCTTGGGCAAGACTTGGGTCTTGCTGCAAGACGCACCCTCGTTGATCAGGAGCAGGGACCATGAACAAGTTCGCGAGTTTTCAGGGACGGATCGAAGACCGGCGCTTTGTCACCGGGGCCGGCCTCTATGCGACCGATCTTCAGGCGACCGGCATGGTACACGGCGCGGTGGCCCGGTCTCAGGTTGCAAACGCCAAGTTGATGTCCGTTGATGTCTCCGCGGCCAAGTCCGCCCCGGGCGTGATCGCAGTCTACACCGCCGCGGATCTTGACGGCAGTGGTCCGACGCATATGCCGTGCGGGCCGAACCTGCCCATGACCAATGGCGAGCCGGCCTTTCAGGCCGCCCGCCCGATCCTTGCCATCGACCGCGTGCGCCATGTCGGGCAAGCCATCGCCTTCGTCGTGGCTGAAACCGACGCGTTGGCCCGCGACGCTGCGGAACTGATCGAGGTAGACTACGACGAAAGCGACGCGGTCACGGCAAGTCTCGATGCCCGCGCCTCGGATGCGCCAGTCGTCTGGGACGAAGTGCCGGACAATGTCGCCTATGTCTGGAGCCGCGGCGATCATGACGCCGCCCACGCTGCCATCGACGCCGCCCCGCGCAAGGTGAGCCTCTCGGCGCAAGTCAGCCGCGTTGCCGTGCACGCGATGGAGCCGCGCGCTGCATTGGCCGAGATCACCTCAGACGGGCGGATCTACCTGCAGTCCTGCTCGCAAAGCCCTCATGCCATCAAAGGTCAGATCGCCGGAATTTTCGGCGTCGACGCTGGGGATGTGCGCGTCGTCACCCACGATGTCGGCGGCTCGTTCGGGATGAAGATCACGGCCTATGCAGAGGATGTGCTCTGCATCCATGCGGCAAAGCAACTTGGCCGCCCGGTCAAGTGGGTCTCCGACCGGACGGAGGCCGCGCTGGTTGACGATCATGGCCGAGACATGCGCTTTGATGCGACGCTCGGCTTTGACGACGAGGGTTCTCTCCTCGGCCTTCACGCGCATTTCGACATCAATATCGGTGCGTTTTTGCAAGGGCGCTCGCTTGGGGGCCTCGGCAATCTCGGCGGGATCTCCGGGCCCTACAAGATCGGCCCGACGGCAGCAGAAGCGTACGGTGTCTACACCCATACCCACACGACCGGGCCCTATCGCGGTGCGGGGCGACCCGAAGCAACCTATTGCATCGAACGCCTGATGGATCTGGCAGCGGCCGATCTCGGGATGGATCCGTTCGAGCTCAGGCGGCGCAATCTGATCGCCCCGGAGGCCATGCCCTACAATACCGGCTTCATGTTCGAATACGACTGTGGAGAGTTCGAGGAGAACATGAAGACCGCCGCCGCAGAGGCGGATCTGGCCGGGTTCCCGGCCCGCAAGGCCGAGGCGGAGTCGCGCGGCAAACTACGGGGCATCGGGATCTCGAACCCGATCGAGGTCGCGGGCGGCCCCTTTGTCAAACCGGGCGCCGACCATTGCCGCGTGACGGTGAATCCAGACGGCTCCGTTGTGATCCATCCCGGCGCCATGTCGGTCGGACAGGGGCTGGCCACAGCGTTCTCCGAGATGGTCTCGACAGCCCTGAACGTTCCGATGGATCAGATCGACTATCGCCAGGGAGACACCGATGACCTGCCCGGCGGGCGTGGCTCCGGCGGATCGGCGTCGGCCCCAACGGGCGGCTCGGCCCTGACTTTGGCGATGGACAAGGTGATCGCCAAGGGCCGGGATCTGGCGGGCGATATGCTGGAGGCCGCGCCGGGCGACATCGAATACGATGCCGGCGAGTTCCGGATCACAGGGACCGACCGGCGTGTCACCCTGCCCGAAGTTGCGCAGGCCGCAGCGGAACGCGAGGAAACCCTGGATGGCCAGTCTCACTTCGAGCCGGACAAGGTGACGTTCCCGAACGGGTGTCACATCTGCGAAGTTGAGGTCGATCCCGAGACCGGAGAGCTTTCGGTCGAGCGCTACACCGTTGTCGAGGATGTCGGGCGGGCGCTGAACGCGACCCTGCTGACGGGACAAATGCATGGCGGCGTGACCATGGGGGTCGGGCAGACCCTCCTGGAGGACATGCACTATCAGCCGGGCTCGGGCCAACCGCTGACGGCAAGCTTCATGGACTATGCCATGCCGCGTGCCGACATGATGCCCGAGGTGAACTTCACCATCCGCGAGGTGCCGACCAAGGTGAACCCGGTGGGCGCCAAGGGCGTCGGCGAGGCAGGCTCGGTCGGCTCGCTGGTCTGCGCGGCCAACGCCGTCTGCAACGCGCTGGCACCGCTCGGCGTGACCCATATCGACATGCCGCTGACCCCTGCCCGGATCTGGGCCGCAATCCGCAAGGCCAAGGCGGGGTGACCCTCCTGGCCCAACGCGGTCCAAGCCCAAGCCAGCCTAAACACAGGTCATTTACGGGAACAGGTGCAACAGCACGCGAAGGGTGGCTTTGGGGGCAAAGCTGCGATCCGATAAGAACCTTCAGACTTCGGCACATCAAAGCCAAAGGTGTTTTGCAGACTTGGCAAGCGTGCAACAGGGCGAACAGCCTCGTAGGCGTGACCTTGTTTGCCGAGCTGACGCCGGACAGCCTCCAGCGCAGTGGGCGATTGGCCACCCGCCCGGATGTGCACTCGGCCTAACTCCTGCTCGATTGAGCATGTAGCTTTTGCTACAGACCGGGGTCGTTGGGATGCTATGTTATCCACGTTGAATATGAGGGATCAACGAATGACCAAAGATCAGAATACCCCCGAAGTGATTTCCGATGACGATCTGGACGGCGTGCAGGGCGCAGGCTCAAAGGACAAGATGACCGCGGTGAAGAAGGGCGTTATCCTCTCCAGCGAAGGCGCTGAGCCCAGTTTCAAGAAGGGCGTTATCCTTTCCAGCGAAGGCGTTGAGCCCAGCCTCAAGAAGGGCATTATCCTCTCCAGCGAGACCGAGGAGCCGTACTGAAGGTCTGCCGATCAGGGATAGCCCCTGAGGGCGATCCGTCGGCGTCACTTGGGCCGGCCCCAAACGCCGGTGACGTGATGTGCCTGCTCGGACAACGGTTGATTTGGACTCAATGCGGCCGTCGGCGCGCGTATCAATCTTAGTATACCAATGGTCGCCATGCGCGTCAGTCCAGCGGCGGTCGCGGCTGGCAACTGGTGTTTTCCGGCATGTCGCGTTATCGGGTCCCTGAAGCATCTATCTACGGGAGGACACCATGCTGCTCGACGTTCGTACTTACAAATGCAAGCCCGGAACCATCGGAGCCCATCTCAAGCTTTATGAGGAGATGGGAAAACCGCCGCAGTTCCGGTGTCTCGGCACGCCGCTTGCCTATCTCAAGACCGAGACCGGAGATCCCAACGAATACATCCATATCTGGATGTACGAGAATGCCGGGGACCGCGAAGCCAAGCGTGCGGTGCTCTGGTCCGACCCGGAATGGCTGGCCTATACCGTCAAATCGGCGGAGTTGGGCGCGCTGGTCAGCCAGTCAAATAAGCTGATGACCCCCGTCGACTTCTGCCCGCTGAAAACCGGCAGCTGATCCTGTCAAGGGGCTGTCTTCTATCCCTTTCGGGGCGGGGACAGCCGGCTACGCGGCGCGCCGTCCCGGCAGGAATGTCAGGGCGATCGACGCGAG